>DATANW010000186.1:0-3900 GCA_036266055.1 Pyrinomonadaceae bacterium | reverse complement strand
CAGAAACGGGAACGCCTCCGGCCGGCCGTGAGCTTGCCGGCGGTGAACGCTCGTGTCCTTTCTGTGGCGGCAAGCCGCAGGTTAGCTTTCTTCAGAGTAAAGAGCGCAACGCGGAAAGCGGCAATCGCGATCTGCTGTGTGCGAGCTGTCTGTGCTCGTGGGAATTTCGACGTGTGGTCTGTGCCAACTGTGGCGAGGAGCGACCGGCCAAACTCGGCTACTTCCAATCGCCCGAGTTCGATTACGTACGGATCGAAGCGTGCGATTCATGCAAACATTACATCAAGGGAATAGATCTGACTCGTTTCGGGCATGCAGTGCCGTTGGTGGATGAGATTTACTCTGCGCCGCTCGACCTTTGGGCGCGCGAACATGGGTACAAGAAGATCGAACTGAACCTCGTTGGCGTATGACGCAGTTGTGTTTTAGTTAACGGCCTAAATTGCTGTTGACTTTTGCCGTGGATGGGCCTAGATTTTGCCCGTAACCCCTTCTAATTTATCCCCCACGACCAGGTAAAAACTTCGTCAAGCTGGAGCGGAGGTATTTGTTATGGATGTCTCCAGAAGAACCTTCATCAAGACAACCTTGATCGGAGGTGCGGGTGTTAGTGTCTTTGGGTTCAGCCTCGGTCCCGTATACGCGCAAACACAAGGGCTGAAAATTGAGCGTACGAGTGAGACGCGCAGCACCTGTCCATACTGCTCGGTAAGCTGCGGCGTAATCATTCACACGCTCGGCGATAAAGCGAAGAACGCAATACCGCAAGTCGTCCACGTCGAAGGAGATCCCGATCATCCGATCAATCGTGGGACGTTGTGTCCGAAAGGTGCTTCGCTGGAGCAGGAGATCAGCAACCCACGGCGCTTGTTGAAGCCGCAGGTGCGCCGTCCCGGCGCCACTGACTGGGAAGACATCTCGTGGGACCAGGCGGTCAACGAGATCGGCGTCTGGGTGAAGAAAACACGCGACGCAACGTTCGTCGATAAAGATAAGGATGGCTACACCGTCAATCGTTTGGAAACAATCGGTTGGATCGGCGGCTGCACTGACACTAATGAGCTGAACTTTCTGGCGGTCAAGACCATGCGCAGCATGGGGGTCTGCTACTTCGAAACGCAGGCCCGGGTTTGACACGGTCCGACGGTCTCCAGTTTGGGGCCCACCTTCGGACGCGGTGCAATGACCAACGGCTGGATCGACATCAAGAACACCGACATGATGTTGATCATGGGTGGAAATCCGGCCGAGAACCACCCGTGTGGCTTCAAGTGGCCGGTTGAAGCGAAGCTGCATCGCAACGCCAAAATGATCGTCGTCGATCCGCGCTTCACTCGCACAGCCTCTCAGGCCGATCTCTTCTTACAAATCCGCGCCGGCAGTGACATCGCTTTTCTCGGCGGGCTGATCAATTACGCGATTCAAAACAATCGCATCGCGAAAGATTACCTCGTCAACTGGACCAACGCCGCTTTCATCGTTAAAGAGGGATTCAAACTGCCCGAAGACGGATTGTTTTCGGGGTTTGACGGTAAGACTTACGACAAAGAGTCGTGGAATTACGAAGCGGGCGGTAACGTTGGACCAGCAACGCCGGCAACTACCGCGGGAACCGGGTCCGCGACGCAACCATCAGCTACGGCTGGCCGGACGTCAAGTGAAGTCACCGGTGAACAGAGGAAAGCCGGTCAACAACCGGCGACGAATTTTGAGAGCAAGTCCAAACAGGTTACCTCGCAGCCTTCGACTCCGGCCAAGGGCGGAGAGGCTACAGGCGGTGGACATCAGGCAGCAGGTCCAGTAGGTGCTTCTGCGCAAGGTGGGACCAAGCCCCCGCCAATGCTTCCTCCGAACGTTGCTTACGATTTTTCGCTGCAACATCCGCGTTCTGTCTTCCAGTTACTGAAGCAGCAATACTCGCGGTACACGCCGGAGATGGTCGAGCGCATCACCGGTATTCCGAAAGATCAGTTTCTGAAAGCCGCCGATCTGTTCACGTCTATTCGCAAAGACGGCGACATGAAAAAAGCGGCGACGATCATCTACGCCGTCGGTTGGACGCAACACACTTTCGGGACGCAAATCATTCGCACCGCGGCGATGTTGCAACTGCTTCTGGGAAACGTCGGACGTTCCGGCGGCGGCGTGAATGCTTTGCGCGGACATTCAAACATTCAGGGCGCAACCGATATGGGCGGCGTGTTCGATATCTTCCCCGGGTACCTCAAGATCCCGCAGCCATTAGATACGGACCTTGCGACCTTCAATAAACGCACGACGCCGACTCCGTCGAAGCCAAACGAATGGGACTCGTATAACTACTGGTCCAACACGCCGAAGTTTATGACGTCGTTTCTGAAGGCCCTCTACGGCGATTCGGCCAAAAAGGAGAACGACTTTAACTACAGCTACCTGCCGAAGATCGATCGCAAGTTCTCATGGACCGAGATGTGGGACGAGATGTATGCCGGGAAGGTCAAGGGCCTGTTTGCTTTTGGCATGAACGGAGTGGCGATCGGTCCAAACTCGCGCAAGAACATCGAGGCGTTGAAGAAAGCTGACTTCCTCGTTGTTTGCGAACTCTTTGCGGAGGAGACAGCAGAGTTCTGGAAAGCTCCGGGCACTACACCCGAGCAAATGAAGAATATTAATACGACGGTCTATCGTTTACCGGGCGCAGGTTTTGCCGAGAAGGACGGCACGTTTGTGAACTCCGCGCGCTGGCTGCAATGGAAATACGTGGCCTTGCCGCCACCCGGTGAAGCGAAAGTCGATCAGGAAATACTTGCGCGCATCTTCTTAAAAGTGAGGGAGCTTTACCAGAAGGAAGGCGGCAAGTTCCCCGATGCGATTCTGAATCTCGCGTGGCCCTACACGACTCCGACGAATCCTTCACTTGCGGAAGTCGCGAAAGAGATCAACGGCAAGGCGCTTGCCGATCTGACGGATCCACTCCAACCGGGCGTAACCATTAAAGCCGGACAGCAGCTTCCGGGATTTGCGTGGTTACGAGACGACGGGACCACTTCCTGCGGTAATTGGCTCTACTCCGGATCGTGGACTGAAGCGGGTGCGCAAATGCAACGACGCAACACCGACGATCCGTCGGGACTCGGAATTTATCCGAACTGGGGCTGGTCGTGGCCCGCCAATCGGCGCGTTCTGTACAACCGTGCATCCTGCGACCTTAATGGCAAACCCTGGGACCCGGAACGGCGACAAGTTTGGTGGAACGAGGCGCAACAGCGATGGGTCGGCAACGACGTTCCCGATTTCAAAGTCGATTCGAAACCTTCGGATCACATGGGCCCGTTCATCATGAACCCCGAGGGTGTGGGCCGTATCTTTGCGCCGCTGGCCGCGTTTGCTGATGGACCGTTTCCGGAACACTACGAACCGGTCGAAAGCCCGATTGCCAATCCTTTACACCCGCAACAGTCGAATAATCCGGTGGCGAAAAAGTTCACCTCCGATATGGACAAGCTCGGCACGCCGGACCAGGGGTTCAATGTCGTCTGCACCACGTATCGGCTGACCGAGCACTACCACTATTGGACCAAGAACAATCAGATGAACGTGGAGCTGGTGCCTGAACCTTTCGTCGAAGTGCCGGCCCAACTCGCGGACGAGATGGGAATTACCGGCGGCGAGAAAGTAAAGGTAACCAGCGCTCGGGGACAGTACGTCGCGAAAGCGATGGTCACCAAACGCATTAAGCCGATGATGATCGACGGCAAGAAAACCTATCAGATCGGTATCCCAATTCACTGGGGCTATCGCGGCATTGCCGAAGATGCGGGCAGGACGTCGATGATGACGGCAAATCAACTGTCACCGGCAGCAATCGATCCGAACGCCTACACGCCCGAGTTCAAAGGCTTTCTGGTGAAGATCGAAAAG
>DATANW010000185.1:0-18602 GCA_036266055.1 Pyrinomonadaceae bacterium | reverse complement strand
GACGTACGTTGGGCCATGGTCGATTTTGTTGCCGATGCTGGCGCTGGCGGCGTTCGCTTCGTTCCAAACGATTCCGTTGGGGTTGAGCAATGATCCTGCGCTCGCGGGAGTTCCGCCGTGGGACGCGATTAGCGCCGATCCGTATCAAACACGGTTCTTCGTGCTCCAGATTCTTGCGCTGACCGTGTGTCTCGCCCTGTTCTATCGCTACGCGAACGAAGAGCGGCGGATGTCGATCTTGATCCACGTGGTGATTGCGGTGGCAGTTGCAAGTGCGATCTTCGGGATCGTACGGCAGGCCACGCAACATCAGGAGATCGGCTTCGTGTTGCCGCTGCTGAAACAGAACCAGGGATACGGACAGTTTCTTAACAAGAACCATTTCGCGTATCTGATGGAGATGGCGTTCGGCTTGGGAATCGGCGTCATTCTGGCGCGAGGCGTTCGGATGGATCGGATTCTGATCTACATCGCGCTTTTGTTTCCGATCTGGATCGCGCTGGTGTTGTCCAACTCGCGCGGCGGGATCCTGGCAATGTTCACGCAGGTCCTGATCGCGACGTTGTGGATCCTTCGTCCGCGCGTCGTGTTTAGAACGGCGGTGTTGACGGGCGTCGTGTCGGCGGTTCTGTTAGGCACGTTGTGGGTTGGCGGCGACAGGCTGGTGACAAACATCGAATCGGCGGGCACACACTTTGTGGGTGACGACACCACGCGTGACGGCGCGAGCAGAAATGAGATCTGGCGCGCAACTCTGAAGATGTTTGCGGCGCACCCGATCGCAGGCGCCGGATTGGGCGGTTACTGGATTGCGATCACTGCATTTCACGATGCGTCGGGAAGTCTCACGCCGCAGGAAGCCCACAACGAGTATCTCGAACTGTTGTCGAGCGGCGGCTTGATCGGTTTTCTGATCGGAATTTGGTTTGCGGTAAACGTCACGCGCGTCGCGCGGACAAACTTGAAACACGATCACGGACAGCTTCGCGCGCTGCGGTTCGGCGCGCTACTCGGGATCGCCGGAGTTGTGGTCCATAGCCTCGTAGATTTTGGTTTGCACATGATGAGCAACGCGCTGATCTTCGTCGTGTTGATTGCGATCGCGACGGCTTCGCTGAATAAGAAAGTTATTGACCCACGGCTGCAACAACAGTAGACTTCGTCGCAATGAATGGCGCACGAGTTGCTGTGTGTTGTTTCTCTTGAGAAGGGATGGACTGGATGAGCCTTAAACGACGTAATGGTCCCAGAGCAATTGCGGCGTTAGTACTTTTCTCCATTGTGCAGGTTGGTCTTCAAGTCGGACTTGCCGAACCAACCGTCGCCACCACAGCGATACCGATCACCGCCCAGGTCGTAGGCAGACTGACCACCAGTAACAATTCGCCGATCCAGGTCAACGGGTTGAGTGCGTCAACCGGCGCTTCAATTCTCAGCGGTGCGACACTCGAGACCGGTGCGGATCAATCGGCCACCGTGAATCTTGGTCCACTCGGCTCCGTCGAGATCAGCCCCAACAGCAAAGTCGTTCTGACGTTCGACGATCAAGGTAACTTTAAAGCGCTCGTCATGTTCGGGTGCGTGAAGGTGAATGCACAAAAGAACGCGACCGGCGAGGTTGCAACCGACCAGGGCAGCCAGGGTAAAACCAACCCAGCTAGTGGTGGCGATCTGGAGATGCGTTACCAGCCGGGTACGGCGCCTGCTGTTGGCCAGGGCGTTTGCAGGAGCGGCGGCGTTCCGCCGGACACTGCGGGCGGCTCATCCGGGCTCGGTGTCCCGGCGTTTATCGCAATCGTCGCCGCCGGCACAGCCGCGGGGTTGACGCCACTCTTTTTCACGGACGACCAGATTAATCCCAGCGGTCCGTCCAACTAAAGACTAATCAAATTGAATCCGTGTTACTGCGCAGCGTAGTTGCACTGCTCGGCATCGTCTGCTGTCTGCTGCTCATGCGGACAGCAGCTCGATTCGGTTACGCGCGACTGCTCGCCAGGTACGCTGTCGCTGCGAGTTCGATCCCGGCGGCGGACCAGGCAATAGCGCTGGCGCCTGCGGACGCTGAAGTTCACCGTGCGCGTGGTCGGCTGTTTAGGCAACTCCATGACCCGCGCGAGGCGAGGAGGAGTTTCGAGATCGCGTCGCGTCTGCGTTACCGCGACGACTATCTGTGGCTCGAGCTCGGCAGCGCCCGCGAAGAAGCCGGCGACACCAGTGCTGCCTTGACCGCATTCGATCAAGCGGTCCGTTACGCGCCTTACTACGCGCATACATACTGGCAACGCGGGAATCTAAAGTTGCGCCTGGGTCAGTACAACGAGGCGTTCGCCGATCTTCGTGCCGCGGCGGCGAGTCGAAAGAAACTTACTCCGTCCCTCATTGATCTCGCGTGGGGATTCTCACGCGGCGACGCGAAGACTGCCGAACAATTGATTCAGATCAGCACCGATCAGGATCGGTTTGCCTTCGCGCGGTTTCTGGCGCGGAAAGGGAAGGGCAAGGAAAGCGTCGAACAGTTTCGTTTGCTCGTCACGGCAAATTCCGACGAGAATAGACGCGAACTGGTGCAGGAGCTGATGGCGGCAAAAGCATTTCGCGACGCGTTTGAACTGTGGCGGACTGATCCGTCGCTGAAACCGCCGGTAATATTGAACGGCGGCTTTGAAGACCGGATCGATTTAACGTCGCCGGACAGCACGTTCGGTTGGGTCGTCTTTGGGAAGTCTGAAGCAAAGATTGGCAGAGACGAATCGCAGAAGTTGAGTGGTCGAGCAAGTCTGTCGCTCGGATTGAATGGCAACTGGAATGCGCCGGCGGCGACGATCACTCAGAAGATCGTCGTCGAACCGGAACGACGTTATCGCATCAGCTTTGGCGTCAAGACGAAAGACGTCGTAACCGGAGGTCCACCGGCAATCGCCGTCAAAGACGCAGGCAACGACCAAAGATTAGGAGCATCGCAACCATTCCCTACGCCATCAAGCGATTGGCAGAGAATACAGTTTGAATTCTCCACCACGCGCGAAACGCAAGCGATCGTATTGGAATTCACGAGAGTCGCGAATGCGTGTTCACCGTGTCCGATCTTCGGCGAGCTATGGCTCGATGATTTTGTGATCGAAGATGTCACTACCGTTAATTCTCAGCGTTGAGACGGCGACTTTATCCGGTAGCGTTGCAGTTGCACGCGGCCAGGAAATACTCGGCGTGGTCAGCGGCGACTCGAGTATCTCGCATTCGAATACTCTGCTCGGCGACGTCGACCAACTCTTAACACAAACCGGGATCACATTGCCCGGGATCGATCTATTCGCGGTAGCAACTGGTCCGGGAAGTTTCACCGGACTGCGCATCGGGATCGCAACGATCAAAGCACTCGCCGCGACGCTGGATCGACCAACTGCGGGCATTCCGACGCTCGCCGCAGTTGCGCTTTCGGGCGGTGTTTCGGCGGAGTCAGTGGCGTTGCTGCCCGCCGGACGCGGTGAAGTGTTTACCCAGTTGTTTTCAGTTTTGCGGCCAGACTTCGTTGAAGCGCTGGATGACGCGGCACACATCCCGCCCGCGCGACTGTTCGAACGATATGGACATCTCGAAACCATCACGTGGTGCGGCGAAGGCGCGATCGTGAATCGTGAACTTATCGAAAGTATGACCGACGGTCGCGACTGGAAGATCGCAACACAAACCGACAAGCTTGCCTCACAAGTCGCCAGGCTCGCGCTCACCAGGTTCGAACGAGACGAAATCGAGAACCCCTTCGCCCTGCGCGCAATTTACGTTCGTCCTGCGGACGCCCAACTCAAGGCTTAATGCGACCAGCAACCGGCGAAATCATGATCACGCGTATGACGGAGCACGATTTGCTCGAAGTCGTGGAGATCGAAGAGACGTCGGGCTTGAGTCGCTGGGGGTGGGCGGCTTACTACGCGGAGCTCCAGGGTACAAACCGCGATCTGATGCTGACGGCGCGTGTAGCACGAGCACCGATCATCGAACATCAGCGTATCGCGGGTTACATCGTCGCGCGTGAATCGGCGGGTGAGTTACACATCAACAACGTCGCCGTTCGCGATCAGTATCGCCGGCGGGGCATCGGCAGCGCGTTGCTCGGACGGATCATGGATACGGCGAAGCGGCTGAAAGTGCGGGTGGCTTTTCTGGAAGTCCGCAGCGGAAACCAGGCGGCTCAGGCGCTTTACCAAAAGATCGGTTTCCGGGCCATTGCGCGCCGTCCCGACTACTACTCCGACCCGCGCGAAGATGCTGTCGTAATGAGTTTAACGCTTGGCGAACGATAATATCGCGTCCGTCTGCACAACTCCTGCAGTAACACTGAATTTGGGGTGAACTACCCGCTTGATTTGCCCCTGTTGTTGAGCTACCATTTTTGCCGTGCGAGACAATCCAACTGAAGGTTTCCAGGCCGGTACCTTCAAAACCATCCTGCCCACTCCCATCCGTCTGAAAGGAGACATGCACGAACATGGACATCGCAACCACGGATAGTCTGAAAGAAGAGTTGATAAACCGGGATCCCGAGTTTCGGGAATTAGCCAGAGAACATCATAAGTACGAAGAACGTCTTAGTGAATTATCAGCTCTTTCCTATCCGAGTGACGAGGAACAACTGGAGGAAATTACGATTAAGAAGAAGAAACTGGCCCTGAAGGATCAGATGTATTCGATGATGTTGCAGTACCAAAAAACACAAACCTTGAGCCACTGAAACTGCCTCTCAGCAGCAGTTTCTCCGAGTCAAAGATTTGAAGGGGACGTGGAACCAAAGTTGCGCGTCCCCTTTCGCGTATAGAAGCTTTTAGAAGGATTTTGGCAAATAAACATTGAGCATCGTTCGGGAAGGGATTCCGTTCATTCTGGTGCCGCTGGTGGTGAGTATTGCCACGGCAATTCTCGGCCTCTGGTATGTCACGTTGATCTTGTTGGTAGTGACGGCGTTCATGGCGTACTTCTTCCGCGACCCGGAACGGATTCCGCCAGACGACCCGAGACTCGTGGTTGCGCCCGCGGACGGGCGAGTGACGCGCGTTAAAACCTTGTCGGCTGAACCAGGTTCTGCGACAGTTGTCAGCATTTTCTTGTCGCCGCTCGACGTGCACATCAACCGGTCGCCGATCGCGGGCAAGATCACCGAGACGGTTTACACCCGCGGCAAGTTTTTGATGGCGACGAATGAGATGGCAAGTCTGGTAAACGAACAGAATGCGCTCACCATCCAGGGGGAAATCAATGTTGTTTGCACCCAAATTGCGGGAATTCTTGCCCGGCGCATCGTTTGCTGGAAAAACGCCGGTGAGACGTTGGCCTTGGGCGAGCGTTTTGGCATGATCAAGTTCAGCTCGCGCACTGACCTCGTGCTGCCGGCAAACGTTCAGGTTACCGTTACCGAAGGCGCGCGCGTACGCGGGGGCACAACGGTGATTGGGAGAATCTTATGAGTGCCAAGTCAGGGGAATTAGACCACGATCATCCGAATCCGCCGCGACGGGGATTGCGGAAGGGACTGTACTTGATTCCTTCGGCATTCACGGCCGCGAACATCGCGATGGGCTTCTTGTCCGTGATGTCATCGCTTCGTGGTTTCCAGTTGCTGGATGGACCAAACCCGGACCTTTGGACCGCGGGCGAACACTTCAACACTGCCGCAATATCGATTGGCTTTGCCCTGTTGTTTGACATGGTCGACGGCCGCATCGCGCGCCTGACAAAAACCACTACCGAGATAGGCATTCAACTCGACTCGATCGCCGACGTCGTCACTTTTGGTCTCGCGCCCGCCGTGCTCGCGTTCGTTTGGGGTTATGGAGTGAGTTTCGGACAGGGCCATGAACTGCACCAGTTGGCCTGGTTTGTTTCGTTCATGTTCCTGATGTGCGGCGCGTTTCGTCTCGCGCGGTTCAACGTACAGGCGTCACGACCGCGAGTGCTGGCGGAAGGCTCTGTAAAAACAGACAAGAAAAGCTATGTCGGGTTGCCGATCCCTGTCGCCGGTGGTTTCATCGCCGCGTTGGTACACTTTTCGCCGGTACCATTGACGTACTTCGGTCCCGAGCGCTCGCGGATTTACGCGACGTTGCTGATGCTGTTGGTAGGAGCGTTGAGTTTGATGATGGTCAGCACGTTGCGCTTCTCGAGTTTCAAAACCGTGGGCACAAGCACGCGGAGTATGCGCCCGATCATCCTCGCGTTGGCCGTGCTCGTTTTGGTCTTTCTTTACTCGCGTTACGTGCTGCTGGCGATCGTCGTGATGTACATCCTCTACGGACTGCTATCGCGGGTGGCTGGCATCTTTTGGCGGCGCAGCGATTCCGCCGACAGCAAGATCGAACCGAATCCGGTGAGACGATCCTAAGGCTTCTTCACCACGCTGGATGGATGCGCGAATGCGAGCAAGCCGTTTTCAGTCGTAACGATTACTGCGTCGCCAACCAACACCGGCGCCGCTGAACTCGTCAACTCCGCATCCGTGGGAAGGGAATTCACCTGCTTCCCGTCTTTTAACGACAACACAACCCCCATCGAGCTTGAAAGCGGCGTGAACAGTGCTGCTTGCTCGACGGTCAGCGGCTGCGACGAGATGCGTCCGGGCAACTGCTTCTTCCAAAGCATCGCCCCCTTGTCGTTTAAGAGGTAAGCAAAATTATCGAGCGAGGCGACGAGCAGCATGTCGCCTGTCAGTGTCACTGCTTCGACACCCGCGCCCGTTCGCTTTCGCCATTTCAACTTGCCTCGATCTGCGCTGACGGCATACACGTAACCATCACCCGAACCGAAGTAGACGTTTTCACGATCGACGGCGACTGGTCCACGCACCGCGCCTTTCGTGCGAAAGCGCCACAACAGTCGACCTGTCTGTTCTTCAAGTGCGAGAAGCGTTCCGTCCTCGCTGCCGAAGTAAACGCGGCCGGCTGCGAGCACGGGTTGTCCAGCGAAAGGCGAGGTAAATGGTATCGACCACAATACGCCGCCGTTGTGTTTGTCGAACGCATAAGCGCGACCGTCGCTGCCGCCCGCAAACACTTTTCCGCCGCCAGTCGCGAGTGCGCCTCGTACAGGCGTGATGAGTGGCGTCATCCATTGAGTGACGCCGCTTTCGCGGCTGAGTGCACGCAACGCGCCACCAGTTCGGCGTGGTTCGTTCGGTGGTCCGGTCGTTTGAGAGGCAACGTAGATCGCGGATTCGTCGGCGACTGGAGAGGCTGAGAGTTCGCCGCCCATGTCGGAGCGCCAGTAGAGCTGGCCGTCGCGTGCGGTGAGAGCCACGATCGTGCCGCCGCCGAGCGGCAGATAAACGCGTTCCTTGTCGAAAGCTGGTGTCAGGTTGAGTGTGACGTTTGATTCGTAGCGCCAGCGCACCGTTAACGGCTCGGAGAGCAGCACGACGGACTGTGCGCTGGTCGGTATTACAACGCTAGAAAAGAGGGCAAATAACACACAAACTAATACCGATCTTTGCGCCTTTGCGTCTTTGCGGGAATTGCCTTTGAAGTCACTAAGAGCGCTAGCACGAAGAAACATCTTCCGCAAAGGCGCAAAGGCGCAAAGGCGAACCATTTTTTTCGGATCGATCGTTGTTTGTGTATAATCAACCACTCTCTTATTCCACGTTAACAAAACCAGGCGCTGAGGTTTTCTTGAGTAACGTCCCGCAGCACGAAACCATAATAATACTTGACTTCGGATCCCAGTACACACAACTAATAGCCCGTCGCGTTCGAGAGGCTGGCGTATATTGCGAGATCCTTCCGTTCAATGCATCCATCGAAGCAATTAACGCGCGATCGCCGAAAGGGTTGATCTTCTCCGGCGGCCCGTCGTCTGTTTACGACGCGGAAGCGCCGAAACCGGATGCACAGCTACTCGATTCGATCGACTGTCCATCACTCGGAATCTGCTACGGTTTCCAGGTCTTCGCACGCGAACTCGGCGGTGCCGTGGTCGCGTCGCCGAACCGCGAGTTTGGGTATGCGCGACTCAAAGTTCTCGACGTTACCAGCCGGTTGTTTCAGGGCCTGCCGGCCGAGATGGACGTTTGGATGAGCCATGGCGATCACGTGACTGAGATTCCGGAAGGCTTTCATCTGACGGCGACGACTGACGACGCGCTTAACGCGATGGAGAACGAAAGTCGCGGCATCTATGGTGTGCAGTTTCATCCCGAGGTTGCCCACACGCCGCTGGGCGCGCAGGTGTTGCGCAACTTTCTGTTCTCTGTTTGTGGTTGTCGTGGTGACTGGTCGCCGGAAGCAGTCATCGAGGAGCAGGTTGCGCGCATTCGCGAACAACTCGGCGACGAAGGACGCGTGGTGTCGGGTTTATCCGGCGGCGTCGATTCGACCGTGGCGGCAGCGTTGGTCCATCGCGCCGTTGGCGATCGCCAGACGTGCATATTCGTCGACAACGGTTTGTTGCGTGAGGGTGAGTTTGAATCGACGCTGGCGCTGCTGCGACAGACCATGAAGTTGAACATCGTCGGCGTTCGTGCCGGACATCTCTTTCTCGAAGCGTTGCGCGGTGTGACTGATCCGGAAGAGAAACGGAAGCGGATCGGCAAAGTGTTCATCGACGTGTTTGACGAAGAGGCGCGACGGTTGGGCAACGTCGGGTACCTGGTCCAGGGGACGCTTTATCCGGACGTGATCGAGTCTGTTTCAGTGCGTGGACCATCGGCGGTCATTAAGAGTCATCACAACGTCGGCGGCCTGCCGGAGAAGATGAATCTAAAACTGATCGAGCCGCTGCGCGAGCTGTTCAAAGATGAAGTGCGCTTGATTGGGCGCGAGCTGGGCGTGCCGGAAGAGATTCTTGGGCGGCATCCGTTTCCCGGTCCCGGTCTCGCGGTGCGCATCCTCGGCGACATCACGGACGAGAAGATTCGTCTGGCCCAGGCCGCTGACAGAATTCTTGACGAGGAGTTGCGCCGTGCGGAGTTGTACAACTCAGTCTGGCAGGCCTTTGCGGTATTGCTGCCGGTGTCGACTGTCGGGGTAATGGGTGACGAGCGAACGTATGAGCGCGTGGTCGCGATCCGCGCCGTCACGAGCGTCGACGGCATGACGGCGGATTGGGCGCGGCTGCCGCACGATCTGCTTGCTCGAGTCTCTGCCCGAATGGTTTCTGAGATACGCGGCGTCAATCGAGTTGTTTACGACATTAGTTCCAAACCACCATCAACCATCGAATGGGAATAAGGATGCCGGATCGTCAATTCGTACATCTACACCTTCATACTGACTACAGTCTGCTCGACGGGGCGATTCAGATAAAGCCCCTCGCCAATCGTCTCGAGGAATTGGGAATGCCGGCGTGTGCCATGACGGACCATGGAAACATGTACGGCGCGATCTCTTTCTACAACGCCATGAAGAACAAGGGCGTGAAACCGATCATCGGTTGCGAGACTTACATCACGCGCGGCAATCGCAAGGAAAAAGCCGCGAGCGCGCCCGGTGAAAAAGCAAACTTCCATTTGATACTGCTGGCCCAGAATTACGAGGGTTATCAAAACCTCGTGCGCCTGACGTCGAAGGCTTACACCGAAGGCTTCTATTACAAGCCGCGCATCGATAAAGAGCTGCTCGCCGAACACAGCAAAGGTTTGATTGGTCTGTCGGCGTGCATGTCGGGCGTTCCGTCGGCGATGCTGGCCCAGGACAGATGCGACGAAGCGGCGAAAGCGGCGATCGAGTTTGAAGAGATACTCGGAAAAGGGAACTACTTCCTCGAGATCCAGGAACACGGCCTGGAACCGCAACAACGTATTCGCAAGTCGCTCGTCGAGCTCTCGAAACGCACCGGCGTGCCGCTGGTCGCTACGAACGATGCGCATTACCTGATGCCGGACGACTCGCGCGCTCACGACGTGCTGCTGTGCATCGGCTCCGGGAAAACAGTTAACGAGTCCAATCGGCTGCGCTACGGCACTCCCAACTTCTACGTGCGCTCCGCGGAAGAGATGTGGCGCATCTTCGGCGACGAGCTTCCGGAGGTGCTGACGCGCACCGTCGACATCGCCGAACGTTGCGAGATGAAACTGCCGACGGACATCAATTACCTCCCGCAGTATCCGATCCCGCAGTCGGAAGAGGGGCTATCGATCGACGATTATTTTGAGAAGGTAGTGCGCCAGGGTTTCGAACGCCGGCGGCAACAAGTGTGGGACACACTCGCCGCGCGAGGAGAACTGAAACAACCGCTCACGGATTATCAGACGCGACTGACCAGCGAGATCCAGATGATCAAGCAGATGGGTTTCCCTGGATACTTTCTGATCGTCTGGGACTTCGTCCGTTATGCAAAAGACCACTCGATTCCGGTCGGACCGGGGCGGGGTTCTGCGGCCGGGTCGCTGGTTGCCTACTGCCTCGATATCACCGACGTCGATCCGCTTCAGTACGACCTGCTGTTCGAGCGTTTCCTTAACCCCGGCCGCGTGTCGCTGCCCGACATCGATATCGACTTCTGCGTCCGCGGCCGCGGTGACGTCATCAACCACGTAGCCAATCTCTACGGTCGAGACTCCGTTTGCCAGATCATCACGTTCGGAACGCTCGCGTCGAAGGCGGCGATCAAGGACGTCGGCCGCGCGCTGGAAGTGCCTTATGCAGAGGTTGATCGAATCGCGAAGATGATCCCGCCGCCGGTTCGAGGCAGAAACGTGAGCATTGGTCAGGCACTTGAACAAGTACCTGAACTGCGGAAAGAGATAGAGACCAATCCGCAGGTTAAAGAGATACTTCAGATCGCCCAGCGCCTCGAAGGCTGCGCGCGTCACTCCTCGGTGCACGCAGCGGGCGTGGTGATCTCGCCGCTGCCGCTTCAGGAATTGATCCCGATCGCCGTTTCGGGAAAGGAAGAACTCACCACGCAGTATGTCATGTCGGACCTGGAAAAGACCGGCATGCTTAAGATGGATTTCTTAGCGCTTACCGCTTTAACTGTTATAAATGACTGCTTAATCAGCATTAAACAGTCGCTTGGCGAGGAGATTAAGTGGTCGGATATAGCGCTTAACGATGCTAAAGCTTTAGCCGTATTCGCTGAGGGAAGGACCGAAGCGGTCTTCCAGTTTGAGTCGTCGGGCATGCAGGAGATTTGCCGGAAGTTGAAGCCGAAAGGGCTCGAAGATCTTGCCGCGCTCAACGCGCTCTACCGGCCGGGACCACTCGACGGCGGGATGGTCGACGAGTTCATCCTTCGTCATCATGGCAAGAAGAGCGTCCGCTACCTCGTGCCGGAGATGAAGGAGATTCTCAGCAACACCTACGGCATCATCGTCTATCAAGAGCAGATCATGCAGCTCGCTCAGAAGCTTGCGGGTTACACACTTAGCGAAGCCGACCTGATGCGCCGCGCGATGGGCAAGAAGAAGCGCGAAGAGATGGCGGTGCATGAAGAGAAGTTCATCACGGGCGCCGTCGAACGCGGGATCAAACGCGAAAAGGCGGAGAAGATCTTCTCGTTGATGGCCCAGTTTTCCGACTACGGCTTCAACCGCAGTCACAGCGTCGCCTACGCGTACCTGGCGTTTCAGACCGCCTACCTTAAGGCCCACTATCCCGAGCATTTCTACGCGGCGGTGCTGTCGAACGAGGCCCAGGACGCCGCGAAGGTGTTTAAGTACTCCAAGGAGTTAAGGGCGCAAAAAGTCGCACTGCTTCCGCCCGACGTCAACGAGAGCAATTCTGGTTTTACCCCTTTAAGCGGTGCCATTCGTTATGGTCTGACCGCGATTAAGGGACTGGGTCAGTCGGCAGTTCGAGCGATTTGCGAGGCCCGGGAATCAGGCCCATTCCGCTCGTTCTTCGATTTTGCTGAGCGGGTCGACTCTGCTACCTTAAACAAGCGCGTTCTTGAGAGTCTGATAAGCGCGGGCGCGTTCGACTCGCTGAGCGACGGGCGCCCCATCCATGCCTGGCGTGGTGGTCTGCACGGTTCGATCGATGCGGCGTTCGCGCGGGCAGAGGGTGCAAAGCGGGATCGCATCCGGGTCAGCACCGGTCTGTTCGGCTCGATGACTGAAGAGGTCGACCACAAAATTGAGCTCTCGCCGACGCTGACGGGCTGGACCCCGATGGAGATGCTCAACGCCGAGAAAGCGGCGCTCGGGTTTTACATCACGGGTCATCCGCTCGAACGCTACCTGGAGACGCTCCAAAGCCTGAAGGCGGTTCCGTCGTCAGAGCTGCCGAACGTCACGAGCGGAACTCGGGTCACCTGTGGCGGGATCATTTCCGACGTGCAGTTACGCACGACGAAGAAGGGCGACAAGTTCGCGCTGCTGCGTTTGGAGGATGAGGCAGGTGGCACCAAGTGCGTCTTGTGGCCCGAGGTTTACCGGAAGCACTCCGCGCTGCTGCAAAACGATCTGCCGGCCGTGATCGTCGGTCGACTCGAGCTGAGCGAGGACAATCCGCCGACGATCATCGTCGACCAGGTTCAAAGCATGGACGCTTCAGCCCGGCAAAACGAGTTCATGGTCCTTCGTCCACCGCAGGAGGAGGATCTTTCCACGCTTTACGATTCGATTCTGAGTGTGTTGAGCACGAACCCGGGCGACACTGACGTCACGATCGAGACGAAGACAGATAGCGGGCTGGTCGTGCGCATCCAGGCGAACAACGCGTTGCGCGTCAGACGAAGTAACGAACTCGAAGAAGCGCTGAAGAAAATCGGCTGTGCGATCGCTTTTGAAAAAGAACCCCAGATGAGCAGAACAATCAGATGAGCTCCCCAAAGATGCGAAAAAAGGAAAAAGAAGAAGTACCTGCAAAACCGATCGAGACGCGCACGGCCTTCGAGCGGGTTCAGCTCGCGCGACACAACGACCGGCCGTACACGCTCGATTTGATCGAGCGGCTCTTCGAGGATTTCGTGGAACTCCACGGCGACAAGCGGTTTGCCGAGGATCCGGCGATCGTATGCGGCCTCGCGCGCTTTCATGGTTTGCCCGTCGTCGTGGTGGGCCATCAGAAAGGACGCGACACGAAGCAACGCAGCTATCGCAACTTCGGTATGCCGAAGCCCGAAGGTTATCGTAAAGCGCTGCGCGTGATGAAACTCGGCGAGAAGTTTGGCCGGCCTATCTTCACTTTCATCGACACGCCCGGCGCGTATCCCGGCATCGACGCTGAGGAGCGAGGCCAGGCAGAAGCAATCGCCTACAACCTGCGCGAGATGGCCAAGATCAAAGTCCCGATCATCGTCACTGTGATCGGTGAAGGTGGATCGGGAGGAGCGTTGGCGATCGGTGTCGGCGATCAAGTGCTGATGCTCGAGAACTCGATCTATTCCGTTATCAGCCCCGAAGGCTGCGCGGCGATTCTCTGGAAAGATTCATCGAAAGCTGATCTCGCGGCCGAAGGTCTGCGCCTCACGGCGCCACATCTCTACGAAGCGGGAATCATCGACAAGATCATCCCCGAACCCGACGGCGGCGCCCACAACGACTACGATCAAACCGCCCGTTATCTCGATTCAGCTTTGAGTGAACGATTAGCGGAAGCGGTGAGTTGCTCACCAGAGGACAGACTCAGTCGTCGCTACACCAAACTCCGCGGCTTCGGCCGCTGGGGCACCAGCGATGCGCCGGTCGGTTAGCCTGAATCAAGCCCGCGACACCTCTCAAGGGAGGCCCACATGAAAAAGCAATTCACGTTACTGACGGCGCTAGTCGTCATTGTTCTCGGTTGCTCAACGCCGAGACCAGCCAGTTCGCAAGAGAAGAAGCCCGAAAGCCAGGCCACACCGAGTGACGAATCTTCGGCTAAGGCAGCAGACGCAATGAAGGGGTTGAGAAATAGACTGCTCACGTCGTCTGCGGAAGAGGTAGGCCTCAGCGGCAAAGATGCGGAGGCGAAAGTCTGGGGCGTGCTAATGGAAGTAGCGTTTCCCTCAGGCGTCAGCACGATCGTTTCCATTCGTGATGGCACGGCAAGCCTCTACACGAGTACCGGCGGCGGAGTGCTGGGCGGCTATAGCGCGCGCGAGGAGGCCAAACGATTCGTTGCAGCGGCGGAGAAGCATCTCGCGCAAATGAAACCCGCGAAGTCTTTTCCGTATCCCGAGGTTGGGCGCCTGAAGTTCTACGTGCTGACGCGGGATGGTGTCTACACCGCCGAGGCCGGTGAACAAGAGTTGCTTGGTGGACAACATGACCTCTCGCCACTCTTCCTCGCCGGGAATGACGTGCTCACTGGATTACGCAGGGCAAGTGAGCGAGCGAAGCCGACTGGCAAGCCGTAGATCTCGCCGCCCGATACCACAGTAATGAGATGATTCGACTAAAAAGGAATATCGTCGTCGGACAGATCGCCCGGGGGTTCGGAGGGGCCGCCGCCGGCGCTGGCTGAGGCTGCTCGTTCCGAGAAGTTTTCATCGCCTCGCGAACCGATGAACTGCATGTCGGTGGCAGTCACTTCCAGTGACTGGCGCGGTTTGCCATCGCGATCGACGTACTCTTCCACACGCAAGCGTCCTTCAATGTAAACCTGGCGACCTTTTTGCAGATACTGTGAGGCAGTTTCCGCCTGGCGGTTCCAGAGCGTAACGCGGAACCACGTCGTGTGATCCTGCATTTCGCCGTTTCGATCTTTACGGCGTTCATTCGTGGCGATGCTGAAGGAACAAACTGGGGTGCCTTGAGCCGTGTAACGCAACTCGGGATCGCGCCCGAGATTTCCCACGAGAATCACTTTGTTAAAGGACATGAGGAACCTTTCTTTTTACGGGAGTTTCCAAACGCTCGCGATACTACTAAGGTAGAAACGAAGAATCAAGCGAACCCATTTTCAGCAGCGTTAAATGTTGGATCGGCGTTTTTTCTTCAACACGGATAGTATCGCGTTTCGCAAATGATTTCTGGTAGACTGTCGGCACCAACGTATTGGATTTATCGGAATGAAGCCGCGAGTCTACATCGAAACTTTTGGCTGCCAGATGAACGTGGCCGACACCGAACGCGCGGCCACCGGTTTGCGCGCTTCCGGCTACGATCTTTGCGATTCAGCCGATGATGCAGATGTAGTGCTCATCAACACCTGTTCGGTGCGCGAGAAGGCGGAACGGAAGGTCTACACGCGCATCGGCGAGATTCGCGCCGCACAAACAGGTAAATCACTTCCGCTGGTCGGCGTGATGGGTTGCGTGGCCCAACTCGAAGGCGATGCGATCTTCGAACAAGCACCGTCAGTGAACATGGTGATCGGCACACGCGCCACCGATCGCATCTCGTCGCTCATCGAACGCGCCCGCGAAGGCGAACGCCGGATTCTCGATCTCGACGAGCGAGGCGAGCACGACGCCTGGGACATTTCACCAGTCGAACGACACTCGCCGCACGTCGCGTTCATTCCGATCATCGAAGGCTGCAACAAGTTTTGTTCGTTCTGTATCGTACCGTACTCCAGGGGCCGCGAACGCAGCCGGCCGGCGAGCGAGATCGTCGCCGAAACAAGGAAACTCCAGTCGCTTGGTTACAAAGAGATTCACCTGATCGGACAGAACGTCAATAGTTACCGGCCGCGTGTCGAAGATGGTCTCGAAGGTTTTGCAGGCGCGACGCCATTCTGCCGCTTGTTGCGCGCAGTCGCGGCGACCGGAATGCCGCGCATCAAGTTCACCACTTCGTTTCCGCGCGATTTTCATCCGGACATCGTTGCCGCAATCGAAGAGAACCCGAACCTTTGCGACTGGATTCATCTTCCCGTGCAGTCAGGCAGCGATCGCGTGCTGAAACTCATGCGCCGTGGACATAAGCGCAGCGATTATCTCGAACGAATCCAACGTATCAAGAGCTCCAGCCGTCGTTTGGCGCTTACCAGCGACATCATCGTCGGCTTCCCCGGCGAAACTGACGACGACTTCCGCCAGACGCTCGAACTCGTCGAGCAGTGTGAGTACGACAGCATTTACATCTTCAAATATTCGCGACGCGCGGGCACGCCTGCCGCAAACTTCGACGACAACGTATCGGAGAAAGAAAAGACAGGCAGATTCCTTGAACTCGAAAAAGTTCAGCGACGAACTCAGGAGAAGATTTATCAATCATACGTGGGGCGCACGTTGAGCGTACTAGCGGAGAAACAGAGTTCGCGATCGGAAAGCGATCTTTGCGGACATTCCACCTGCCACAAGGTCGTGAATTTTGCCGGCGACCGTGGTCTGGAAGGTGAAATCGTGGACGTGTTGGTGACTGGCGCCAAAACCAATAGTCTTTACGGAGAATTGGTGGATCGGGCAGCGGTAGTGTAAGGGGTACGTATGGAAATCGAAGTAAAGATCCGAGCGTTGATGATGGATCCGAACAGCGGAACTCCGATTATCATTCTCAAAGATGTGCAGAGCGACACGATGCTGCCGATCTGGGTGGGTGCTTACGAGGCCAACGCCATAGCTTTGGAAATCGAGAAAATTGCGCCGCCCAGGCCGATGACTCACGACCTGCTGCGAAACCTGATCGTCCAGCTCGGAGTGCAGGTGGAACGAGTGGTGGTAACAAGCCTGCGCGACAATACGTTCTTCGCCGTGATCGAGATGCGCAACAGTGAAGGAAACCGCATGGTGCTCGATTCGCGGCCGTCAGACGCGATCGCTCTGGCTTTGCGCGCTGACTGTCCGATCTATGTCGACATGGAAGTGATCAAGGCGTCGCACAATACTTTACCGACGGAAGATGTAGAAGAATCGGAGATGCCCACGAGCGAAGAGGAATGGCCCGACGTCATTGGTGAAGCCGGCGACCTTCCTATGTAATTCGGCCGACGTAATTCTGGGCAAAGTAGTTTTATGGACCACTGGAGCGCGAGTTTGCCACTGTGCAGCGAATGGTAATTGCCATCGCCAATCAAAAAGGTGGGGTAGGGAAGACCACTACCGCCATCAATTTAGCCGCCGCCTTCGCCCGTAAGGGAAAACGTGTCCTGCTTCTCGACCTCGATCCTCAAGCCAACAGCTCAATATCGTTTCTCGATCCCGCAAACATCGACCGGTCCGCCTACGAGTTGATGATGGACGGACAGGCGCCGGTTGAGCAGTCGGTTTACGCGTCACCCGTGAAAAACCTCGACGTTATTCCCGCGCGGATCAGTCTCGCGAAGATGGAGGCAAAGCTGGTCGGCGATTTCGACGCGCCGTTTCGCCTGAAAGATCGACTCGAGCCGTTCCGGCAGCAGTACGACGTGATCGTGATCGACACGCCGCCGACGCTGGGTCTGATCACGGTTAACGCGCTGGTTGCGGCGTCGCACGTGTTGATTCCGATTCAGTCGTCATATTTTGCTTTGGAAGGCACGGACGATCTGCTGGAAACGATCGAGAAAGTCAAAGCGCGTCCCAATCCGAACCTGGAATTGCTCGGCGTGCTGGTCACGCTGCATGACAAACGCACGACGTTAGCCCGTGAGGTCCACGAGCAGATTCGCAACGTGTTTGGTCCGAAGATGTTTGACACAGTGATCACGAAGAGCGTCAGGCTCGAAGAGTCGCCTGCGTACAAGGAATCGATCTTTAGTTTTGCACCGACATCGTCCGGAGCAGTTGAGTACGGAAAACTTTGTGAAGAGGTAATCAGCCGTGTCTAAAAGGGGACTGCCGACAGGACTGCAAATGCGCCACGACGCGCATTACGTCGAAGAACTTTCACAGCATCGGCCGGCGCAAATCGGCAGGATGATTCCTGTGGACAAGTTGGACCCGAACCCCGAGCAGCCGCGCACTGAGTTTGGCGACCTGACGGAGTTGACAGCGTCGATTGCCGAGAAGGGCGTGCTAGAGCCGCTGCTGGTCAAACCGAATCGACTGACCGGGCGGTGGATGATCATCGCCGGCGAGCGTCGTTGGCGATCCGCGCAGAGAGCGGGATTGAAAGAAGTGCCGTGCGTTGAGATGGAAGTTGATGACGGCACGGTCGCGGAAATCGCGCTGATCGAGAATATGCAGCGCAAGGACCTCACCGTTTGGGAAGAAGCAGACGGGTTGTTGGCGCTATGCGACAAGTTTGGTTACACGCACGACGATGTCGCGCGTAAGGTTGGTAAGAGTAGATCGACCGTGACTGAGGCGTTGGCGATTGCGAAGATCCCGCAAGACGTCCGCGAGGTCTGCCGCGAGGGTGATATCACGGCGAAGTCTTCGTTGCTTCAGATTGTTCGTCAGCCCGATGACGATTCGATGCGGCGGTTTGCAAAACAGATCGCGTCGCAGGGTTTGAAGCGCAACGATGCCAGGGAAGCACGCCGGCAGGAAATGGGACCGCGTGTCGTTCCCGAGTCGAAACCTTACACGTTCAAATACGCCTCACCTGAGGGTGATTTCAATGTCGAGGTCCGATTTAAAGCGACCCAGGTGAGCGATGCGGAAGTGGCGTTGATTCTGCGCGCAGTCGCGGACGAGATCGATGAGGAACCCGCCCAGGTTTAGAGCTTTGTTCTTGTACTTGTGTTTGTTCCGTGGTGTACCGTTGAACTCTTTAACGAATTTCGTCAAAGAACAAAAGTACAAAGAACAAAGCTCCAAGAACGAAACACCTATTTCGACGCCAAACTCTTCTTCTTCTCAGCCGCCGCACGCTTCTGCAACGACTT
>DATANW010000184.1:0-13513 GCA_036266055.1 Pyrinomonadaceae bacterium | reverse complement strand
ACTCAGCTCGGCAGCTTGCTCGAGTTCGGGAGATTCTTGTGGAGTTAACGGCAGAAGCAAGAGCAAACTGGTACAGAGGATCGTTAACGGCTTCATTTTTTAGGCAGTCGGCTGGGCCGGAGCTCGATGCGGCTGGCCAGCGCGCGGTCAGGATAGGAGAGCAGGTTCATTACTGTCTCGGCGACGTCGGCGGGTTGCAGTTGCCAACTCTTTTCGTCGCTCGGCTGGTCTCCTCCGAATTCCGTGTTCACCGATCCGGGCATGATGTAGCTGACTTTGATGTTGTCGTGCCTGACCTCCTGCATCAGCGCCTCGCTGAAACCGTTCAAGCCGAACTTCGAAGCGTTGTATGCAGCCATGCGCGGATGCGCGTTCACGCCGGCCAGCGACGAGAGATTGATGATGTAACCACCGCCGCGTTGCTTCATCAGCGGAATCGCTTCGTGACAGCAGTAAAAAACGCCGCAGATATTCGTTTCGATCACGGCGCGAAAGTCGTCGGCGCTCATCGTTTCGACCGACTCGAACATTCCGATGCCGGCGTTGTTGATGAGAATATCGAGACCGCCGAATGTCTGGACGGTCTGAGCGAAGTAGGCCTTCACTTGCGCATCGTCACGAACGTCACAGAAAAATCCAGCCGCGCGGCTGGTCACAGAGGCGCCTCCCGCTTTGTTGAGCTCGGCAACTGCGCGCTCGATCTCACTTTCGTGCCGGGCGCTGATTGAAACATTTACTCCGGCGTTGACGAGCGACTCCGCAATCGCGCGTCCGATACCCTTTGTTCCACCCGTGACAATCGCCGTCTTTCCCGTCAGGTTCATCGCTTTACTACTCCTGCAACTTTGCCCGCAGACGCTCGTTCACGATCTTCGGATTCGCCTTGCCTTTCGACGCTTTGATTACTTGCCCGACGAAGAACCCGAACAATGCCTCCTTACCCGCGCGATAATTGGCCAGTTGCTCCGGGTTCGCTGCTATCACTGCGTCGATCAGTGAATCGATCTCGCCGGTGTCGCTCACCTGGACCAGCCCGTGGTTCGCGACGATTGCTTCCGCGCTCTTGCCCGATTTGAACATTTCGACCAGCACGTCTTTCGCTTGTTTGCCGCTGATCTTTCCGTCGTCGATCAGACGAATCAGCGCACCAAGGTCCTTCGCAGCGACGGGCGAGTCGGCCGCCGAGACTCGTGCTGTTTCGAGTTCGCGCATTAGCTCAGATCTGATCCAATTGGCCGCAGCACGAGGATTCGCACTCGCCTTGACCGTGTCCTCGTAGTAGTCAGCCAGTGCGCGATCCGCGACGAGTTGCGATGCTTCTGAAAAACTGAGTCCGTACTGGTCGGCGAAACGTTGTCGTCGCACTTCGGGCAACTCCGGCATCGAGTTCCGGACCTGCTGGATGAATTCATCCGACACGATCAACGGCGGCAGATCCGGTTCCGGGAAGTAGCGATAGTCGTGCGCCTCTTCTTTCGAACGCATGACGCGCGTCTCCAGCGCGCGATCGTCCCAAAGACGCGTTTCCTGCGTCAGACGACCGCCGGATTCGAGCACCTTGATATGACGCGCCACTTCATACTCGATCGCGCGTTGCATGAACCGCACCGAGTTGAGATTCTTCAGCTCCACCTTCGTGCCAAACTTCTCGTCACCAACGCGTCTAACCGAGACATTCGCTTCGCAACGAAGATTTCCCTTCTCCATGTCGGCTTCCGAAGCCCCAACCCATTGCAACGAACGCCGCACGTGGTTGACGTAATCGTAAGCTTCCCACGAGGAACGGAAATCAGGTTCGGTAACAATCTCGGCTAACGGCACGCCCGCACGGTTGAGATCGATATAGGAATAACGATCGACGTCGGGCAGTCCCTCGTGAACGTTCTTGCCGGCGTCTTCTTCGAGGTGCAGGCGAGTAATCCGCACCTTCTTCGCGCGCCATTCGAGTGGATGCCCGGCGGCATCGCGTTCCGCGGTCATGATCTCGAGTTCGCCATTCGCGGAGAAGGGTTGATCGAACTGCGAGATTTGATAGCCCTTCGGCAGATCGGGATAGAAGTAGTTTTTGCGCGCGAAGATCGACTGCTGGTTGATGTGCAGACCGAGCGCGAGCGCTGCGCGCGCGCCGAGTTCGACGGCGCGACGGTTCAGCACGGGAAGTGCGCCCGGCAAACCGAGACAGACCGGACAGGTATTCGCGTTAGGTTGATCGCCGAAGCGTGTGGCGCAACCGCAGAAGATCTTGGAGTCCGTGCTCAGTTGCGCATGGATCTCGAGACCGATGATTGTTTCCCAGGTCATGTTGGGCTATCGCCGTCCGCCGCGGCCACCGCCGCCATGAAACATGGGTGATCTCGGCGCTGAAAAACCTCCGCGGGGTCCGGAAGGAGTCGTAAACAGCAGCCGGCCGCGAAACTGTCCCGGGAAGCGCCCGCCGAATCCAAAGTTATTGAACCCGAAACGATTGAAGCCAAAGTTATTGAAGTTGTTGAAGCCGAACTTGTTGAAACGATTGAATCCGTGGAAGCCGTCGACGACGCCGAACGGAAAACCGCTGGTCACTAAACCGATTCCGTAGGGATAGGCCCAGGGATAATCGTTGACCTGGTTGTTCGCCGCACCGAGTTGCGCGGCGGTCATGGCATTCTGCGACTCCAGGGCCATTGCACGGGTACGCCAGAATTCGAGCTCTTCACGAGAGCGCATGTTTCGTATCTGCTCCTGCGTGCGATCGTCGATCTCCGCGACTTCGCGCTGGCGGTCTTCGGCAGACGGCAGTCCTAACGCTTGTCTCTCCCGTTCACTTTCGATCCGGGCCCGGCGATAGCCTTCGAGATCTTTGTTGGTGATCGATCGCGCGGCCGGCGTTCGTTGTCGTTGGACGGGCGCAGCGGTTTCGTCTGGTTTCGCTGCCTGCGCGCGGAAGGAACCGGGCGCTTGTCGATTAGCCGATTCGGTGGCGGCGATGTCGATCCCCGCGGTCTGAATCGTAACCTGGATTCCCGGCGCTGTTTCGTAAGTCAGCGTCGAATCGGTGAGTGTGAATGTGTTTGGGATTTCAACTCTGCGGCCATTGCGCATCACGACGGTGTACGCGCTTGCCGCAGTCGCTGTGAAGATGAGCAGAAAACTTGCAACTAAAAGCCGGCGGAAAAACATGGTAAACCTCACTTGCTGCAAAGCTGTTGATACAGGGGTGGGGCCAAGTATACCACTCGTCAAACGCATGTTCCCACTGCTGCTCTGAGGTACCATTAATGCTCTCAGACTTTGATGCTCTACGTTGCCATTAATGCGCTGAGGTCCTGAATCCCACCCACGTCAGTGGGTGGATCGTTAGTCTCCAGCCTACAGCTCGCGTAAAACTTTTCCGAATCCCACCAACGAGAGTTGGTGGATTGTTCATTCCCTGCCATCGACTTAGGTCGGAAGTGAAACTTCCACCAACTGCCGCTGGTGGGATTCATACTCTCTACGCCAGGAGTGTAGGCCGGAGATTAACCATCCACCCACTGACGTGGGTGGGATTGCAGGAACACCCGGCTAGGTGAGATTGCCACAAGAAAACACGGATTTACTTGGCAACGAGCCACTCTCTTTGATATACATGCGACGCACCGAACGGACCACCCTCAGGGTTTCCAGAAAACGCGGACGCCTGGCATAGCTCGGCGCGGTGACCGCCAGTTTTACCACCGTTTTCAACGAGGAGCAGACTGAGAAAATGGCAAAGACGGTTTGCAAGATTCTTGGGGTAGTTTTTGTGCTCGTGGGTCTTTGTGGTTTTGTTGCCCCGAACCTGCTCGGGGCGCACCTGACGCCGGCACACAACATCGTTCACATCGTCTCGGGCGTCATCGCTCTTTACTTCGGCTTCGCCGGAACTCTGTCAGCGGCGAAAGCTTTTTGCCTCGTGTTCGGCATCGTTTATCTGGGGCTTGGCATTCTCGGCATGGCTCTTGGAACAGCCCCCGATCGCACCTGGATGGTTGGCCCATTGCATCTCGGACAGGCTGACCACGGCATTCACGTCCTGCTCGGCGTCATCTTCCTCGCCGGCGGATTGTTTACCAAGAAATCCTGACGTTTTCAGCTTCCAGGTTGCAAGGACGGGTCTCGTAAGTGACGCACTAGCGCCCGGAACTCTTAATCCTTGCAACCTGGACCATCGAAGACACGGATTAAAACCTGACCGTGATCCCACCGCGTCCGACAACTCCCGGCGCCAAAAACCCGTTCTCGTAATACTCGCGATCGAACGCGTTTTCGACTCCACCAAACAGCACTAACACAACTCTTTCACTCCGCTTCGTTTCGTAACTCGCAAACACGTCCGCCTTCGTATATCCGCTGAACGTCAACTCCGCCATGCGAAACGGAAAATTGTTTTCGAAAACGGGGGCGATATAGGATCCGGTGTGATTCACGTCGACGCTGAACAGGAATGATCGATAGCGCTGTCGTAGCGTCAGTCCCCCCAAGTGCTTCGGGATCACGTATTCTGGTTGCAAACCCTGCGCGGTCAGCGAGCGATCGCTGTTGGTGAATGTGTACGAAGCGCCAAGCTCCATACCTTTCACTAGCGACGCGTTCAGATATGTTTCGACTCCGCGCGAAAGCCCGCCCGGACGATTCTCGAACCCACTGAACCGACCCAGCCCCAGCGGATCGACGGCGAACCCCGTAAACGCAATCACGCGTTGCAAGCGCGTGTAGAAGTACGTCGCACCAAACATCACGCGATCGTTTGCGACGCGCTGATCGAAACCACCGTCCGCGCTGATCGACTGCTCGGCGCGCAGCGTCGGATCGCCAAAACGCGTGAGACCGGCACCGCTAAAAGTTCCCTCACCGAAACGCTCGAACAGTGACGCGGCGCGAAAGCCGTTGCCGACGTGCGCTCGAAGTTTCGTTCCCGTGCGTCGAAAGAAGTAAGCGATAGCGCCATCGCCGGTCGCAGAACTCTCCGCCTGCGTTCCCTCCAAGATACCCGGACGATCCGCGCTTCTGATCCTGTACCACTGCCCCCGCACACCGAGCGACAAGCGCAAGCGATCGTCGAGAAACGACAGTTGGTCCTGACCGAACACGGCGAACGTCCGTTGTCGATCGGTCGTGTTGTTGAAGGCATTGAACGAAGGTTCCGAACTCTGAAAGAACGATTCACGTTCGAATTCGAAGCCGGCGGTCGCCAGGTTCGTGCGGGAAAGACGAATATTGACGCGGCTGTCGACCGTATCGATGTTGCCGCGGTTGACGTTGAGAAACTCGAAATCGCCGAACGGAACAAACGACGCGAAGCGCGGATCGACATTTGGACCATTGTAATTTCGGCGGCTACTCGAAACTCGCTGGTATGCGATTGAGTAGTCGATCCGGTCGGTTGCAACGTGTGTAAACCTTCCGGAACCTACGACCAACCGCTGACGCCGGCCCTGGTCCGGATTGTTGAAGTCCGGTTGAAACGTAACGCCCGCAACTGCATCCGGAAACCGTTGCGACGACGTGAACGCAGCCGGCAGCGGAAACGGATTATCGTTGACGCGTCCATTCGCGAGCGTCCCGTAGAGGTTCGCGGCGATTGTGATCGACTCCGTTGGCTGAAACTGAAGCCGCCCGCCAAAGCCCGTGTTGCCGTACGCGTCGTCGCCGTCGATGCCGTCGCGGACGTCGAGACGGTTCGCGCCGAGTTCATATCCAAACGACTTTCCCCCGCCCGAAAACTGCAAACGTTCGCGGAACGTTCCCAGGCCGCCGCCTTCAAATCCGGCGTTGACGTGAAACCCATTCGATCCGACTTCCGGGATTATGTTGACGACGCCGCCAATCGCGTGCGTGCCGAAGATCGACGAGCCCGCGCCGCGCAGGATCTCGAGGCGATCGATCGCGACGGGGACGAGATCCGTCATCAGTGAAAGCGCCGAGCCGTTGATGTCGCTCGCGTCGCGAACGCGCAAGCCGTCGAGCAGCAGCGACGTGTCGAAGTTTCGCTGACCACGGAGACGCACGGTCGTCAACGCTCCGGGCGATCCTTGTTGCTGCACGCGCACGCCCGGTGTTCCGCGCAGCGCCTCCGCGAGCGTCAACTCATGTTTCGCTTCGATCTGTTCCGAATCGAGTGTCGAGACAACTTTCGCGACTTCGTCGGCGCGTTGCGCCGTTCCGGTAGCGGTCACGACCACGTTCGCGTTAATCGCCGCGACCTTTAGTTGAATCGGCAGTTCCTTCGTCTGCCCGCGATCGACCTCGATCGATTCCGAGGTGAACTCTGAAAATCCTGGCGCGACGACTTCGATCAAGTAGGATCCCGAGCGCAGTCCTTTGTACTCAAACGCGCCTGACTGGTCCGTGTGGGTTGTAAGCTGAACGCCGGGCGTAAAATTCAGGATCACGCGCGCGCCCGCCACCTTCGCGCCGTTTTCGTCCGTGACGACTCCGCGGATCGCGCCGCCGTTTTGCGCAAACAGATGCGTGGCGGTGATCAGCGTGATGAAGATAACGAGAATAGTCTTGTTCATTTGATTTCTCCTGTGCGTGGAACCGCGAGCGGCGTGACGCGTGGCGCGCCCGTGATTGGGTGCGCGTCAACTAAGACTTCGATATCGAAAACTCTACTCAGCAATTCAGGGGTCAACACTTCGTGCGGCCTTCCTGACCGCACCGCCTTGCCGTCTTTCATCAACAGAACGTTGTCGGCGAACTGCGCCGCGAGATTGAGATCGTGAGTGACGACGAGCGCCGCGGTCTGTCGCGCGTCGCAACGATTCCGCACGAGGTTCAGCAACATTGCCTGGTGTGCGAGATCGAGGTTTGCGGTCGGCTCGTCGAGCAGCAGGAACGAAGCCTCGGTCGCCAGCGCTCGAGCCAGAACCGCGCGCTGCCGTTCGCCGCCTGACAGTTCGTTCATCAATCTGCCACTCAGCTCGGTCAGCTCGGTTTCCGCGAGCACTTCCGCGGCGACAACAAGATCACGTTCTGTTTCCCAGCCCCAACCCGAGTTCGGTCCCCACGCAAAACGGCCGCCGAGCACGAACTCCAAAACCGTTACTGGAAACCGCAGCTCTGCTTCCTGCGCCACCACTGCAACGCGTCGCCCGATCGCGCGCCGGCTGTATTTCTCGATTGGTTGACCATCCAACAAGACGGCGCCCGAGGTGCGGGAGACCTGTCCGTTCAAGCTTCTCAGCAACGTCGACTTGCCCGCGCCGTTTGGTCCAACGAGCGTCGTGATCTCGCCGGCGCTGAGTATCAGCGTCACGTTCGACACGGCGACGCGGTCGTTGTAACTGATCGTCAAATCGCGAGCTTCGAGCACGTCAGGCCCTCTTCAACAAATAGATAAACAACGGCGCGCCGATGAGTGCGGTGATCGCGCCGACGGGAAGCTCACGCGGCGCGATGACTGTGCGGGCAACGGTATCGGCGACGATCACGAAGAGTGCGCCGCCGAGTGCCGCCGCCGGAATGCTGATACGGTTGTCGCTACCGAGCGACAGTCTGGCGAGATGCGGCACTACGAGTCCGACGTAACCGACCGAACCACTGGCCGCAACGGAACTCCCGACCAACAAACTCGCCACGACAAACACGACGATGCGCACGCGTCCAACTTCGACGCCGAGATCGAACGCGTCGCGTTCGCCAAGCATCAGCAGATTCAGTGAACGTGCGTTGAGCGTCAGCGCCACGGCGCCGATCACGGCGATTGCAATTGTGACCGGCAGAAGCGTTTTGCTCGTACCGGAAAGATCGCCGAGCAGCCAAAACGTGAACGAACGAATGCGGGTCGCGTCCATGAGCGTGGTTACAAAGACAATCACCGATGAAAGAAAGGTTGTGACGATGACTCCGGCGAGTATCAGACGTTCAGGCGTCGCCCCCGCGCGTCCGCGCGCTAATCGGTAGACGGCGAGTGTCGCGAGGAGTGACCCCGCGAAGGCGAGTACCGGGCGGCTCCACTCGTTCGCGCCGAAGAACACGAGCGCCACCATCGTTCCGACCGCAGCGCCGTTTGAAATTCCGAGCAGGTAAGGTTCGGCGAGCGGGTTTCGCAGCAACGACTGATAACTTGCGCCGGCGGTCGCCAATGAGCCGCCGACCGCGGCCGCGAGCACGATTCGCGGCAAACGAATCTGAAACAAAATGTCGAACTGGTCCTGACTCAAGCCGCACGGCGACGTTCCCAACGACAGCAGCGCACACAACGACGATCGCACCGGCAGTTGTTCACTGCCTACGAGCGACAACAAGATCACCGCCAGCAACAAAGCGACCGCCAGCAGCGCACATGACACGACCGTCTTACGCAACGTGACCCGATCACGGCGCATGGCAATCACACCGGCGGGATCTGAAAGCGCGACGGTCATTGTTTGAACGCCTCCGGATGTAACGCCCGGGCCATCTCCTCCAATCCGTCAACCAGACGTGGACCAGGACGAGCGAGATGATCGTCGTTGATTTTGTAAACGCGCCCAGCGACTGCCGCCGGCGAATTGCGCAACGCTTCCGCCACCGTCGAGTTTGCCGCGCCCATCGATCCGCCGGTCGGCAGAATGATTGCTTGCGGCCGCGCCGCCAGCGCTGACTCATTGCTGTACTTGGGCCACGCGCCGGGAACGTCGGCCGTTACAGAAACGCCTCCCGCACGCCGGATCAGATCCGTGACAAACGCATCTTTCCCGATCGTGTAGAGCGGCTCTCCCGAGGTTTGATAAAACACGCGAACAGGTTTCGCGTTTTGGACCGCCTGCTGGACCACGTTCGTGCGCTCGCGAAGTTTCTTCACCAGCGCACTCGCCTGTTGAGTCTGTCCGAGTATCTGACCGACTTGTTCGATCGTACGAAACACGCCGTCAAGATCGTGTGGATCAGTGACGAACGCGGCGATGTTCTGGTCGTGAAGCTGTTGCGTAAATACTTCGAGCTGGGAAGCCGTCGAGATCAGGACCAGTTGCGGTCGCAGCGCAATGATCCGCTCGAGACTCGGTTGCAGCGAATCACCGACCTTCGTCACCGCCTTTGCTTCCGGTGGGTAATCGCAGTAAGTCGTATTGCCCACGAGTCGATCGCCGGCGCCGACGGCGAAGATGATCTCGGTCAGGTTCGGCGCGAGCGAGATAACGCGGTCGACACGCCCGGGCAGCAACACTCGCCGACCAGCATCGTCGATGACTTCGCGGGTTATCGTTAAATCGGAGAAGGAAGATCTGCCGCGGTGGCACGCGCAAGCAAGCGCGAGGCAGATCAGGACCAGTGCAGGGAGCGATTTAGTTTTGAGAAGCGGTGCTAACAAGAAAGTCCCACCGACATCCATATTCCTCCGGCAAGGAAGCAGGCGTCAGCGGGACTCGTGTAAACCCGTCGCGGCCTGAACACCTTGCGCGGGTGTTTAGAGGCTGCAAGTGTCTCAGGCAGGTCTCCTGGCTAGAACATCGCCGAGGCGTGTTCATCACAGTGGCGCGACCGCGCGGGATTCTCACCCGCTTCCCTATTCTCCCCTCTTCGGGGCACCCAAACACTTATTGTCTACAAAGATCAGCGTTTACGAAGGCGGCACACTAACACGCGCGTCAAGCCCTGTCAAATGAGCTTTGTACTTCGTTCTTTGTTCTTTGTGCTTTGTCGTCAACATCGAGTATAAAAACAAAGCTCAAAGAACAAAGCACTAAGCACAAATCAATGATAAAAACAGTCGAGTGGACAAAAGACGGCGTACGAATGTTGGACCAGCGGCTGCTGCCGTCCGAAGAAACCTATTTGATGCTGCGCTCTTACGACGAAGTAGCGGAAGCGATTCGCAAAATGGTGATCCGCGGTGCTCCGGCAATCGGCGTCGCCGCAGCGATGGGAATCGCCCTCGGCGCGAGCCAATCTGTCGGAACTTCAGTCGCCGATTTGGAAGACGATCTTGTTTATATCTGCGACGTCATGGGCCAGACTCGTCCAACGGCCGTCAATCTTTTCTGGGCCATCGAACGGATGCGCGGCGCGTTTCAAAAAAATAAAGAACTGGGCGACGTCGAAGCCGTGAAGAAGAAGCTGGTTGACGAAGCACTCGCGATCTTCGAAGAAGACATCGCCGCGAATCGCGCGATCGGCAAGCACGGTGAACCACTCATTCCCGACGGCGCGACCGTGCTCACGCATTGCAACGCCGGCGCACTCGCGACCGCCGGAGATTACGGAACGGCGCTCGGCGTCGTGCGTGGCGCGCGCGACGCGGGGAAGAAAGTTGCAGTCATTGCCGATGAGACACGACCGTTTCTCCAGGGACTCCGGTTAACCGCGTGGGAGCTGGCTAAAGACGACATTCCGGTTACGGTGATCACCGACAACATGGCCGGTCACGTCATGAAGAACGGCAAGGTTGACGCCGTCGTCGTCGGCGCTGATCGCATCGCCGCGAACGGCGATACCGCAAACAAGATCGGAACGTACATGGTGGCCGTGCTCGCCCGCGAACACGACATTCCGTTCTATGTCGCGGCGCCGCTGACGACGCTCGATCTCTCACTCACTTCCGGAGAGCAGATACCGATTGAAGAACGCGACTCGAGGGAGGTCACTCACATCCGCGAGCACCAACTCGCACCCGACGGAGTTGCGGTCCACAATCCCGCGTTCGATGTCACGCCCAATCACCTGATCACCGCAATCATCACCGACGCGGGCGTCGCACGTCCTCCGTACATCGAGAGTCTCAAGAAGCTGTTCGAAGGATGATCAGCCCGACGACTTGCGTTGATTCACGACGACGCCTGAATCCACCGTCTCGCCAGTGCGCGACACTACCTGGAAGTGCATCTCCTTGTCGTCGATCTCGATCAGCATGAACGACATATCGTCGTCGTAAGCTTTCGCCATCAGGGCCGACGCTTTGTTCACATCTCCCTTTCTCAACTTGCCGCCCGAACCTGAAATGAAATAGTAAATGCCGTTCTGCGGTTTGATCCGCTCGTAGAAGTGCTCGTGCCCGGCGAACACCACGTTCACACCGTGCTTGATAAAGATCGGTTCGACGATCTCGCGGAGCTTGGCGTCCGAACCATGCGCCCCACCGGACGAGTACGGCGGATGATGAAAGAAAGCTATCTTCCACGTCGACGTGTCCGTCGCGAGTTTGCCGGTGAACCAATCGAGCTGCTTTTTGTCCATGTAGTTGCTGTTGAGTGAATAAAAGGAGACGTTTCCTTTTGTGAAGCGGTAGTACTCCTGGCCGTCCATGTTGAAGAACGCGTAGAAACGCTGGTTCGAGTCGTCGTGATTGCCGAGCGCCGCGTAGAACTTCACTTTTTGATCGATCAGCGGCCGGTAAACGTCCTCGAATTTCTGTTTGTAATCAACTGCTTTTTCGCCGCCGTACATGTTGTCGCCGAGCATCAAGGCAAACTCGAACGGAAAGATCTGCCGGTAACGAAGCATTAGCTGCGCGAGTTGCTGCTGTTTGTCGGTTCCAGTTCCGGTGTCGCCCATGACCAGAAAACGCACGCCGCCTTCTTTGTTGGGCAGCGTCAGGGTGACAGGCGCGTTGGACCGCGCGGTTCCGTTCGTGCGCGCTGAATTGTTTTGGGCGTTTACGCCCGTGAGCGTCAGGAGAACCAACAGCAGCAGTAATGAAATGATGCGTTTCATGATTTCAACCTCGTGTTGTTACGGCAGCGCATTGGTCATGTAATCGACGATTAATCCGTTCTCGCGATCGACGAGCAGCAGGTTGTTGCGGACGAAGCGATAGCGCAACTGTTTCGGTAGTGGCGGCAGTCGCAAGAGCAGCGTCGGCGGCATCTCCAACAACTCCTGTGATTCCGGGTACGGATAGTTGACGCGCAGCGGAACAGCCTTGTTCTCTGACTCCTTCAACACCGCGTTGCGCAACTCGACGCGATCTCTTCCCTTGAATTCGTCTTTGATAATCGCGCGAATCAAGGTCGACGCTTGGGGCGTGAATATGTCGCCAGGTTTCGACCCGGCACGCGCCGCACGCACGCGTTCCTGAAACTGTTGCTTGTGCGCTTGAATCTCTTCCGCTTTAGCCTCTTTCGAGAGCGGCGGCATCTTCGCTTCCAACGCTTCACGCACACGCACGTAATCTTTGGCCCGTTTCTCAAAGGCGTCGGCGACTTGTTTGTCGGCCGGCGACAGCGGTGGCGGCGACGGTGTTTGACTCAGCACACGTCCGGACGCAGCAATACACACGACGATGATCCCCGCAATCGCGAGTACTTGTTTGCTTTTCATTGCTTTCTCCGCCGCAACAAAAGGCAAACAAGATGCCGATCGAGCCATTTGGCCCACTTAGGTCATTATTCTGGTGGGAATGAAGTATTCTGAAACGCTGATGTCCGAACTCTTTACACCCGCCATGCCGATTCAAAACCTGGACGCGGCAAGAGAGGTGCGAACATAGGGGTGAGGCATGTGTTCGTTTCGGAGTTTGTTGGGCTGGATCACCAGGCTGCCGGATGCAGAACTGAAGAACCGGGGTTGTCACACGTCAATCTTGTCGCTCGTTTCCCACGATAATGGCGCAACTATTTTAGAAGTAATCGTCTGCTCGGTTGCCGACGCGATCGAGGCGGCGAAGGGTGGCGCTGATCGTTTGGAGGTCGTTCGCGAGCTTGATCGCCGCGGGCTTACCCCGTCGCTCGAAACGGTCAAGGCGATAAAGCACGCAGTGGACTTACCGCTCAGAGTGATGGTGCGTGAGAGCGACGATTTTGGGGTCAGTGGCGAGACGGAAGTCCGAAAGCTTTGCCACGCCGCGGAAGAGTTTGCAAATTTGCGTGTCGATGGAGTTGTCCTTGGGTTTCTCAAGAATGACGAGATCAATCTCGATCTCACCGCAAGGGTGCTGGCCGTTGCGCCGGAAATGAAGGCGACGTTTCATCACGCGTTTGAGGATGCAGTCGATCAGTTAAGCGCAGTTGACGAACTAAAAAGTATCGGCCAGATCGATCGCATTCTCAGTAGCGGTGGCCCGGGAGCGTTAAATGAGAGAACACGACGACTGAACGCGTACGCGCACGCTACGGCGCCTGAAATACAGGTCATCGCCGGCGGCGGAATCGACGCTGACGCAATTGCTTTACTCAAAAGTACGACAGTTATTCGCGAGTTTCACGTCGGGCGGGCCGCACGCCGCGGATACCAAGTGGCCGGTGAGGTTCAGGCAGATCTGGTTCAGACGTTAGTGCGTGCGATGCGAGCGATTTAAGTCTGCTGCGTAGCGAAGCGGCTGGTCTTCCACCACTCGAGGGTGCGTTGAAGGCCTTCCCGGAGATCGACCTTTGATTCGTAGCCGAGCAGCTCGCGGGCCATCGTGATGTCAGCCAGACTGTGACGCACGTCGCCGACACGTGCTTCCCGATACTCAGCGGTAACGTCTGTTCGGCCGGTCAATTGTTTCAACTCCGAGAGAAGCTCGTTTAGTGTTATTCGTTGACCGTTCGCCACGTTGATGACGTGGCCGGAAGCTCCCGGCGCCGACGCGGCGCTGAGATTGGCGCCAACC
>DATANW010000183.1:0-15355 GCA_036266055.1 Pyrinomonadaceae bacterium | reverse complement strand
CGACTGAAGGCGAACTCCACATATATGAAATCGGTGGCAACAAGTCTTTCCATGCTGACTGCCAAAAAGACTATGACCAGCCGATTACGATCGTCATCGTTCCAAAATGATAGCAGCTTTCGTTTTTAAGCAATTTGCAATCATGCGTTTTAGGAACGAAGCCGCCAACCGGCCCCTCGTACTAAGCATGTGCGAGAGGTCATTGTTAGAAAGGAATCGTGATGAATAGCTCTACAATCCAGGCGCATGTCAGCGATGGCGCCCTGAAAGCGCGAGTCAAGTTGTGGGAAATGAAATTGACCGCCGGCATTCATCCTTCAGGAAAGGCGATTCAACGCAAAGGCGGGCATAGTGTGGAAGCCTTCCAGGTGCCGATGCGCCAGAAGGCCGGCGGCTTACCGCTCCCGTCCGACGTACGCACCAAAATGGAAACAGCCTTCGCCGCTGACTTCTCTGACGTGCGCGTCCACATCGGACATGAAGCGACGTCGCTCGGCGCGATCGCCTACACGTGGGGCACGAACATTCACTTCGCCCCCGGACAATACAATCCGCACACACTGCAGGGTCAGAAATTACTTGGTCACGAACTCTGGCACGTGCTGCAACAAAAACAAGGACGAGTGAAAAATCCTTTCGGAGGCGGCGTCGCCGTGGTCCAGGACCACGCACTCGAGGCCGAAGCGGATCGCATGGGAATCAAAGCGGCGCTAACTCAAGTGGTGCGCAGGAAAGAGAAGTAGTTGTGAGACCGCCAACTAAACCCTCAAGTCGACCGGCGCCGCCCAATCCGCGTCGACCAGCGCATACGATCCAAAATCGATCGGCGAGCGCGCGGTACGCAGTGCAACCACCTGTTCCAGTGGGTGGACATGCTCATCAAATCCGGGCCACGCTCCACGGAAGTCGCCAGGTTGCCGGATCGGTGGACATCAACCAGGCCGGCGCCGGCAAAGTCTACATTTCGAATCTCAGAGTCGAGCACGAACACCGGCGACGCGGCATCGCAGCACAACTGATCGACGCGGCCGTGAATACTGCTCGCAGACAAGGCTTCAGTGCCGTAAGTCTCGAGGCACGTCCCTCGGACAACGGAATCTCGCCGCAGGCTCTCGTTGCAATGTATCGCCGGCAAGGATTCAGGAACGTCGGCAAATCACAACGCGGAAGTCCGCTGATGGAGCGGAAACTGCGATAGGTAGCGCGTGAAGAACAAGCCAGGAGTAGCTCAGCATGTACAACGGCAAGAACCAACGGAAAACTTTTCCAGCAGTGCAATTAAAAACGCGCGGAGCCGCGCCGCCAGTGTATCGTCCAAATCCTGTTCCGAGAGTTTGCCAACTACGGGCCGCGACGCCGCAGCCGAAAGTTGTCGCCGGCACCCGCGTTGCGCAAGCTCCTCCTGTTTATCGTCCGCAACCATTGCCGAAGGTCCTACAAAGAAAAGTTGTAAATCAACCACCATCAAACCTCCGCAAACCAGCACCAGCCCCGCTAGCGCCTCGAACAAGAGTGATCCAGCGAAATATCGACTCGACACACTTCGAAAAATCCGCCGCTGCCGATCCCTTGTATCTGATTAATCCACTCGCAAGAGAAACGCTGTACAGTCAACGCCACGCTCCACCACCAAGACCGCAAGGCCTGTATTCAAAAAAAGTGGAAACGGACGACGCCGACGGCAGTCAGGTGTTTGCCTGGAAACCAAATGTCAGGTTCTTCTCAAACGAAGAACGGACATTCGACGATCAAATGATGTACGGCCCCGAGGGTGGCCGCAGACATTTGGACCTTCCGGGACTGCGTCATCGAGTTGAGAACCCCGCGGCCGATCCGAGCACCCTTGAGCAACCAACGTTCGGCATGCTTGGCAAAAACGACTGCACCAGCTTCGCTATGAGTTTGTATAACCGTATCGCACGCGAGACGTACTGGGGAGAAGAAGACGACGAAGAGCAGATCTATCAGGTAAAGACTGCTGATTATCCAGCGATCTCAGTGGGCGACATGATGGTCCACAAGTTCGAAACGGGACAGTGTCGGTGGCACGGGGCGACAGTCGTTGCCGAAGACAGAGATCGTCAAGTCACCCTTGAGGCTGACGTAAGCCGGGATAGTACGGTTCCTCATTTTCATATTCGCCGGGGCGTTGCCTCATTTGTCGCATACAACAATCAGGATTCGGACGAGCCAAGCACAAAGGTAGAAATCACAAAATATTTGCGCGGCAAACCACCCGATGGAGACGTGCGGCGTTACGAAGCCGCCCTGGGTTTCCCCAATTTGTTGAAAGGTAGCGTCACCACAACGCGAGCCTTACCAATGAGCATAGCCGACCAGAATCTCTGGTTACCTCTCGGCCATCTGGTGCTTAGCGCAAGGTGGAACACGCAGGGCGAGGGTTTCTTTCCCTGGCAGAAGAAAACACCTGACGGTGTTGTGAAAATGAGAACGGCTTACAATCAACGAAAGTATTGGGATGTATTCAGGATAGCCGAGGAAAAGGACCGCACACACGATTCGAACCGAAGTTCGCTGGTTCGGGATCTTTACAGCTATCTCTCAGAGGTCTGGCGCCAATTAAAAGCGGCGGCGAAGGGACAGCTCCCGGCTCTTTTACGTCAGGTGATGGGCGACATTGGAAGGTGGGACCGCGAACTCAGCCGAAGTTGATCATTTTTACGTCGAGACTCGAAGGATTCAATTGATGCCAATGCCGCCGCAACGTAAGCCCGGGCCATTCGCGCCGCAGCCAAACAAGCCCGGAGTGTCGAATCCGCGCGTACCAGTTCCCTCGCCCACGGCTTATCGACCGCAGCCAGTGCCAAAAGTCTTGCAACGGAAAACGCATGTCGCCGTGGTCCAACCAAAACCAAGTGTGCCAAACGTGAAGACCGCACCTCCGGCACCCACGAAGAGCGCAGTGGTGCAGCAGAAGAGGCTTTATCCGAACCTACACCCCGGCGCCGTCGAACCAGTAAATCAGGGCAGCGTTTTCCGGCTCAATAGCTTTGCGGATCAATACCGGCTGCACCGCGTCAACAGCCACGGCGTCAACGTTCCGAACCAGCAATACAACTTCGTCCGCACGCGTGAAGGCCAGATGCTTTTGCACAATCGTTACCGGCATCCCTCCATTGCCGAAGGCAAGCAAGTGCTCTATGCAGGCGAGGTCTTCTTCAACAACGGCAAGCTGGAATGGTGGTCCAACGGTTCAGGTCATTACCAGCCCGGCGCCGACGACGCCGGCCAGGCGAGTCTGCCGCTGGACCGCTTCTACTCGTATCAACAGATCATCAAGGGCGAACACACGCGAAAGAAAAAATAAGGCGGTAACTCAATGACGGCGCCTCCAAAAAAATTCAATCCGGTACAACCGAAAAAACCAGTGGCGCCACCAGTCTATCGTCCGCAACCCACACCAAAGGTCTTACAAACAAAGTCCGCGATACAACTGAAACCCCAGGCAACTCCACCGCGCAGTCAGCCCGCGGCGCCACCGGTTTATCGTCCGCAACCAACGCCAAAGGTGTTGCAGAAGAAAGAACTGCCCGTTACCAGGCCCAACAATCTCAGCACTCAACCGCGCGGTCATGTGTCCTCACCTTTCAGGATCATTCAACGAGCGGAGAATAAGGCGTTTCTGTTAGTTTGGGATCCGGGCAGTAAGAACGGGAACGTCGAGGATGCCAACCTAAAACTAGATGTGCCGAAGTTGGAACGGAGATACGGCCAGCCCTTGGTCGAAAAGCCCGGTACCGGGAAGCCAGTTGAGGTTAGCTCCGGCGGCGTCATTCATATTCTCGCGCACGGCAGCGGATCGGACATCGCCCAGATCAAACAACCCAAAACCATTGCCGAGCACTTAGCTCACAAATTTGGCAAAAACCTCAAAGGCAAGACCGTCATCTTTTACGCTTGTGAAATCGGCGACGGTGGCACTCCATTCGTGAAGCAAATAACAACCTATCTCGGCAGAGACCTGGAACTGAGCAATGTCAAAGTGATAGGACCAGTTAATGAGACGTATACCCTGGACAACGGCAGCACTAGAGTATTGAAACACAAACAAACTGCTCAGCAACACACAACGGGACAGCAAGCAGTCAAGTCCGGGACCCAAGACGTAAAAGCAAGCCACGAAGACTTACTTCCTCACGGACAGGGTTGGGTAGGCTTTAAATCGGTCTATCAGCAAAATGCTGAAACGCTCTCTGGCGACGAGGTTGAAAACATAATCAGAGCCAACACCTGAAAAAACGTGATGCCGGTTGCAGACTTCTTGAATAGAATCATCACTCCAAGCCGAGGAGGTATGCTTGATAACCATGCGACCTGGCGGTGAATTAGCGACGCGCCCCCTGCACTTCATCTGGATCGCCGACTGTTCCGGTTCGATGGCGATCGACGGCAAGATTCAGTCGTTGAATAACGCGATCAAGGAAGCGATTCCCAACATGCAGGACGTCGCCGACGAGAACCCAAACGCGCAGGTGTTGGTCCGCGCGGTCAAATTTTCCGACGGCGCTCAGTGGCACGTCTCGCAGGCAACAGACATCGCTGATTTCAAGTGGGATGATCTGGAAGCAGGCGGCGTCACCTCGATGGGCCGCGCGCTGACACTCGTCGCCGACCAACTCAAGATCCCCCCGATGACGGATCGCGCGTTGCCGCCCGTGCTCGTTTTGATTTCCGATGGTCAACCTACCGACGACTTCACTTCCGGCCTGCAAGCGCTGATGAACGAACCATGGGGACGCAAAGCGGTGCGGATCGCGATCGCGATCGGCGAAGACGCGGATCAGGAAGTGCTGAAGAAGTTCATCGGCAACCCGGAGCTCCGGCCTCTGCAGGCCAACAATCCCGAAGCCTTGACGAAATACATTCGCTGGGTTTCGACCGCGGTGCTCAAGTCCGCATCTTCGCCGGCGAGTCAAACCGTCGAGTCGTCGCCCGGTCTCAACGTTCCGATTCCAGTGATTCCCGATATGGGAACAGCCACAGACGACGTGTGGTAAATCGTGGTTCAGGGATGTCGATCCAGTGGCAAGTTGTGGGACAGACCGTTCGCGGCGCAACGCACGAACGAAATGGTCTACTAAACCAGGATGCGATCTACTGGTTGCCATCGGAAGGTCGTGGTCCCTCGGTGGTGCTCGCCGCCGCTGACGGACATGGAAGTGCGCGCTACTCGCGAAGTCACATCGGCGCCGCGCTGGCGGTTAAAAAAGCTGCGCGGCTGGTTGCGGCGTTTCTCCGAAGCCAGGCCGATGTCGACAACCTGTCCTTAATTAAGCATGCGACGGAAGAGTGGCTGCCGCGCGCGCTCGTGCGCGAGTGGTCGAAAGCAGTCGCTGAGGATCTGAAAACAGATCCGCTGTCGCCGGGTGAGTTGGTTGGACTGGACGCTGAATCTTTGGTCGCGTATGGCGCGACCTTGCTGGTTGCCGCTGTGACGGAACGTTTCGTTCTGTATCTGCAACTCGGCGACGGTGAGATCCTTGCGGTGAGCGATAGCGGCGAAGTCGTGCGTCCGCTGACGAAAGACGAGCGGCTTTTTGGAAATGAGACGACTTCCCTTTGCGCGTCCGAAGCTTGGCGGGATTTTCGCGTGAGTTTTCAACCGTTGACGCAGTCGCCCCCCGCGCTGATTCTGCTTTCGACCGATGGTTATCCAAACTCGTTTCGCGACGAGGCGGGTTTTCTTCAAGTGGGCTCCGATATTCTGCGCCTGATTCGCGAGAACGGACTCGCGAGCGTGAACGATCAGCTTGCCGGTTGGCTGCGCGACTCGACTCGCGCCGGCAGCGGCGACGACGTCACTTTAGGCATTCTGTGTTCGCTGAGTGAGTGATGACGATCGGCTTTACCAAGTACGTTAACAGCGGCTCTGCCGTCTGATGTGAGGCGAGGCTAGGCCTCGCCGGGAGCAGCATAAACCGTTTGGGCTGTGCCCTTCGTTCTGCCTCTGGCCAGCAAACCATGGATCAGATTCTTAAACCAGGTCAGAAAGTCCGCACCTCCTCGACGCGACTCGAGTGTCGCATCGAGAGGTTTCTCGGCGGTGGCGGACAGGGTGAGGTGTACGAAGCACTACTCGACCGCAAACCCGTGGCGGTCAAGTGGTACTACCCTGCATCCGCCACCGCCGAGCAACAGCAGGCGCTCGAAACGCTGGTGCGGATGGGCACGCCCAGCGATCGTTTTCTATGGCCCACCGAACTGGCCACGTCAACGTCGACGCCCGGCTTCGGTTACGTCATGCCGCTGCGAGAACGACGCTTCAGAAGTATCGTCGACTTGATGAAGCGACGGATCGAACCGAGCTTCCGCGCGCTGGCAACCGCCGGACTCGAGCTCTCGCACAGCTATCTTCAACTTCACGCGAAAGGTCTCTGCTATCGCGACATCTCTTTCGGCAACGCATTCTTCGATCCCGGCACGGGCGAAATCCTGATTTGCGATAACGACAACGTCGCAGTTGATAATCAATCGAAGAGCGCTGTTTACGGCACGCCGCGTTTCATGGCGCCGGAGATTGTGCGCGGCGAAGCCGTGCCGAGCACGCAGACGGATCTGTTCTCGCTGGCGGTGTTGCTGTTCTACATGTTCGTCATGCATCACCCGCTCGAAGGAAAACGTGAACTGGCGATCAAGTGTCTTGACTTGCCGGCGATGAAGAAGCTTTACGGCACGGAACCGCTGTTCATCTTCGATCCGGATGACGACTCAAATGCGCCCGACCCCCAGTATCATCGGAACGCGGTGGCGTTCTGGTCCGTTTACCCGCGCTTCCTCCGCGAGGTGTTTACGAAAGCGTTCACGGACGGCATAAGAGATCCGCAGCACGGACGCGTGCGCGAGAGCAACTGGCGCGCAGTAATGGTCCGTTTGCGCGACTCGATCGCGTATTGCGCTCATTGCAACGCCGAGAATTTTCACGACGCGTCTGACCTGATGGATGAAGAGAAGGATCGCTGTTGGTCGTGCCGTCGCCAACTGCGTCTGCCGCCGCGAGTGCGCATCGGTCGCAACTTCGTGATGCTCAATCACGACACGCTGCTCTTCGCGCATCACATCGACGAGGAAAAAAAATACGACTTCAGCCAACCGGTTGCCGCAGTGACGAAACATCCGTCAGACCCGTCGATCTGGGGTTTGAAGAACTTGTCGGTGCAAACGTGGTCCGCAACGAATCAGCGAGGCGAGGTGAAGGACGTCTCTCCCGGCCGCAGCGTGACGCTGGCCCTGGGCATGAGAATCAACTTCGGGCACGCAGAGGGTGAGATCTGGTCTTGAAGCGTTTCGACGAGAGCGTGCCCGTGCAACTCGGTGAGATCCTGATCAGGCACGGCCGCTCGCCGCTCACCGACGCGAAACTCTGCGAAAACCTGCTGAAGGATTACTGTCCCGAGCACAAGGAAGCGATCGCGCTGCTCGCGCTGGCCGTACGAGAACGCATCGCGAGCGATTTGCTTGTCTCGCAGGATGGTTTGGACCGCGGGCTGTTGCGCGCGCTGCTCGTCAAACGTTTGCGCAAAGCGGGAGCGCTAAACGAAGGCGACGCGCGTTGGGCCGTCGAATCGTGGGCTTTAGCGATTCGTGCCTTAAGCAAAGCTAAGAGATCCACTGCCGACACGGATCTCCCATCGAGCGTCGATCCAGATCCGTCAAATCCGTGGTCCGAACCTGGTCTAATCTTCCAGTGCTCAAAAGCGGTGCGCTCCATCGCGATTTCTGGTGACACGATCGTGGTAGGAGCAGACGACGGAACAATTCATCTGTTAAGACCAACGTCTTCCACGGTTCTCAAAAAATCCGACACACCAATCTCGGCACTCGCTTTTTCACCGAACGGAGTCTTAATCGCTTCAGCAAGCGGTACACAGATCGAACTCATCGATCTGCAATCCGGCGAGACCACGTTGTTGGGCCGGATCGGGAAACAGCCGTCACTCGTCTTCTCACCGGGCGGGAAGAGTCTGGCGGCAGCGAGCTCCGACTCGCCTTGCGAAATCGACGTTTGGAATTTGCAAACCGGTAGTGTGCGCGTGTTGAAAGGCGCCTGGAAAGGAACGGCGTCGATCTCCTTCTCGCCCGACGGCGAGATGATCGCCGCCGCCGATAGCGATCTTTCGCATCCGTCGATCAGACTCTGGGACGTCCAGACCGGGACCGCGCGCGTGCTCGGACGCTCAACGCGTCAGATTACGGCTGTTGCTTTCCTGGCCGACGGCAAACGAGTCGCTTCCGGCAGTTGGGACGAAACGGTTCGACTCTGGAATATTCAGACAGGCGAGGCACGCATGCTCGGCGAGAACTGTTCCTGCATAACCCAGCTCGCGATCTCAACAGACGGCGAACACGTCGCTGCCTCTTCGCTCGATGGCCGAATCCGTGTTTGGAACATTCAAACCGGCAAGTCACGCACGGTTGGTGAGTGTCACGGCGTCACCGCGATAGGCTTTACGTCCGTCGTGATAACCGGAAGTGAAGACGGTACAGTGCGAGCCTGGAGCACGGATCGATTTTGATCAGGCAACCGCTTTATCTGTAATTTCCAATCCTTTGTCGATGATGGCAAATGCCTCGCGCAACTCCGTTTCCGTGATACACAGCGGCGGGTTCGTATAGAAGGTGTTCCAACGGACCAGCGTGTAGAGCCCTTCCTGACGGAAGAACTTGCCGAGCGCCTGCATCTCGGGAGCGGCGCTGTTGAAGGGCGCCATCGGCTCACGCGTCTCACGATTGCGCACCAACTCGAAGATGCCAAACAACCCGATGTTGCGCGTCGCGCCAACCGACGGATGTTTGCTTTCCATGTCTTCCATCAAGCCGCGCATGACGCTGCCCATCCGTCGCGCGTTCTCGATCAGCTTGTCTTCCTCGTACACCGCGATCGTCGCGATTCCCGCCGCACACGCCAGCGGATGACTGTTGTAGGTGAGTCCACCGTTGAAGAAATTGTTCTGAAAGTGATCGGCAATCTGACGACGCATGCCGACCGCGCCGAGTTGCACGTAAGCGCTCGTCAAACCTTTCGCCATCGAGATCAGATCCGGCACGACTTTCCAGTGGTCCACTGAAAACCATTCGCCGGTGCGGCCAAACCCTGCCATCACTTCGTCGGCGATCAGCAGTATGCCGTGTTTGTCGCAAATCTTGCGCAGCCCCTGCATGTAACCATCGGGTGGAATCAAAATACCGTTGGTCCCCACGACCGGCTCGACGATCAACGCCGCGATCGTCTTCGCGCCTTCGAGTTCGAGCACCTCTTCGGTGCGCGTGAGCACGTCGTCAGTCGTGTCCATTCCCCTCTGAATGCCGTGGTAGAAATCGGGAATACGAAACACGCCCGGCACGCCTGGCTCCGCGGCCCAACGACGGGGATCGCCAGTCAACGTCAACGAACCTGCTGTGCCGCCGTGATACGAACGATAGCGCGCGCCGATCTTGTGACGTCCGGTGAACAGGCGCGCGATGCGGATCGCGTTCTCGTTCGCTTCGGCGCCACCGTTGGTGAAGAAGAACGCGTCGATGTCGCCCGGCGTGATCTCCGCCAGCTTCGCACTCAAGCGCGCGCGCACTTCGGTCGCCATGAACGGGTTTGCGTACGCGAGCGTCTCCGCTTGTTGCTTGATCGCGTTGATGACACGCTCGTCGCCGTGACCGATGTTCACGCACATGAGTTGGCTGTTGAGATCGATGAAACGCTTCCCTTCCGGCGTCCAGAAGTAGATGCCTTTGGAACGCGCGACCGGAATCGGATCGACAGCCGATTGTACCGACCATTCAAACAGCGTGTGTTTGCGGCAGAGTTCGACGATCTGCTCGCCCGTCAGGTTTTCAGTTGTGGTGCTCATAGGGCGGGATGCTATTCCAAATCGCGCGTGATGACAAACACGCCTGCCCGGTCCAGCCGCGGTTTTTTGCTTTACTGCGCGGCTGTTTTCAGGTATTAAGAAGAGCATCACCCGCCCGTCGCGGTCGCATATTAGAGCGACACCGATTTTAGCGACGGCTTTCTCAACAACTCTTTCGGCCGCGGTTTCTACCCAACTGCGGAGTCACAAAAAGGAAGTGGACGAATGGCAAAAGATATCAAGCATCTTGTCGTGCTTATGCTGGAAAACCGTTCGTTTGATCACATGCTCGGTTTCCTCCAAAGCAACTCCTACTCAATCGATGGTCTCACCGGAAATGAAACAAACCCGGATAACACCGGTGCGCCCGTCACAGTTTCAAACGACGCTCGTTATGTAGGCGATCTCAAGAATGATCCGGGCCACGACTTTATCAGCGTCAACGAACAGATTTTCGGCAATTCGCAGGGTACAGGCACCGGTCCTTACATGCAGGGGTTCGTCAAGAGCTACCAGGCACAGACCGGCAACCTCGCCAACTCTCGTCGGATCATGAAGTGTTTTCGATCCGGCAGAGTTCCCGCTCTGACGACGCTCGCAAAGGAATTCGCCGTCTGCGATCGCTGGTTTTCGTCAGTACCCGGACCAACCTTGCCCAATCGCGCGTTTGTTTACGGTGCGACATCACAAGGCCGCGTCAACATGTCGCCAAACTACCTGACGCTCAAGACGATTTTTGAGCGGCTCACTGAGCATGGCGTTTCGTCGAAGATCTACTACACGGACTGGACCTTCGCGATCGGCGTCAAACACATCGGGATCGACAATCCCAGCAGGTACTTTCGCTTCTACGATGATTTCGCAAGCGACTGCAAGAAAAACAAACTTCCCGCGTACTCGTTCATCGAGCCGCGCTACTACGATCTCTCGCGCGGGCGTCACGCGTCCAGCCAGTGACCAGCATCCCGATCACAACGTCTTCAACGGTGAAAAGCTGATCAAGGAAGTCTACGAAGCGATCACGAAGAACAAGCAGACGTGGGAAAGCACGATCCTCGTGATCACTTACGACGAGCACGGCGGGCTCTTTGATCATGTAAAACCGCCAAGCGCCGTGCCACCGGGCGATGCCGAATCGGCGACGCCGCCGTTCAAGTTCGATCGCTTGGGCGTGCGCGTTCCGGCGGTGATCGTCTCACCGTATATTCCCAAAGGAACGATCGTGCACGACGTGTTCGATCACACTTCGATCATCGCGACCGCCAGAAAACTCTTTCTTGCAGGCAAGTCCAACACGTGGTTAACGGAGCGCGATCGTAATGCAAACACGTTCGAAGGCTGCCTGACACTTGCGACTGCGCGTACAGACAAACCCTCAATTCCCGAGCCGTCCGGCGCTGGTGCTTCATCCGCTATGGCCGCAGCGGCAGCATTGCCGTCAAGCGAATCGCAAAGTAACGGCGATCGCAAGCTCTCAGAGTTGCAACAGGTCGGCCTCGTGCAAATGATCTCACTCGAAACTCATAAGGCGAAGAAGAATTCACAGGATGGAACAATTGTTCCCAAGACCGAACAGGAAGCCGCGAAGTACCTTCAGGACGTGCAGGCTCGCCTGAAACTCGGCAAGACGACGAAGAAATAAACGCCAATGCCTGTTCGGCAAAAGCACTTCGTCACGCCCACTTCACAACGAAGGAGAACCTCATGCGTACTCGATTCTCAATCACGACCTTCACACTCGTCCTCCTGCTCTCGCTGAACACGGCGTCAGCACAGCAACCAACGCCCTCCCCGACTCCCGACGCCGCGCCCAACGAGGGCCTCTGCACCGACTTCAAGACCAAAAAGAGCATCGACAGCATTATCTCGTGCGCCCAGGCGATCAACGATCATCTGCAATGGCATGGAATCAAGCCGTCGTTTGGCGGCGTCGTGCCCGGTAGTGGATTTGGCGGCGGCGTCGGTTACAGCTTTCTGGATCGCACCGAGAAGGACGACGGCAACTCGTCAACGGTGTGGCAAACGCATTTTGATGCTGATGCCATATTTACGATTCGCAAGTACTGGCAGATTACGGGTGCCTTGAACCTGCTGAAAACGAAGAGCCGCTTCACTCCACGGTTCGGCGACAATCTGGAGATCAACGTCTATGGTCAGGTGAAGGACATGCAACGCCTCGACTATTTCGGGATCGGACCAGAAACAGACCGAAGGGACCTCGCGGAATATCACCTTCGTGAGTCGGTGATCGGTGCGGACATCGCGACGCCGGTGAGTGGCTGGCTCGATATCGGAGGCGCCGTTGAAGGCATTTGGCCCAGGCTGACGACGATCACAGATCCGACCGTCCGCTCCGTCAACGCAGCCTACAATGACGCCACCGCACCCGGTCTCCTCAGCGATCCGAGTTACATTCGTGTCGCGGGGTACCTGTCCTTGCACACGGGCGGCGAACCCGAACAACGCCGGTTGGCATATGACTTCTTCTACAATGTCTTCAACGACGTCAGCGACAGCGCTCTCTCTTTCCGTCGCTTTGACGCGGACCTCAAACACAAGTTTCGTCTGGGCGACAAGTCAGAGATTCGTTTTCGCGCCCGATTGTCGTCCGCCGACACGAGCCCCGGCCAACGTGTTCCCTTCTACCTGCTCGAAACGCTCGGCGGCTCGAACATTCGAAATGACGATACACTGCGAGGTTTCGGCGACTATCGTTTTCGCGATCAGTCATACGCTCTGTTTCAGACCGATTTCATGACCGAGCTCCATGGACCGTTGAAGCTGATCGTGTTCTACGACACCGGCAAAGTTGCACCGAGCTTCAGCCGGCTCGACGAGGGTCGACTACGACACACCTATGGCGCCGGAATCGTCGTCATACCGCGGCAGCTCGACAAGATCCTGTTTCGCTTCTACGTCGCTCTCGGCAGCGGCGAAGGCAGCCACACTTTCTTCGGTCTCGGTGACTCGATTATGGGAGGTTCAAACAAGCTGCTTCGTTAGCGTTTACGGGGCTCGCGAACTGACGGTCGGTTAGCGCCGCTCGGAAGTCAAATTTCACATTCGAGCGGCGTGACCATAGAATTAAACGCATGATCGGTGTGCTTTATATTCTCCTCGTGTTTTTGCTGGTATTTGCGAACGGTTTCTTTGTCGCTTCGGAATTTGCGCTCGTCGGTGTGCGACGCTCGCGCATCGAAATGCTCGTGGCGCGCGGCAGTCGCAGTGCGAAACGCCTGCTGATGCTGCTTGACAATCTCAACACTTACATTTCAGCGACGCAGTTGGGAATCACGATGGCCTCGCTCGCACTCGGTTGGGTCGGCGAACCGGTCTTCGCCCATCTGCTCGAGGCGCCTTTGAGAGGACGCGTTTCCGATCTCACGTTGCACACGATCTCTTTTGCGATCGCGTTTGCGATCATCACGTTCCTGCACATCGTGCTTGGCGAACTTGCTCCAAAAACTCTGGCGCTCGAACGCGCTGAGAAAGTCGCGCTCGCCGTTTCCTGGCCCATGGAGGCGTTTTACAAAGTCTTTCGGTGGCCCATCCGGATGCTCGACTGGTCGGGCACCAAAGTCGTCCGGCTCTTTGGTCTTCATCCATCAGGCGATCACACCTCCGTCTACACGGAAGACGAGTTGCGACGGCTGATCGACGTCTCGCGTCAAAGCGGACAGCTCAAGGATGAAGAACAACAGTTGATCCACCGCGTCTTCGAGTTTTCCGACGCGGAAGTGAGCGAAGCGATGGTGCCGCGCACGCAAGTAACAGGACTTCAGGTAAACGCCACGCTGGCCGAGGTCAGAAACGCTTTCGCGTCAACCGGGTATTCTCGTCTTCCCGTTTACAATTCGAGTCCGGACGACGTCGTCGGTCTGCTGTTTCGCAAAGATGTCGACATGGGCCGAATGAATGGCGACGGTTTCCAGCTCCGCGATTTCGTGCGGTCGCCGTCGTTCATTCCCGCGACTGCTTCGCTCGGCGAAGCGCTGCGGCGCATGCAGTCGGCGCGCGTTCATTTTGTATTCGTGATTGACGAGCACGGCGGCATGGAAGGAATTCTGACGCTCGAAGATCTGCTGGAAGAGATCGTGGGCGAGATCAACGACGAGTTTGACGAAGAAGTACGCGAACAGATCAAGCGTGACGGCAAGACGTACGTGCTGGATGGAATGTTGAGTGTGCGAGATGCGAACCAGTATCTTAAACTCGATATACCGGAAGACGACGGCTACACGACAATCGCCGGATATCTGATGGATCGCGCCGGGCGCATGCTGGAACGTGGTGACACGGTGGACCACGAACACGGCGTGTTCGAGATCGAACGCGTCGAGCGGCGTCGCATCATCCGCGTCAGATTGATTCCGCACTTAACCGTGCTTTCAATGTTGCTGGTGTAATGACCATAACCCGAGAACAGATACGCGCCGTTCATCCATTGATCCGGCCGCACATTCGTCGCACGCCCGTGATCGAAGTCGACGGCAGTGATTTCGGTCTGGACTTCATTACGATCGTTTTCAAACTCGAACTCTTCCAGCACGGCGGATCGTTCAAAGCGCGCGGCGCGTTCACGAACCTCCTCACGCGCGAGATCCCGGACGTCGGTGTTGTCGCCGCTTCAGGTGGGAACCATGGCGTGGCGGTCGCATTCGCTGCCATGAAGCTCAACCGGCCCGCGACGATCTTCGTGCCGTCGGTCGCTTCGCCGGCGAAAGTCGAGCGCATTCGACGTTACGGCGCCGAGCTGGTGATCGCTGGTGATCGTTATGCGGACGCGCTCGAAGCCAGCCAGGAATGGATCCAGCGCACGGGCGCGCTGCCGATTCACGCGTATGAAGCCGTCGAGACGCTGCTCGGACAAGGAACGCTCGGACTCGAATTGGAAGAACAGTCTCCGCGGCTCGACACGCTTTTGGTCGCCGTCGGCGGAGGCGGATTGATCGGCGGCGTTGCCGCTTGGTTCGAGAACCGAACGCGCATCATCTCCGTTGAACCTGAGCTGGCCCCGACACTGGAGCGGGCGCTTGAGGCGGGGCGTCCGGTCGACGCGCCCGCCGGCGGTATCGCTGCGGACTCACTCGCGCCCAGGCAGGTCGGCCAGTTGATGTTCCCGATCGCGCAGAAATACGTGCGGGAATCGCTGCTCGTTACCGACGATCAGATCGTCGAATCGCAGAAAAAGCTGTGGGAAACGATGCGGATCGCTGCCGAACCCGGGGGTGCGACAGCCCTTGCGGCGCTCCTTTCCGGTCGCTATAAACCGCAGCCTGGCGAGCGCGTCGGGGTAGTCGTTTGCGGCGGAAACACCGACGCGGTAGACTTCGCCCCGAAATCGTGAAGCACTACACAAATTTCTCTTGACACATAGTAGTCAATCAATTAAATACTGTTTGTCTTTGTTAATTTAGCAAAGACTTTCACCCGGCGCGGTAATTCCTACCTGCTCTTCCAGGAAGCAGAGTTCGAGTCAAACAGCTAAATAA
>DATANW010000182.1:0-12892 GCA_036266055.1 Pyrinomonadaceae bacterium | reverse complement strand
CCGCCACCACCGTTGCCGCCACCAAAAATGCCGCCCAGGATCTGTCCAAACACGTCAATGGGCGCTTGCGGGATCTGGACCACCTGGCCCATATCGAACGCCGTGTTGTACTGCACGGGATAGATCAGCGCGTCGAGTTCCTGCGCGTCCGTGATGGTGCTTTCGTAACTCGCATTGCCGCTCGTGGTATCGACTCCATCCGTAAACAACACGATCGCCTTCCTTCCGGACGTGCGGGTCAGGTACTGGTTGATGACGCTATCTACGGCGTCGTAGATGCTGGTGCCGCTGTCTGTGTAGGCGCGAGAGATCGCGCGTTGCAGCCTGCCACGATCGGTCGTGAAATCGCTGAGTACCTTCACCTCCGCGCTGAAGGAGACGACCATCACCTTGTCGTCGGGCCGAAGTTGGTTGACGAAGGCGATTGCCGCCTCCTGAATATCTTCGAGCCGAAACTGCGTCGACGGGCTGGTGTCGAGCATCAACACCACCGAGAACGGCTTATCGACTGAAGCAAAGAACGCTACGTCTTGTTCGACGTCGTCTTCCCAGATGCGAAAGTCTTCTTTTCGCAGGTTGGGAACGTAACGGCCATCGCGATCCATCACGCTCACGGGAATCGTGACGAGCGTGCTGTCGATGCGAATGATGTCGCCGGCGTCGACCTCTTCGGGAGGCGTTGGCGCTGCCTCAGGTTGCGCATCCGGTTTGCGGTTGTTCGGATAGTTGGCGCCGCCCAGGACCGGCGGCTTTCCGGAAGGCATCGGCGGCGGTTGCTGCGACGTGGTTTGCGGGACCTTCGGCTGATCGCCCACCCGGCGCGGTCGAACTTGTCCGCTTTGACCCCAACCAATGCTCGTTACCGAAGAAAACAGGGAGAGGAGCAATAGGAAAACAAACAGCCTTTTCATAGTTAGCTCCCAAGCGCTCGACACGTCGAGCCCTCATTTGATGCCGTGTAGCCAGAGTTGTTGCTTGCGGTTTTTGATTTGGGAAATCAGGGGCGAGAAAAACCGTTAATTCAGGCGCAAGAATACTCCCGTCTTCGCGGTGAGAGCAAGCGGAAGGGTGCGAAATGCCCCGGAGATTATTCGGATGCGTTGGCGGTTGCGCTGGAGAGGACGTTCCAAATCAACGGAAGCGTTCCCCACGCCTGTCCCCGGTGCTGCGGCCGGAACCCGAACAAGACGACGCGTCCCTTTCCGACGCCGACTTCGGCGAGCGCGATTTGGCCGCGTAGTTTGTCCTCGCCCAGGAGCCACCCGGAGCGCAACACGTTCTCCTTCGCATAACGCGCGACGACGCGGACGTTCGCGTCTTCAGAGGTGACGGCGAAGGCGGAACTGTTGATGAAATAAGCGGGTATCGCCGGCGGCATAGTTGCGGCGAACGGATGTTTATTGTCGACGTCGAGCGCCAGAATCGATCCGGGACAGTAAAAATCCGAAGACCGCACGCCGTCGAGCACGTTGCGCACCGGCAGGTTGAACTGCTTGATCGCGAGATCGCACGCGTTGTCGAAACAGACGAGCATCCCGCCCTGGTTCACGAAGTCTTTCAGGTTAGTGACTCCGGCTTCAGTCATTCCGCCCGTCAACTCCGCCGGCACCGTGCCCGCCGCGTTTCCTGCGAGGATCTGCGCACTGGCCTGTGACGGGAGTATTAGGACGTCGAACTTTGAGTGAAGCCCGCCTTGTCGGACGTCCGTGTCGCGCACTGACGAGTAGGGAACGTTGAACGTATCGAAGACGTAACGCGTCCAACCCTCGTCCATGTTGCTCAACGATGGCTTATAGATTCCGACCCGAACCTGGTTCTTTACCGGGTTCTTGATCGGCGAGTCGTCGCCTTTCCTCAACGTCAGCGCGAGATCGGCGCGCACCTGGTTGCCGTCTTTCACGAGCGTCAGTTTTCTCTCGGCAGGCGTCTCCTTGATCGCAGTGACCGCCGGTGCTTCGACGCCCATCTGCAGCGGCAGCGTCCAACCGGCGACGTCGTAGGGACGTTCCGCTTCGCCCTGCGCAGTCAGACGGTTCGGATAAACCTGCGGCGTAAACAACGCGAGAATGTTCGAGCGTTGCGGCTGGTTCAGAAATACGAGATAGCTGCCGAGCGGAACTTCGATTGTCACCGGACGGTCGATCACGGTGCGATACAAGCCGAGCTTTTCTGTTGGCGCGTTAGTTCTTTGCAGGACTTGTGGTCCATGCGTCGCGTGAAGCTCCTTGTCCATCCGGTAAACTTCGATGCCCTGTCCGACAAGACTCTCGATCATCTTGGCGACGTTCTCGTCGCGACCCTGTCCCGCGGGAATCAGGTACGCCAGCGGCTCGTTTGGTTCGATTGGCGTCTCGACGGCCTTTCTTCCGAGTTCGTAAAAGTTTCCCAGGTAGTCGCCGCGGAACTTCGCGGCCATCGACAACACACCACGAGCAGCGATCATTTCAATGTCCATGATGTCGCGCGGACGCCACATGCCGCCGGGCCATGGATCGGGAAAGTTTGTCGACGATTCGGTGGCGTTGCGCATGCCGCGTGTGGACGACCGCGCAAGCTGCTCGCGATTGACGGTGGCGGGCGACATCAATCTCGCGCTGGCTGCTTCGGAAAGAATGCCAATCGAGTTATGGAAATAGGGCGCCGTGCGAAAACCACCGTGCCACCAGGTGTCGTAAAGTGCGTTCGTCAAAACACCGCGATACCCGGCGGCTTGTAAGTCGGCGGCGACTTTATGGCCGATAAGTCCTACCTGGCGCAGCAGCACGGGCGAGATGTTTGGGTTCGCAGGATCGTAAAAAGGCGGAATGAAGAAGCGCGAACCATTTGAACCCTGCTGGTGAACGTCGTAAACAATCTGCGGAAACCACTCGTGCCAGAAAAAGCGAGTGATGAGTTGCGTCTCTTTGAGGTTCAGCATGAACCAGTCGCGATTGTCATCGTGACCGGCGTAGTGGTGATAGAGTTCGGGCGGTTCGCGTCCTTCGAATGGCGTCCCGAGAGTCTTGCGATACCAGTTGGCGACGATGTCAATACCGTCAGGATTCGGCGACGGAATCAGCAGGAGTATGGTGTTCTGAAGGATCTCGCGCGTGTCGGCATCCTGCGCGGTGGCGAACTCGTAAGCGAGCTGCATCGACATTTGCGATGCGACGATCTCGGTCGAGTGGATCGAGCAGGAGATCGCGACGACCGTCTTGCCGTTAGCAATCAATCTGTCGCGCTGAAGTTTGTCGCTGACTTTGCGAGGATCGGCAAGTTGCTGCTGGATGTCTTTGTATTTTTCGAGTGCCAGTATATTCTCTCGCGCGCTGATGAACGCGACGATCAGAGGCCGTTTGAGCGTGGATTGGCCCAGCGTCTCAACCGAGACGCGATCCGACGCGCGGTCGAGTCGAGCGAAGTAGTCGGTAATCTGCGACCAATCGGCTATCGTTCGATCGTCGCCCGGCGTGAATCCGAGGACTGACTTCGGCGACGGTATCGCGGCGGACGTGGCGACACGCGCGGCCGTTCGTTGCGCCAACGACTGAGCAGAAAACGCGGCGATCGACAGCACCACAGCCAGGCCAACCGTTACGGATCGAAGGTTAGTCATTGCGAGATTCCTTTGCGAAAACAGATGGAAGATAGCGCTGCAATCGAGAAGACTACGGTCGATGAGTCGACTACGGTTGAGAAGTCTAGCACAACGGCTCCACGCAGCTTTATGCGGCGCCTGCATTACTGGTGGTCGCTGTTTCTTGCAGGCGCGTTGCTCGGCACGCTTGGTCCACCGATTCTGATTGTGGCGTGGCTCGTCAACAAGCACGATCTTGTTTATCCGTGGGCGCTGTTCGGCGCGCGCGAGTGGTTGCGGTTCAGCGGCGTGCGCGTGAAAGTCACCGGGCTCGAGCTGCTCGATCCGAAGCAGACCTACGTCTTCGTTTCAAACCACCGATCGTATTTGGACACGGCTACGATGTTTGTCTACACGGGACGCCGGATCGGTCTGCTGGCGAAGAAAGAGTTGTTGAAAGTTCCTGTGCTCGGAGTCGGTATGGGGTTTGTGAATGTGATGGCGATCGATCGTAGCAATCGCGAGCGTGCGATTCGAACCACCGAGGCTGCCGCGCAGCGCATCAAGTCGGGTGTTTCGTTTGCGGTTTTCGTGGAAGGTACGCGCGCCAAACCGGGCGAACTGTTGCCGTTCAAAAAGGGCGCCTTCTACATGGCCCGGGAGGCGGGCGTGCCGGTGGTCCCAGTCGCGATCAAGAACTCCGATGTGTTGATGGGAAAGGGAACTGGTGAGGCCAGACCCGGAACTCTCGAGATGGTGATCTTGCCGCCGGTTGAAACGATCGATCGGACCACGGATGAATCGATCAATGCGCTTATATCCGAAGTCCGTCAGTCGATCGCAAAGCAGCTTAATTCCTGATGTCGAAGATCAGGTCGCCGGTAACTTTGACAGTGATGCCATCCTGCACTGTCGGCTTGAATGTCGTTTGACGAGCTGCCTCTTCAGCGATTTCACGCAACACCGCTGAGCCATTCATCGCCTTCGCCGAAATCACCTTTCCGTTCTCGTCGACAATGACGCGGACCGTGATCTTGCCGGATTCTTTTTGTCTCTTCGCCTCTTCGGTAAGCTTCGCCGGCCCCAAGGATACAGCCTTGGAATTCAACACTCCGCCTTCGATTGGTTTCGCTTCACTGCCCGATGAGCCATTTTCATTCTCGCCGATTTCCGTGACTCTGAGTGTCGCGCGCGCCGGAGCAAAATCGCTGTACTTAACTTTCATCCGCACGTGAAGTGAGCCACCGTTATCGAAGATCAGCTCTTCGTCGGCGTAGGAATAGGTTGGAAACCAGTAACGTCCGTCGATCTGCTCGCGATAGGTTTCGACAATCGGAAACTTGTTGTTTTTCGTTTCCGGTACGCCCTTGCCGCGGGTTTTGACAATCAGTAGATCTTGATCGTCGACCCATACACGCCCGAGGAACAGTCGTTCCTTGATGTTCTTAGCCTCCGGCATCACTTTCGGCGAGACGTCGAAAACATAAAGGTTCAACTCGTCAATCTTCTCCTTGCCGACAAATCGAAAGTTGTACTTATCAACCTTGGAGGGATCGAGAGCGAAGGGATTGATCCCGCCGAGGTCGTCGAGATCCTCGCGCGTAATCGTTCCGGGATCCAACGTGGACATAGGTGCGTAACTGACCTTCTCGTAGCGATTCCCCTGGTCGTCGAAAGTGAACGTCGAGATCAGGTGAAACTCACCGGCTACCTGGCCGCCCATGCCGATACTTTGAATCAGTGCGTCGCGTTTGAAGGAATATTGATTGAGCGCGATGCGGAATTGTTTTTCTTTCGCCGTGAACGCCTGGATAATGCGGTCCGCATCCGCAGTGCTCATCCCGCCGGTCGCTTCTGTCTGGGCCGAGACATTGAATGTCATGGTGGCGAACAGGAACAGGACGAAGCTGGCGATGCTTATCGGTCGTAATGCTGGTAATTGTTTCTTCATCTTTACCTGGATACTGGGTTTACAGGCCCGCAACCTATTGAACTTGCGTGTCTTCAGATGCCGGGACGAAAGACGACGGTTGTCGGCGGGTTTTGCTCAGTCCGGGCGGAAGGAATGAAATCGCCATTTTCCTGTTGCAAAGTTTCCTGCAAGTAGTGTAATGTCCCCAGACTAGAATAAGTTATACGTCGGCCAGCGGCCGGTTCGAAGTAAACTGGAGCCCGATTGGCCTCGATAATTCTGGGCTCGCTGGTTTGAAAGTTAAGTTTCTCAAGGTCCTCATGTCGGCAACAGGCACTCGTCCTAAATCCGTGGAGCTTTACGGCGCGGGAGCGCAGACGTGACGCCGAGCGGCGGCGTTGCTTACACGGCGGGGGCGATAAACCAGGCTTTGGGAGGAGCTTGGTTTTACGTGGTCTGATGTCGATGATGTGCGCGGTGATTAGCTGCTCCTTCTGGGCGGGGTGGCTTAAAAAATCACCGCGCACACCCCAGCTAGGGCAAACGCCCTAACATTCTTACAATCCGTGTTTCAAAACCCTACTTAAACAAAGTCCACCGCAACCCGATTCGGGATAATACCCTTTTCGTAACCCTCTTCCAGCAGTCGCCGGACGGCTTCGCGGCCCCGGTCAGTGTAATCCAGTGTCAGCTCGTTGACCCACATGCCGACGAACCGGTCGGCCAGCGCCGGATCCATGTCCCGGGCGAACTGCAAGGCGTATTGAAGCGCGTCCTCCCGGTGCGTCAGGGAGTAGCGGATGCTTTCACGCAGCAGGTTCGAGACCTCCTTCGTTAACTCCGGGCCGAGGTCGCGCTTGATCGCGTTCCCGCCCATGGGCAACGGCAGCCCGTGCCGCTGGTGCCACCATTCGCCCAGGTCGAGGACTTTGTGCAGCCCTTTCCGCTGGTAAAACAGTTGCCCCTCGTGAATCAGGAGTCCCGCATCGCACACGCCGTCCAGCACCGCGTCGATAATCTTGTCAAAAGGAACGACTTCGTACTTGAAGTCGGCGTTGAATAGCCGGAGCGCCAGGAACGCGCTCGTCAGTTTTCCGGGAATGGCGATCTTCAGGTTCGGAATGTCTTCGGGCACCGCGGGTTCGCGCGAAACGACGATCGGACCGTAATTGTCGCCAATCGACGCGCCGTGCGGTAGCAAGGCGTACTTATCGGCGACGTAAGCGTATGCATGAAAGCTGATGGCCGTGACGTCGTAGGTGCCGCGCGTCGCTTCTTCGTTCAGTGTTTGAATGTCTTTCAGCAGGTGTTGGAAGTTCAGCCCGCCGGTGTCGAGTTTATGGGTGGCGAGGCCGTAGAACATGAAGGCATCGTCGGAATCCGGCGAGTGTGCCAGTGTGATAGTGGTTCGTTCGGTGTCAGTAATCATTTCAGTTCTGCCCTATGGTCGTTTTATACGTGTTCCTATATGTGCGTGGCGCATGCGCTACTCACGCATTGAAAAGATGCGGTTGTAAACGGTGTCGCGCTCGACAGCTTCGTACCCTGCGTCTTCAATGAGGCCGATAAGCTCCGTTTTACTCATCCGGACTTCGTTGTTTGCTTCGACTGAATAACTCGTTGTCAATTCACCGCCTTCGGTGATCGTGCCGTCGATGTCATTCGCGCCGTAGTGCAGCGCGACCTGTGCGAGGCGTTTGCCTAGCATCACCCAGTACGCTTTGATGTGGTCGAAATTGTCCAACATCAGGCGCGAGACGGCCATCGTCTTCAGTGAATCGACTCCCGACGGTCCCGGCAGGTGGGCCAACTGAGTATCCGGAGGATAAAACGCCAGCGGGATGAAGCATTGAAAACCGCCGGACTTCTCCTGCTGCTCGCGCAACTTAACAAAGTGATCTACGCGATCTTCAATCGATTCGATATGCCCGTAAAGCATCGTCGCATTGGTCTTGAGACCCGCGGTATGGATCTTTCCTTGCAATTCGAGCCAGCGCGTTGCGTCACATTTGTGCGCGCAGATCATCGAGCGCGTCGGTTCGCGGAAGATTTCGGCGCCGCCGCCGGGGCACGAATCCAGCCCTGCTTCGATCAGCTTCTCAATCACTTCTTCGTCGGCCATCTTGTAGAAGTGGGCGAAGTGATCAAACTCCACCATCGTGAATGCTTTCAAGTGCAACTGCGGATACTCGCGCTTAATCGTCGACAGGAGATCAGTGAAATAACTGAACGGCAGCTTCGTATTTAAGCCACCGGTGATGTGCAACTCGGTTGCGCCTTCGCTGACTGCCTGTGCGGCGACTTTTAAACTGTCGTCGATGTTGTGCGTGTACGCGCCGGGCTGGCGCGGCGTGCGGTAAAAGCCACAGAACTTGCAATCGGCGTAACAGATGTTGGTCGGGTTCAGATGCCGATTGACGTTGAAATACGTGACGCGGCCGTGACGCCGGCGACGGACTGTGTCCGCGAGTTTGCCGAGTGCGGGCAAATCGTCGGTGGCGTAAAGCGCGACGCCGTCCTCGAAGGAGAGTCGTTGGCCGGCAATCGTCCGTTCGGCAATCTCGTTCAGTTTGTCGTCGTGGGAAAAGTTCATTGTCGGAAAACTCGACTTTAGCGATGCAGAAAAACCGCGCTGCCGAACGTCACCAGCAAGATGACGCTTACAAACGCGTTGGTGGTAAAGAACGCTGCGTTGAGCCGGTGCAAATCGTCGGCGCGCACAAGTCTATGCTGGTATACGAGCAAAGCGCCGGTTGCGATCACTCCGGCGACGGCGATCGGACCCAACGCCGTGACGAGATAAAGCCAAACCAGCGCCAAAAAAGCGGCCGCGTGCAGGCTACGCGCGATCCAAAGGGAGCGCGCAATGCCGAAGCGGGCGGGAATCGACCGCAGTCCCTCGCGGCGATCGAATTCGTAGTCCTGGCAGGCATACAGAATGTCAAAACCCGCTGTCCAAAGCAGCACGACCAGCGACAGCAATAAGGGAATAGGACTCCCAAACTCGCCGCGCACCGCGATCCACGCTCCAGTCGGTGCAATCGAGAGACACCAGCCGAGGACGATGTGCGAAAACTGCGTCCAGCGTTTGGTCAACGAGTAGAGCAGAACGCTGGCGAGCGCCACCGGCGCCAAGATCAACGTCAGACGGTTCAGCATGGCCGCAGCGAGTAGAAACAGGCCCGCGGAAATGAGCGTGAACGCCCAGACAAATCCGACCGAAAGCAGTCCCGCGGGGATTGCGCGCGATGCGGTGCGCGGGTTACGGGCGTCGAAACCGCGATCGGCGATGCGGTTGAAGGCCATTGCCGCGGAACGTGCGCCGACCATCGCCACCACGATCCAAAAGATCTGCCGCGTTGTCGGCACACCGTTCGCGGCCAACACGGCCCCGAGAAAAGCAAACGGCAACGCAAAAAGCGTGTGCTCGATTTTGATCATCTCGAGGGTCAGCCGGGTGTTTTTGATAAGCGTCGACACGGGACAGCCAATGATACGGTACAGACCGCCTTTGCCCCAAAGGTCTTGAATCCCACCCCGACCGTGGGTGGATAGTTCAACAACAACCTACGCAACGGATAACTAATTCCTGGCAACTTTGAGGCAAGACGGTACAGACCACACCGAGTCGAATGCTAGAATGTCCGGACACACATGGATTTGAATCAGCTTGAGAAACTGCTGGATGCATATAAAACGGGCGATCTCGACAGTCGGGAAGCCGTTGATCGGATCAAGAACCTTCATTTTGAAGACATCGGCTTCGCGCGTGTCGACCATTCACGCGCTTCGCGCCAGGGCTTTCCGGAGGTCGTTTTCGGCGGCGGTAAAACGCGCGCACAGATCGTCGCAATTGTTGAACGGCTCGCACAACGGTCACCGAACATCATCGTTACCCGCACGGACGAAGGCGCGTACGGCGAGATTCGCAACGTCGTAACCGACGCGGAGTGGCACGAGTCTGCGCGACTCGTTCGCGTTCGACGCGACAAGACGGATCGCGGTGTTGGACCAATCGCCGTGGTAACCGCCGGCACCAGCGACATTCCGGTCGCGGAAGAAGCAGCGTTAACGGCAGAAACTATGGGCAACACCGTCTCCCGTATTTGGGACGCGGGTGTCGCCGGAATTCATCGCGTGCTGGCGGAGCGAAACCTGTTGCAACGCGCGCGCGTCGTGATCGTCGCGGCGGGAATGGAAGGCGCGTTGCCGTCTGTGGTCGGTGGTCTGGTCGGCGTTCCGGTGGTGGCTGTGCCGACCAGTATCGGTTACGGCGCATCTTTTGGCGGTGTGGCCGCATTGCTCGGTATGCTGAATTCGTGCGCTTCGAATGTGACCGTGGTCAATATCGACAACGGCTTCGGCGCCGGCTTTGTCGCGAGCCTGATAAACCGTCGCTGGGAGCCGCCCGTTGAATAGACTTGTGCACCGTTCCGCCCTGCGGTTCTTCACGAACTCAACGAACAAACCGCACCTCATCTTCAGCCTTCTAATTCTCTCGATCATCACGACCGGCTGCATCTCCGCGCGCAACACGCCAAACCTGGAGCACATCTTTGCAACGGCCCGCGCGAGCACCGGCAAACGGCCCGTGATCGTCATTCCCGGCATACTCGGTTCCGAACTAATCAACCCCAAGACCGGCGAGAGAGTTTGGCCGTCGGCGTTTCGCACGTCACAGGAAGGACTGCCGATCAGTCCGAATCTCGAAGCCAATCACGACGATCTCATCCCCGGAAAGATCGTCGAGACTGCAAAGCTCGCGAAGTTATTGCCGGAAGTTTACGTCTATCGAGACTTGCTCGACGCACTGCGCCGTTACGCCGGTTACCGCGAAGGCGACTGGGACAATCCGGGTGCCGGCGGCGACCGCGATACGTTCTACGTCTTTGCGTACGACTGGCGGCGAGACAACGTCACGAACGCGCGCGAACTGGTGCGGCATATTCAGCGACTGAAGGACAAACTCAATCGCCAGGATCTGAAGTTCAACGTCGTAGCCCATTCGATGGGTGGTTTGATTGCCCGTTACGCGGCGATGTACGGCGATGCCGATTTGCCCGCGGGCGACGGTGCGATCCAGCCGAACTGGAACGGCGCAGCGCACATCAGCAAGATCGTGATGATTGGCGTGCCGAACGAGGGATCCGCTGATGCTTTTGCGACGCTCGTCGAGGGTTATTCCGTCACGGAAGGTTTGCGACGTCGCGTGCCCTTGCTCAACAAGCTGACCGCCGAGGACGCGGCGAGGACGCCGTCAGTCTATCAACTTATGCCGCACGCGCGTGTCGTCAGCTTTCTGGACGAGAACCTGAAACCGCTCCCGATCGATCTGTATGACATCGAGGTCTGGAAGCAATACGGTTGGAGTGCGATACACACGACTCAATTTCGCCGTCGCTTCATGACTACGAACGGCACGAACGGAGAGGCTAACGAGCTTGATGCTTATCTCGCCGCGACACTTCATCGCGCCGAACGGTTTCACGAGGCGCTCGATGCCGTCGACGGTACTGCCTCTCCGGTCGTCTTGCTGGCCATCGGCGGCGACTGCGAGGAGACGTTGAACTCACCTGTCGTTCTGCGCGATCAGAAAGAGAACCGTTGGATTACCCTGACCCGACCGCGCGAGTTTCGCACGTCGGCGGGCGTGAAGGTCTCGAAACGCGAGGTGACCGAGGCGATGTACCATCCCGGTGACGGACGCGTCACACGTTCGTCCCTGCTCGGCGAGAACCTCTTCCGTGATGTCCGCGATCCCAAGACGGGTTTCACATTGTCGCGATATGCGGTGTTTGGTTGCGATCTTCACGGGCAGTTGCCGCGCAACAAGACCCTGCAAGACAACGTATTGACCGTGATTGTCAGCGAAGTGATGAGATAAATGGTTTTGGGTTTTTGGTCTTTGGTTTTTGAACAAGACCAAGACCCAATACCCAAGTCCCAAGACCTGCTTATGGATTGATAATGGCGTTCAACTTCTCGGCCCAACTCGGATCGATATTCGTGAGAATCGTGTACTGCTCCAGCGCTGCGTCGCGATTACCCATCGCCAGCAGACACTTGCCAAGGTTGTAGTAAGCCCGCCCGTAGTCAGGTTTCAAGCGGATCGACTGGCGAAACGATTCGCACGCGTCGTTGTAGCGATTGAGCTCGGCGTACGCCTCGCCAAGATTGTTTGGCGCAACAGCATCTGCGGGTTTCAACGCCGCCAACTGTCGAAACACCTCAACCGCTTCGTTGAACTTCTTCGACTTCATGTAACGCGAACCAAGCCGCTCGTACGCGCCCGTGTAATCAGGCCGCAACTTGATCGCCTGCTTGTAGGCGTAGATCTCGTCGTCAGCCTTGCCCCAGTCGCGATAGACGAGGCCGAGTGCGTAGTAAGCGTCGGCCGAGTTGTACGGATCGAGCTTGATCGACTGGCGATAGGCTTCGGCGGCTTCCTTGTACTGTTTGAGATAGAAATTCGCGAGGCCGATGTTGAAGTACGACTCGGCAGACGGTCTCAGGTTCACCGCCTTCTTCGACGCTTCCAACGCTTCAGCATGCCGTCCTAATTTCTCGTTGCAGAAACCACTCTGCGCCCACGCTTCGGCGTACTGATTGTCTGACTCGGTAGCCTTGTCGAAGTAAGGCAGCGCCTTTTCGCAATCGTCTTTCGAAAGAAAACTCAGGCCGTCGCGGAAAAACTGCACCGCCTTCGCGCGTTTGTTGCGTCCGCTCGCGGCCACCAGATCCGGCAGCGACATCAACGTCGTCGCCTGGAGTTGCGAGATGCGTTCGGACGGAATCGCGAAGTTGACACTCTGTCCGCCGGTCACTTGCAGCGTGGCGATGCCAATCACCTGTCCCTGCATGTTGACGACCGGGCTGCCACTTGATCCGGACGAGATCGGCGCCGTGATTTGAATGATTCGGCCGAACGTCGGAATGTCGCGGACCGCGGAAACGATCCCGTTCGTAACGCTGCCTTCCAATCCGAGCGGGTTCCCGATCACGACGACACTCTCGCCTTCCTGCGGCGAAGTTTTGTCGAGCGGCAGCGGTCTGATTTGCGGCGTCGGCGGATCGATCTTCAGGAGTGCGATGTCGCCTTCGGCATCGACGGCGAGTACGCCTTTCACGGGAAGAACCGCACCGGTAATGCAGTGGATTTCGGCGCGGTGCGCGCCTTCGATAACGTGTCGATTGGTGACGATGCGATCAGCGTCGATGAAGAAACCACTGCCGCGCGAGAGTTTTTCACCGCGCGCGTCGTAGGTTTCGATGGCGACTGCGGATGGTTTGATACGACGGACGAGTTCGGGAAGAAGATCCTGCGACGCCTCGACTCTAATTGGGGTTATTAAAGCTACTACTAATAAGAGCCAGACCAGTTTCATACTCCGGGGAATTCTAACAATAAAACTTTTATCAACTTG
>DATANW010000181.1:0-11038 GCA_036266055.1 Pyrinomonadaceae bacterium | reverse complement strand
GACATCGGCGAGCTTGGACCAAACGGTCACATATTTTTCCGTGGCCGCAGCAAAGATACGATCGTGACTGCGGCAGGGATGAAGATCTATCCGTCAGACCTCGAAGCCGTGCTCGATCGGCAACCGGAGATCAAAGCGAGCGCGGTGATTCCGTTCGAACAAACCGAAGCTCTGGCGGTGCTGATCGCGAACGAAGCCCACGCGGATCTCGACGCCGCCGTGGCGCGCGCGAACGAGTCGCTCGCCGAGTTTCAGCGCGTGCGTCATTGGACCACGTGGCCGGAACCCGATTTTCCGCGGACGGTCGGCACGCGCAAGATCATCAAAACGCAGATTGCCGAAAACATAAACCATCCGTCCGGATCGTTATCGCTACCGTCGATCGCGAACCTCGATTCACTGGGTCGTGTCGAGTTATTAAGCGCGCTGGAAGATCAATATCAGATCGAGATCGACGAAGCTGCGTTCACCGAAGCGACGACGAACGAGGACCTCGAACGCATCGTGCGCGAGGGCCAGGCTAACGCAGTTGCTTATCCATATCCCGCCTGGGCCATGCGTTTTCCGATCAACTGGATACGACCGTTGGTCTATCACCTGTTTCTGCTGCCGTTATCACGGATCATGTGTACGCCCCGCATTCGTGGCGTCGAAAAGTTATCAGGTCTGAAAGGCCCGGCGTTGTTGATTTCAAATCATGTCACCGACGTCGACGCGCCGCTGATTTTATCGGCGTTGCCGTTCCCCTGGCGCTTGCGGGTGGCTATTGCGATGTCCGGTGAATTGCTGCGTGAGTGGCGTTCAAAAAAGAAACTGACATACGCGCTCGGCGCTTCTCTTTTCAACGTCTTCTCGTTGCCGAGACAAAGCGGTTTTCGCAAGAGTTTTGCTTATGCCGGCGAGGCCATCGATCGCGGGTTTAGCGTGATGATTTTTCCTGAAGGTCACGAGACCAGAGATGGCCTGATGCAACCGTTCCAAAGCGGCATTGGATTGCTGGCGTCTCAAGTGAACGTGCCAGTCATCCCAATCAAACTCGATGGTCTATTCGAACTGAAGCAGCGACGAAAATATTTTGTCCGGCCAGGAACCGTGTCGGTCACGTTTGGCGAACCGGTCGAATTCCAGCGGGGACAAACACCGGAAGAAATCACGCGCGACCTGGAATCGCGCGTGCGAGCTTTATGACGACACCGATTCCGGTTCAGGCGCCGCCGGCGGCGGTTCGTTGAGCGGCGGTTCACTAACCGGCGGTTTCTGTGAACGCCGCGAGCGGAACAACGACGTGCGGTCCAGCACCCGCTCCTGAAACTCTTCGAGATACAGGTAAATCACCGGCGTGATGTAGAGCGTGATGAACTGCGAAACGATCAGTCCGCCGACGACGACCAAACCAAGCGGCTGCCGCGAAGATCCGTCAGCTCCGTAACCCAACGCGATCGGCACCGCGCCAAACACAGCCGCCAACGTCGTCATCAGAATGGGCCGGAAGCGGTCCATACTCGCGTCGTGAATCGCTTTGTCCGCCGCCTCACCGTGCTCGACTCGCTGGCGCGCGAAGTCGACGATCATGATGCCGTTCTTCTTCACGATACCCATCAACATGAACATGCCGACGAACGCGTACAACGACGCTTCCTGCCCGAACACAACGAGCGTCAACAGTCCTCCGACCAACGCCGTCGGCAATGTCGAGAGCACTGTCAGCGGATGCACGTAACTCTCGTAAAGGATCGCCAGAATGACGTACATCACGAACACCGCGAGTCCCATCAAGATCGTCAGGCTCGTGACTGTTCGGCTGAACGTTTGTGCCTCGCCCTGCAACTCGCCGCGCACACCCGGGGGAACGATCTCAGCCGCGGCGGAGTTGATGAAGTTAGTGGCATCGCCAAGGGCGACGCCGGGCTTGAGGTTGAAGAAGAGTGTCATGCTCGTGAACTGGTTCAAGTGATTGACAACCTGTGGACCAAGCGTCGTCTTCCACGTCACCAGCTCGTTCAGCGGCACCAGATTTCGACCATCGTCCGACTTGATGTAAAGCAGCGACAAGTCTTCCGGCTTCTGCCGCACCGAGTCGTCCATTTCGAGAATGACCTGATACTGATCTTCCGGCTTCTTGATCAGGTACAGGTAATTCTGCGAGTAAGCATTGCGCAGCAGAGTCAGAATGCGTGCCTCTGACACACCATACGTCTTTGCCTGATCGCGACGGATGTCGATGTTTACGTTCGGCGTGTTGTTGTAGTAATCAGACGATACAGACAGAAATCCCTGGTACGTGTGCATCTTCGCCAGGAGCTTTTGGCCCACGTCGTAAACTTGCGCGGGGTCGGCGCCGGACACTGAAAACGCGTACTGCCCCTGGTTCTGGTTTGTCACGCCCGTGCTGATCTCGAGGACCGGAAATGGCCGGAGAAACGTCATGACGCCGGGAATCGTGTTCAGCTTGCCCATCATCTCGGCCGTCACCTCAGCGATCGGCTTTCGATTGTCCGGCGCGCCGATGAACGTGAAGGTGATGCCCTGGTTCGAAGCAAGAAAACCGGTTGCGCCGGTCATCGTGAAGTCGGTGATGACGTTCGGATCCTGGTGCAGCAATTCGTCCACTCGACTCTGGTACGCACGCATCTGCTCCGGCGACGATCCCTCGCGAGCAATGAACGCGCCGAAGATCACACCGCTGTCTCCCGGCGGCAGAAACGTCTTCGGCACGAGCATGAACAGCCAGATCGTGCCGGCGAGACAGATGGCCCAAATCACGGGCGAGATCCACCGGTGACGCAAGAACCACCAGAGCGATCCGCCGTACAGCGCGAGTACCCGCCTTTCGATACCGCCGATGACGCGCTCAATCCAGTTCTGTTTCTCACCGTGGCCACGGTCTTTCAACAGTCGCGCGCACATCAACGGCGTCAGCGTCAGTGAAACTAACCCCGACGCGAGAATCGCGATGACGATCGTGATCGCGAACTCGCGGAAGATGCGTCCGACGAGTCCGGTCATGAACACCAGCGGTATGAACACAGCCGCGAGTGAAATCGTCATCGACATGATCGTGAAACTGATTTCTTTCGCGCTGCTGATGGCCGCTTCAAACGGCGCTTCGCCGCGTTCGATTCGTCGCACCGTGTTTTCGAGAAAGACAATCGCGTCGTCGACGAGGAATCCGATCGCCAGCGTCAGCGCCATCAACGACAAGTTGTCGAGACTGTAGCCGAGCCCGCGCATCGCTATGAACGTGATGAGCAACGACAACGGCAACGCAACCACCGGGATCAGCGTGTCTGTCACACGACCAAGGAAAGCGAAGATCACGGTCACCACCAGCACGAACGCGATGATCAGCGTCATCTGCACGTCGGCGACGGAGTGGACGATGCTTTGCGAACGATCGTAAATCGGCTGGATGTGGATCGAGCCCGGTAGTTCGTTCTGGACCTGCGGCAGCACGCCGTAAATCGACTTCGCGACTTCAACCGCGTTCGCGCCGGCGCGACGGTTTACGGCGACGATAACTGTGGCCGATGGGATCGTGCGGCCGCGCACCCAGAAGCGCATGCTCACGCGCTCATCCTGCACTGATTCTTTCACGGTCGCGATGTCACGCAGGTAAACAGGTGCGTTGCTCGTGCCGCCGACGATCAAGTTGCTGTATTGTTCCGCCGTTTCGAGTTGCCCTTGCGGCCGCAGCACCGACGTGCCCGACGAGCTGTCCAACTGACCGGCGCCGGTGTAGCTCGTGCCGTTTCGAATCGCGTTGCCGAGATCGTCGATCGAAATGCCGCGCGCCCACATCGCCGACGGGTTCGCCTTGATGCGAATCGCCGACTTCGTTCCGTACACGTTCACCTGCGACACGCCAGGCAGAATGCTCAGGCGTTGGCCCACGTTCGTGCTCGCGTAGTCGTAGAGTTGGCCCGCCGTGACCGAGTCGCTGACCATCGCGAGGTACATGATCGGTTGATCATTCGGGTTCGATTTCGAGTACGTCGGTGGTGAGGGAAGATCCGCAGGCAGAGTGCCGGTGGCTTGCGAGATCGCTGTCTGCACGTCCGTCGCGGCGGCGTCGATGTTTTTGTCGAGCGAGAACTGCAGCGTGAATGTCGCGACGCCTTGCGTACTCTGCGACGTCACCACTTCGAGGCCGTTGATCTGCATGAACTGGCGCTCGAGTGGCGTGGCGATGTTGTTGGCGATCGTGTCAGGGCTGGCGCCGGGGTAGCCAACCGAGACCTGAATGACCGGATAGTCGACCGCCGGAAGATCATTGACCGGCAGTTGGAAATAACTCATCAAGCCGAACAGGATTACCGACAGCGTCAACACTGCCGTCATCACTGGCCGGCGTATGAATGGCTCAGACAAATTCATGACTTCGATCCGTTTGTCGCAGCGGCCGGGCTTTGTTTATCACGCGGTTGTTCGATGAGGACTTTGCCGCCGGGAGTGACGCCGAGTTGTCCGTTCGTCACGATCTGCTCGCCCGCGTTGACACCTTTTTCGACGACGATCAGATCACCTTGTCGTTGGCCCAACGAGACCTGCCGCTGTTCGGCGGTCGAGTCAGCCGTGACGACGTAGACGTACGAACCGTTGGCGGACATCTGTGGCGCCGAGACAGGAACAAGTACGGCGCCGGTTGTCGTGCTCAGAACGAGGCGAACGTTTACGAAGCGTCCGGGCCAGAAACGATGGTCGGGATTCGGCAGGGTCGCGCGCAGTGTGACCTGACCGGTTTCGTTCTGCACCGCGTTGTCGACGAATGTCAGTTGGCCCGTCACCGCGTCGCCTCCCGCATCGGGCAGTCGCACTTCGGTGCGCAGGCTTCCCTGCTGCATCTCCTGCTGCACTGCGGAGAGATGGTTTTGCGAGATGGTGAAGTCGGCGTAGATCGGATTGATTCGCTCGATCACGAGCAACGCGTTTTCCTGGTTGCTCTGGTTGTTGCTCGTGCCGCCGGGGTTGACCACGTTGCCGATGTCGACGAGCCGTTGACCGGCGCGGCCGTCGATTGGCGAATGAATGAAGCAGTAACTGAGTTCGACTTTCGCTGTTTCGATAGCTGCGTTGTCGACTTTGATCGTCTCGTCGGCGCTGCGCACGACGGCGCGTGCGGCTTCCGAGTTGGCGCGCAACGAATCGTACTGGGCGCGCAATTGTTCGTACTGCTCTTTCGCGACGACGCCTTGTTCGACGAGTGTGCTGTAGCGGTCGACTTGCGCACGGCCCCACTTCTCCTGTGCCACTTCGCGCGCGAGGTTCGCTTCCGCTTGTTTCTTTAGCGCCCCGTCGCGAGAGAGGTTCGCCTGCGCCTGTCTGAGGTTCGCTTCGAATGGTCGCGGATCGATCGTGAAAAGGAGTTGGCCTTTAGTTACGTTTGCGCCGTCAGTGAAATGGATTTGCGTGATGCGTCCGGCGACTTGCGGTTTGATTGAGACCGTTTCGCGCGCGACGATTTTGCCGAGCGCGTCGAGATAGTTCGCCACGTCTTGCGAGACGGCGGCGGTGACTGTCACCGGGGCCGGCGGCCGTTCGAAATTTTGTTGCGCCTTGTTGACGCAGCCCGACGCGGCGACTGCGAGTGCGATGACCAGCAGCAGACTGTTCAGACGGTACGACAAACTGTGCTCGCGGTTCATAAAATCCTGCTAACTCACGTTTTTCAGGTTTGATTGGCTTACGACTGCCGATGCGATTTTGTTGCGCTCAAGAGCCGGGCCCCCATTGTGCCATTACCACGCGCCGGACGCGAGTTTCCCCTTTTACGAAAGCGAGATAATACGATCCGTTGGATCAGTCGATGTTAAGCGCAGGTAAAAATTTGTTAAGAGTTGTGGAGAGCCATATTACGTCGTGAGGGACGTTACCTGATTTACGTGAAAAACAGGATAAGCACTAATAAGAATCTCTTCCTCCCAAAGTTTCTCGAGCAGGAACTGCCTCAACGTGGCGCAGTAGTCAAGAACCTCGGCCCGCTCGCCGGGGTCAGCCCAATCCCAGTCGAAGTCGCTGTAAACTACATTTACCGTATCCTCCAATCGTCCGTTTGTCGGAGAATCAAAGTAACCGCTCATGTTCTCCAGGACAGTGCAACCGCCATGGACCCGTGTTAATTCATCGACTAACCACGCGAGATAATAGTTATAGACATCTTCATTCCGGATCGGAAAGTAAACTTCGACCCGAACTCTCGGCGAGTAGCTTGGCTCGTAATTCCGCAAGGCGTTGCTCTCTCCATTCACCAATAGTCCTCATTCTGCGGCGCGATTCTTCTTTCGAGATGTGCACCCTCGGTATCTTCTTTGTCTTGAATAAAGGCGTCGGCCTATCGGTCTTCTCTTCTTCTTTCTCTTCCATCGAGCGTTCCTCCCAATTGGGAGATTATCACCTCGGTGCGGGAGAACTTCAATTGCCGAAAGCGGCTATTTATTGTCGAAAGTGGCTATTTTTCACCCGGACTGGAAGCAGGGTCGCAAACGTGGCGAGAATCGCGTCACGTAATTTGTTGTTGCCCGCTGACAGCGGGCGTAGGATGGGCCGCGAAAAGCGCAAGACAGGAAACACAAAAGCCACCACCTTGGCGGAGGAAGGACCGCAACGCATGACAACGCCCAAGATCGATTGCGAGCAACACCACACCGGCCTAATCGTCAGCGACCTCGACACAGCCATCGATTTCTACACGAACAAGCTTGGTTTCTGGCTGGCATTCAAGTGGGGCGAGCCGCCGAGGATGGCGGGGGTCAACCTGGGCCAGCACACGCAGATATTTCTCGAACGCGGCGAGCCGTCGCCGAAAGGTTGCTATCTCTACTTCGTAATCAACGACGCCGACGCCTCGTATGAGTTCCATCGAAACAACGGCGTCGAGATCGTCGTCCCAATCGACGATCGCGAATACGGTTTGCGCGACTACCGCGTTCGCGACCTGCATGGCTACGAGATGTCGTTCGGCCATCGTCTGCCGGAGAACTGCGACGAAGGAGACCATTCATAAAACTGACGGTTTTATGAATCACCTCGTTTGCGCTGGCGCGGTGTGTTTCGCCGGCAACGGAGATGTTTGTTCGTCGCGGTGATGAGTTGGTCAATGTCGGCTCGACGACGAGAAATAATTATTTGACCGTCACGTCAATCGGCGAGCGCAATCGTTCGGCAAACTCGTCGATATATTTCTTCCACGCTTCGGCGGAAGTGATTCGTCCCGCGCGATCCCAGGCGAACCCGGCCCAGTACGAAACCGGAAAAGACGTCTTAGGCTTCATTACGACGAGATTGTTGCGCGCATCTTCCGCCGCTTTCTCGACGTCACCCGCGTTCACGATAATCGCAAGCCCCTGCATCCCGAGGTTCTTCTCCATCGGTTGCCAAACGCTCAACCAGCCGCGCTCGGCGTTGAACTCTTTCTGCTCGTCTTTACCTTTCTTGAGTCCGACCGCAACCGCGAGCGGCGCATCCGCGCGATACGTAGTCTGAAAATGATTTAGCTGACTGCCCGCATCCAGCGACACCCGCAACACTTGCGACACCCGCGCACCATTCGCGTCGAACGGATCGTAAACAAGCTCGAACATCACGCGTATCGGACCATTCGTCAACACTCGTGAATCGACAAAATTCGTTGGAACGTAAAGCTGATTGTTGGTCCAAATACCACTCCCGCCACAGCCGCGCGTCGGTCCGGCGGAGTACGCGTCGGCGCCTTCGCCGAGATCGGTGTGATAGTTGTCGACCATGTACCAGTCATTGACGACGAGCTTCGAAGTGCGTTTCGACCAGATGTCGATGGCGCTACTCGTGAGCGGTTCGCCTTTCCACGTGATCAGCGCCTTTCCGTACGTGCGGTGTGCGACGCGATCGTTTTCCCACGCGAAGTCGTCGAAACGTTCACGCACGAAACGGCCGTAAGCGCGGAAGTCGTCTTTCTTGTATTCGCGTTTTGCGCCCGCGGTTACAGTGAATGTTTTAGTTTCCGCCGGTGCGAAGTCGGCCTGGAAGATCAGCGTGTCGGGTTTGTGATAATCGTCGTAGTCCGTATCGACCGACTGGCTGAGGATCTCCTTGCCGGTGCTATCGAAGACGTGCAGCTTGTTCAGGTCCTTTTCAGCGACCGACGCAAGGTCCTTTGCCGCCAACTCGATCGTCTCACCTTGCCGCGCTACTTTCAGTTTATTCACGGCGGTCACCGTCAGTTGCGTCTGCAACGCTGCCGAGACGTGCCGCGGAATGAGTGCTTGCAACGCAAACAGACCCACCAGTGCAAACACCAGCAAAGTAAACTTCATTCAGACCGCTCCTTGTGGGGTATCAATACTGCGTGGAGCCAACAGTATATTGAAGTTAGGCATCCTATTGGACAATTTTTGCGGCGTGGACCGAACGGCGCTCATCACTGCAAAGGTTCTTTTGGTCCAGAACCCGCAAATAATGGAACTTTTTATCACCTCGTGGCGTCGAAGACACGCAAGTAAGTTAGCTCGTCGGTTCGACTCAGGAACAACCCGTGTCCCGAATAGTTCTCGCGATCGTGATCGGTCTCTTCGGCTGTGGCCCGCTAGTTAATTCTGCCGGCCAGACTCGGAAGATCGACTCGCCGGAAGTGCTTAAGCAGCTCATCGCGATGCCCGCGCCGACACCGCGGAACGGAGTACCGCCCGCGCCGACTCCGCCTCCCGATCCTCGTCCTTCGAACTTCTATGAGAGAGCCAGTACGCCGCCTGATGATGCGCCCATCGAGGATCTCGTCGACTACTGGGGACGTTGGCTCGAAAGCGATCGCGAGCCGTCCGACGCCGTAAAGAAACGACTGCTCGAGGCCTCCGCTGCCGACCCGGAAATCCTCGCGCCCTTTCTAAATTTTCTGCCGGACGAGGATTCAACGGCGGCGAAGGTCAAGAACATCTTCGACAAGGTACAGACGGATCCTAAAATCGATCAGGACTGGCGCGAGAAAGTCCGGAAGTGGCTCGTCTTCAACTCGACCTACTATCTCGACGAGTTGGTCGCCATCGCTCAGAGGGCCAAAGACAATCAGCGCGATGGCGTCGTCGATAAAGAAGACGCATTGACGTCATTGGCGTATGTGAGTTGGAGTCACGCCGAACCGATGTTGCGCGGACTGATGGCCTCAGGCCAGCCGCGCGCAACCGCCCTGGCGGTTTCGCTCTACTACGAACACGCAGTCAAAGAGAAGGACCTCGCGAACGAGGAACGCTACCGGCGCGACTTGCAGGCGATCGCTACGAATCCTCATCAACCCGGCTATGCGCGCAACGTGGCGATCGAAAGTCTTTGTTTGACTGAATGGTCGGGTCGTGATGATTGGTATCTCGGTCTGTTCCAGGATCAAACGTTATTGGATGCAAGTGACGGCGAATACAGCGTGACGCCATTGACCTCGTTATTCGACTCGGACCTGGAGAAGTGGATCCCGGTCATGACGCGCTTGCTGGAAAGCAAGGACATCAACGTGCGGACCGCAGCCGCGTCGTGCCTGGCGCGAATCGATGAAGATGAGGAGACCGCGAAAAAGGCGCTCACGCCCCTGTTACCGTGGCTGACGAATCCCGCGTGGGTAAACGACGCGGGAAACTACAGGCTGCGTCTGATTCAAGCGCTGGGGACCTTTAAGATCCCCGAAAGCGTTCCGGGATTGATCTCGGTCGTCGAGAACGACGATTCCCAGCCCGGTTTTGCCCGTGGCTTTGCTGCCCAGTCGTTATCTCAGTACCAGGATGCGCGCGCCGTTCCCGCGCTCAAGCGAGCGTTGGAAAAGGAAAAGGACGAAGCCCAGCTGTACCGCATTGTTAAAGGACTGCTTGCTTCTAACGGCGTGACCGAAAAGGAGCAACTCGAAGCGCTGGAAGAATACGCGTCCAAGGTCAACTCCGAAGAATCGCGGATGGACGTACTTCGTTACCGCGCGCCGAACGAGGCGCCCCTGTCGGTGAAGCTGATTATCGGAAAGTACCTGGGCCAAAACAGAGAGACGCCGTCCGACTCGTTGATCAGTTTGGTGTTGGCGCGTGCCGAAGAGCTCAAGACAGAGAACCCCGCGCTCGCGTCAGCCCTCCTCGATATCACGCACATGTGGCAGGGCCAGCAGATTGAGCTCGACATCATCAGACGCATCGGCAACGGTTCGGCAGATTCGTCCACGATTATGGAGGCCTTGGGACGCAGAGAAAAAATGCGTGAAGGTCTGCGCACAGAGTTGCAGGGTCTGGCGTCGGTGGATGGCGCGGCCCAGGCAGTCGGCGCCGTTTTGCTCAACGATGCAACACTGGCCCAGGGCATTCTCAATTCCGAAGATCGTTCGGCCCAGGTAGCTTTGCTCGCGTGTTCACGGCTCACGCAGATGCCGTTGCCGGTGGAGATGGCCAATCAACTGCTTCGTCACAAGGATTCGCTGCTGACGCTCGCCGTCGAAACTTACCTGCTTGCCGAAGACAGCCCGGAAGCGCGAGAGATTCTGTGGCGACGTCATCCGAACGAAGCTTTCGTTACCGGTTGGCGGGAGAATACGTACATCGGCGGTCTTAGCTTTGAGGGGATAATTAAGAGCGAGGAGCAGTTGCGGGCTGAAGTGTTGAAAGAGAATGGCCCAATCGAGATTCTTGCCTACATGTATAACCTCACCGATCATGGGATGGTCCTCCGCATTTACCCTGATAAGGCTGTCTTCACAGAGCATGAGGACCCGGCGCGTTATCGCGAGCGCACCGTCAGCGCCGCCGAGATCGCTGTTCTTAGAGACTTCATTGCCAGCAAAGGTTTTGCGGATCGTGGTCCAACCGCCATGTACTGTCATCATGGCTGCCCCACCGGCGAACTCCTGCTGCTTACCAAAGAGAAAGGCCGCCGTGTTTTCAACACGGGCGGCTTTGACGATTGGGCTGAGTTGATGGACCAATTCGTTCAGCTCGGCAACCGCGACGATGGGAAGGTCCACTATAAACTGGAGGAACAGATCAAGGGGCTGGAAGTCTTATACGCCGGCGAACTGACCGTAAACGAGATCGCTCAACAGGGCGGC
>DATANW010000180.1:0-2077 GCA_036266055.1 Pyrinomonadaceae bacterium | reverse complement strand
TGCTGGTGCGTTCAAATACGGCTTTCAAGATCTCGGGAAGGTTCGAGTCAACAATGGCCCAACTTACTCAACTCTCAGTGCCAAACGTGCGGGCCACGGGAAGGTTGGTTTCATCTGAGGCGGTTAATAACCTGGAAGTATCGCCACCGTTTGATCTGCGACCCGGGAAGGGCGTGTTTCCGCAAGTCGAATTTACGAATCCGTTCTTTGTGTTCAGTGGGCCACGCATCTCACTCGGCGGCACTCTCGTTTCTCCAAATAATGCGTTGCAAGTCAACCTGCTCATTCGTATCAAGTCCGATTCAGTTACCGATTGGCTGGCCTACCTGACGTTCTCTAACGACTAATTCCGTGATCCCCTCGGTCGGTCGAGTACCGTCCTGAAAATCAACGCGATACTTCACGTTGTAAGTGCCGGGAGCGAGACGGGTCTCGATCACGACCGGTTCCATCAACTCAGATCCGCCGAGCAATGGCAGTGATTCTTTCTGCGGCAACTCAGCAATCGAAGCACCACTGCTGTTTGTGATCTTCACTGACGTAAGCGGACGAATCACGCTGTTGCCCGCGTTCTTGAGCAGCGGAGTTACAGTCACCTGATCCCCGCTTGCTTCTGCGCGAAGACTCTCGAGCGATCCGAGACGACGCAGTTGCGGCACCTTGATGTAGAACACGGCCGCCATGCGATAACGAATTACAACCTGCCGGCGATTCTCGTTGAGCTTAATGCTGTCCGGCCGCTGCTCGACGATCAGCGACGTCAGGTGATCCCCCGGAGCCGCATCTTTTGGCACTGCAATAGTGACGCGAATCGCGTGAAGGTTGCCGGGAACGACCATCGTTTCGGCGGGGCTGTGAATCAGCCAACCGCTGGCGGAGTTGGGTAACGTGTTCGCTTTCTCGAAACGCACTTCGCCGTTGCGCTCGATGGTCCAATCATTCACGCTGGCGACGATGCGTACCGGTTGCGAGTTTTCGGCAGTCGTGTGGTAGTCGAGATTCACGACGACGGTTGTTTCTGAACCCGGTTGCATCTCGAGTTCAAAACGTGCGGGCGCGAGCGAGATACCGTTCGTTGGCGGCGCCTTCGGCGTTGGCTCCGGCGCCGGACTCTGCGCACTCACGGCAGGAACAGTCAGAAGAAACCAAACGAGAACACTGGCGAGTCGGTAAAAGTTTTTTGACAGGCGCATCGATCTGAAGCCCTTTCAGCAGGGAACGTTTGGACCAGCCGCGATACTGAAAATGAGAGTGGCGGAAGAAACTCCGGCCGTAAAAAATTGTGGAGTGATCGTCAGAACAGCGTCAAAAATCCAACCATCGCTTTGCTGACGTTTCGAGCTGTTGTTCTTCGAAAGTTCGGGCCCGCTAAGAATGATCGTTGAGCCCGAGATGTTGGAAAGCGACGAAGGATAACCGACGCGCCCATTACTGCCGACCGTCGCCGTCGTCGCCGGATCATTGTTGAACGGCGAACGAACAAGATGAGTGCTTTGATTGCAAGTTTGGCCTGCACCGCCGAGAAGACGCAGGTTTTGAATACCGAAGCCGACGTCTGATGACTGGAGACCCTGGCCGTTCGCGTTGCTGATCCCACTCACCGACACGGACACCTGATAAGGTTGATTGCTTCGCAGCGCGATCGGGACGGTCACTTTTACGATCGGATTTGTATTGAGCGGCGAGACTTCGCCGAAATTGATCGTCACGATCAAATCATTCAACACACTCGCGCTGCCCGTGACAGAACCGTTCACAGAGCCGGTAATCGTTGGTTGACCACCGCTGCTGATATCGAGCGCCTGCGCTGACACTGACTGAGTCAGTGTAAGAAGCGTCAGGATGGCGAGTAGCGAGTATGAAAGGTGACGTAGTCGGATCATGGGGCGGTCACGGTGAAAGTGACTGAGATCGTGGTGGTTCCGTTTTCGAAGAACTGAGGCTTGACGGCGAAGAACGCTGGAACTGTCAGTCCGTTGGCGTTACTCCGCGGCACCGCGTTCATAATGATCGGGCCACTGAGCGCCGTCGTCGCCGACGTGAATGCACTCAGGTTCGATCTTACGGCCGTGAATTC
>DATANW010000179.1:0-6058 GCA_036266055.1 Pyrinomonadaceae bacterium | reverse complement strand
CACCGGCGGAATGAATTACGACCCGCAACAGCCGAAGATTCCTGCCGCGGCGATCTCGATCGAGGGCGCCGAGTTGTTGCAACGCATGTACGACCGCGGCGAACGTACGACCTTGCGACTCAAGATGGAAGCGAAGTTTTTGCCCGACGCTGAGTCGGCGAATGTCATCGCCGAACTGCGCGGATCGGAGAAGCCGGACGAAATCGTGGTGATCGGCGGACACTTCGATTCGTGGGATGTGGGCCAGGGTGCGCATGACGATGGTGGTGGTTGCATCATGGCGTGGGAAGCGGTGAGGTTGTTGAAAGAGCTTGGGCTTCGGCCCCGCCGAACGATTCGCGTCGTGCTTTATACGAACGAAGAAAATGGCTTGCGTGGCGGCACTGCGTATCTCGATGCGCATCGAGCCGAGCTCGCGAAGCACATCTTTGCTATTGAGTCTGATTCCGGAACTTATCGACCGGAAGGGCTTGGCCTCGCGGCGACTGCGCCGCCCCAGGTTCGCGCCAACCTGATTGAGATCGCCAAGCTGCTGAAAGGTATTGCGGCTGACGGAATCGCGGCGAGTGGCGGTGGTGCGGATATCGGGCCAATCATGCGTGAGGGTGTGCCGGGTGCGAGTCTCGATGTCGAGGGTTCGCATTACTTCGACATTCATCACACCAACTCTGACACGTTGGACAAGATCGATCCGCGCGACCTGCAACTCTGCGTCGCAACGATGGCCGTGTTTGCTTACACAATTGCGGACATTCCTGAACCACTACGCGGGCCTGAAGCGAGTGGCAAGTAGGAAACACGTAAATTAATCCAGTTGGTAAGTGGCGACGCTGGTAGGTGTTTCGAAGCAACGCACTTTGTAGATCTGCACGCGATCGTCGCCGACGCGCTTGGCGACTCTTTCCAAAACGTACTTCGCGAGGTTTTCAGCAGACGGCTGTAACTCGTCGAACGGCGGCAACTCGTTGATGTTGCGGTGATCAAGATACGTGACCACGTCGTCAGCCGCCGCTTTCAGCTCAACAAAATCCACCAGCAGTCCGACGTTATCCAACTCGCGTCCGCGCGCGTAGATCTCGATCTTGTAGTTGTGTCCGTGGAGATTCTCACACTTGCCCTTGTAACCGCGCAACTGATGCGCGCTGGAAAAGTGTCGCTCGATCATTACTTCAAACTGTCCCGGCATAATTCGCTTCTGACGATAAGATACTCGCGAGGTCCGCGATCTGTGAAGTAACCCGGCACGCAGGCAAACTTTGCAAAAAAGTGCGGCCGTAACCTTTCGTGCGCAAACGTGGATCGAGCACCGCCAACACACCGCGATCCGTCGTGCTGCGAATCAATCTTCCGAGGCCTTGTTTGAGCGCGATGATCGCCTGCGGCACGCTGTACTGGTAAAAACTCGAACCGCCGCAGTCTTCGATGTATCGCTGTCGCGCCGCCACCAGCGGATCGGTCGGCACTGCAAACGGCAGCTTGTCGATGATCACGCACGACAACTGCTCGCCCCGAACATCAACGCCCTGCCAAAAACTCGACGTCGCAAACAGCACCGCGTTCGGAGTCTCCCGAAATCGCTTCAACAGTTGCCCCTTCGAAGCACTACCTTGCACGAGACATGGATAGTCGATCTCCATGTAGATGTTCTCGTAGAGCCTCTGCATTCCGGCAAGACTCGTCGACAACACAAACGCGCGTCCTTCAGTAGCGTTCAGGATCTTGATTACTTCGTCGACGGCTGCGTCGTGCCACTCGCGTGAACGCGGATCAGGCATGGCCGGAGGCAAATAAAGAATCGCCTGGCGCTGGTAATCGAAGGTCGTCTCGGCGATCAGATCTTCCGCCGTGTCGAGTCCAAGGCGATCGCGAATGAAAGCGAAATTGCCGCCGCTGGAAAGCGTTGCCGAAGTCAAGACAACGGTCGGAACTGCGTCGAACAGCTTGTCCTGCAGCAATCCCGCGACGTCGATTGGCGAGGCACGCAGAAACACGCCGCGTCCGCGTCGCTCCAACCAGTAAACAAACTTCTTGTCCGGACCAGTAACGATGAACTCGAGATCGAAACGAATCTGACGCAGACGCCGGATGAGGTTCTCCATCTCCGGCGATTTCTCTGGCACCATGTCGAGCGTCGTCTCGACGCGGGCGATCGCGTTTTCGAAGATCGAATACAATTCGCCGAGACGTGTCGCTTCGAACTCGCCGTGCGCGTTTCGCCGCGCGAAAGTTCCCGGGATGATCGGGTAACGTCCCTCGTCGCCGCGCCCGTCGCGAAATCCCATCCAGAAGTCGTCGGCAAAGCGCGACATGCGCGAGACGCTGCGTGTCAGTTCCCGATCGAGCTCCACATCGTCGATCGGGATCTTTCCGAGGTCGCGCGCCAGATCTTCGATTTGATAGTTGGAAACTTGCGAGCCGAAGTATTCGGAAGCGACGTCTTCAATCAGGTGCGCCTCGTCGAGAATGACGGCGGTGTAGTCAGGCAATACCGAACCGTAATTGCCGTTGCGCAAACTGAGATCGGCGAAGAAGAGGTGATGATTGACGACGACGATGTCGGCTTCCTGCGCGCGATTGCGCATGCGTGTGATGAAGCACGCATCGAACTCGGGACACTTCTGACCAAGACAAGTTTCGGAACGCGCGTCGATGTGACGCCAGAACGAGAGCGACTCGGGAAGGTTTGCGAGTTCGGATCGGTCGCCGGTCTCGCTTTGTGTCGACCAGTGGGTGACTTCTTCAAAGTAGTCGACCTCTTCCAGCCCTTCGAGTATCGGGGTTGACTGCGCGTGTCCCAGACGATTGAGGCAAACGTAATTGCTGCGGCCTTTCATGTAGGCTGCGGCGAAGCGCTTGGGCAGGATGCTTTGGAGAAAAGGAATGTCTTTCTCCATCAATTGTTCCTGCAAATTTTTTGTGCCGGTGGAAACGATCACGCGCCCATTCCCGCCGAGTGCCGCGGCTACGGCCGGGACGAGATAAGCGAGCGTCTTTCCGGTGCCGGTGCCCGCCTCGACGATGAGGTGTCTCTTCTCCTCAAACGCGCGCATCACGGCCTGAGCCATGTCTATCTGGCCCGGCCGATATTCATATTCAGAATGCGCTTTGGCTATTAACCCATCCGGCCCAAAGACTTCTTGCATAAAAATCAGTGTTTTTTGAGACGCTGCGGATACAGTGGAAATCGCTCCGTCAATTCGAGGACGTTCTGCTTGACTTTAATTATCACACTTTCTGACTCCGGCGCGTGAATCACTTCCGCGATGAGGCGGCCGATTTCGCGCATCTCCGGTTCTTTCATGCCGCGCGTGGTGACGGCGGGGGTGCCGATGCGCAGGCCCGAGGCGATGAAGGGTTTGTTTTGGTCGAACGGAATCGTGTTCTTGTTGACCGTGATCGATGCGGCTTCGAGAGCTTTCTCGGCGTCCTTGCCGGTGATGCCCTTGCCGTCCATCCAAACGTCGACCAGCATCAAATGGTTGTCAGTACCGCCCGAGACCAGACGCAGACCCTGCTCCTGTAACTCGCTCGCCAGCGCTTTCGCGTTCTTCAAAACCTGTCGCTGGTATTCCTTGAAGTCGTCGCGCAGCGCTTCACCCAACGCGACCGCTTTCGCGGCGATGATGTGGACCAGCGGCCCACCCTGCACACCCGGAAACAATTTGCTGTTGATCGCTTTGGCGTGCTCCTCTTTGCAGAGAATGAGTCCACCGCGTGGGCCACGCAGTGTCTTGTGCGTCGTCGTGGTTACGTAGTCGGCGTGCGGCACTGGCGACGGATGAAGTCCGGCGGCAATCGGGCCGGCGATGTGCGCGATGTCGGCAAACATGCGCGCGCCGACACTGCGCGCGATCTCGCCGATGCGCGCAAAATCGATCGTGCGTGGATAAGCGGAAGCGCCACACACGAGCAGCTTCGGACGATGCTCTTCGGCGATTCTTTGCAGCTCGTCGTAGTCGATCTGTTCGGTGTCTTTGGAAACGCCGTAATCGGCAACCTTGTAACTCAGACCCGAAAAATTCATCGGATGCCCGTGCGTCAGGTGTCCGCCGTGGGCGAGGCTCATGCCCAGAATCTGATCGCCATACTGGATCGCTGCGAGATAGACCGCCATGTTCGCTTGCGCACCGCTATGCGGTTGAACGTTCGCGTGGTCTGCGCCAAACAACTCCTTCGCGCGATCGATTGCCGTCTGCTCGACGACGTCAGTCCATTCACAACCACCGTAGTAACGCTTGCCGGGATAACCCTCGGCGTACTTGTTTGTGAAGACTGATCCGGCAGCCTCGAGCACCGCTTCGCTGACGAAATTCTCGGAAGCGATCAACTCGAGCCCGTTCGCCTGACGGGCGACTTCGTTGTCGATCGCGTTGGCGATAACCGGATCGACATCTGCCAATGCCGCGTTTCGCGAATCAGTGATGGTCTTTTCTGTAGGGGTTGTCATTTGCACTCTTGCTCTATCCTGGTGATCTCTTCAACGCGTCGCTCGTGTCGTCCGCCTTCAAACTTCGCGTCGAACCAGGCGCGCACGATCTTCTGAACTTCATCGAAGGGCGTGACCCGTGCGCCGATCGACAGCACGTTTGCATTGTTGTGTTCACGCGCCAACCGTGCGATCTCGGGCGTCCACGCCACCGCGGCGCGCACGCCGGGAACCTTGTTGGCGGCGATCGCCATGCCCGTGCCCGATCCACACACCAGCAGTCCCTGTTCGACCTCGCCGTGCGACACCTTTTCCGCAACCTTGCGCGCGAACAGCGGATAATCGACGGACGCATCCGAAGCGGTGCCAAGGTCCTCAAACTCCACCCCGAGATCCTTGAGCAGCGGTTTCAACTGTTCCTTCTCGGCGTAACCCGCGTGATCACTGGCGAGAGCAATTCTCATCTTAGTGCACCTTGATGAATGGATATTTTGAAGTAACGCGATGGTACATCACGCCTCACAACGCAGCAAACACGGATTTGCGTAAGTGACTAGCGCTGGGCGAGAATGCCTGAATTATGCGCTGGTCAAACTACTTCATACCAACACTGCGTGAAGACCCGGCCGATGCCGAAGTCATTTCGCACAAACTTCTGCTGCGCGCGGGCGCTATCCGGCAACTGTCAGCCGGAATCTATTCGCTGCTGCCCCTGGGCCAACGCATCGCACTCAAAGTCATGCAGATTCTGCGCGAGGAGATGAACGCAATCGGCGGTCAGGAATTTTTCCTGCCTGCTCTGCACCCGGCTGAGATCTGGCAGGAGTCGGGACGCTGGTCCGCAATCGGCGACGAGATGTTTCGCCTCAAAGATCGCAAGAACGCCGACATGTGTCTCGGCATGACGCACGAAGAAGTCTTCACTTCCATCGCTCGCAATGAGATACGTTCGTACAAACAACTGCCGCAGGTCTGGTACCAAATCCAAACGAAGTTTCGCGACGAAGCGCGGCCGAAATCGGGATTGATCCGCGTACGCACGTTCATAATGAAGGACGCGTACACCTTCGATCTCGATCGCGCGGGACTCGACAAGTCGTTTAGCGATCAGCGAGAGGCTTACAAACGGATCTTCACGCGTTGTGGTATTCAGTTTTTGATCGTCGAAGCGTCGTCGGGAGCGATGGGCGGATCGGAGTCGAATGAATTCATGGCGCGAACGCCCGCCGGCGAAGACTTGATCGTCAGCTGTCAGAGTTGCGGTTACGCCGCAAATCTCGAAAAAGCCATTTCACGGCTGACGCCAGTGCACGACGAAGCAGGCCTGCCGGCACCTGAAGAGTTTCCAACGCCCGGCGTGCGAACGATCGAAGACCTGACGACGTTTCCCGGCGGCGCTGAAGCGTCACGGCAGATCAAGTCGCTCGTTTACGTCGCGACGATCGACGGTGAATCACGGCCTGTGCTCGTGTTGCTGCGCGGTGATCATCAGCTTCACGAAACCAAGCTGGGCGACGCGCTCGGTTCGACCGCCGTGCGAGCTGCGCATCCTGAAGAGATCCGCCAACTGCTCGGCGCGAGCGCCGGAAGTCTCGGCGGCGTCGGCGCGAAAGACAAAGCAACGGCGGCGAA
>DATANW010000178.1:0-23707 GCA_036266055.1 Pyrinomonadaceae bacterium | reverse complement strand
CCTCAGGTATCTGAAAGAAGCCTTCAAAGAACCCATAAACTTTTGGGGGATGGCCGGGTTTGCAGTTGCTGCTGCTTACGTCCAGGACGTCACGCCGCTGGTTGCCGCGTTAGCAACCGAAACACTTTATCTGGCCACGGTGCCCGCGAGCACGATGTATCGACGGCTCGTCGATCGACGAGAGAAACAGCGCCTGTTGAAGTTGCGAGAACAGCAACGTGAAGCGCAGATCAAATTGTTCGATCCGCGCGAGCGTGAGGCCGTCGAATACCTGCGCTGGATGAAGAACCAGATCTATTCGAACTACAAGAAGTTCACCGGTACGAAGCAGATTCCGCATAACATTCAGAGTTTGGACCAACGTTGGGAAGACTTCGTCGATCTGTTAGACGTTTATCGCCGGCGCAAACATCATCTGCGCGGGATCAATCGCCAGTCAGTACAGAACCAGTTGACTCAGGCTGAACGTTCGGTGCAGTCGGCGAAGGACGACCGTGAACGGCGCATTCAACAAGCGAACGTCGAGATCCTCAAACGACGCGTCGCGGCGTTCAACGACATCGAGCGATCGGTGAAGTTGGTTGAAGGGCAGTTGCAGTCAATCGAAAACTTCTTCGGCCTGGTGAACGATCAGGTGGTGACGCTGCCGACGCCCGAACGCGTCTCATCGCTGGACTTCGAGCAGCTTAGTGATTCGATTGCGATGACGAAGCAGATGCTCGAGGAAACCTCCGATACCTTTGCCGCGCTCGACCATCACAATCGCGACATCGGCAATTACGAACTGCTCGTCTCCAACACCGGAACAGGCGGCAAATAGGGGCAAATTCACGTAAACCCCACTCTGTAGCTGTCGCCGGAAAAATTACCACAAGATATCGTTGACAGCCCGACGTGAGAGGAGTATATTCCTCACCGCGTTGCTGGCATGAAGAAGTTAGCCAACCGGAGTATCCGCCAAACACTCTAAGTTAAAGCCTGCGTAGTAATTACGCCTGGCCGACGTGTTTTTGAACGACAATTTGCTTTCGGGCTCCCCGTAAGAAAGGCAGAGATTGATGAGCGCAGCTATCGGCAAAAAAGTCGGACGTACCCCCGTCGGTACGACCAGTGTGTCTCCGCGCCGAGGAACGCAGGAACTGGGACTTAATGCCAGAAAAGTAGTTAGCAAGCGCTATTCAATGAAGGACTCGAAGGGCCGGGCCATCGAGGAATGGGCCGATATTGTCCGGCGCGTAGTCGGCCACGTTTCTGCCGCGGAAACGGGCGAAAAAAGAGACAAGTTTTTTGCCGCGATGAGCGACGTGATGCTCAAGCGCGAGTTCGTCCCCAATACGCCGTGTCTCGTCAATGCCGGTAAAGCGAACGGGCAGTTGGCGGCGTGTTTTGTGCTGGAAGTGCCCGACTCGCTTTCCGGCATCATGGAACACGCCAAAGCGGCCGCCACCATCCATCAAACCGGCGGCGGCACAGGCATGACTTACGAATTTCTGCGTCCGCACGGCGCGATGGTCAGCTCCGCCACCGGCGTTGCGTCGGGTCCGGTGTCGTTCATGAACATCGTCAACCAGGTGACAGACGTTGTGAAGCAGGGCGGCGTGCGACGCGGCGCGAACATGGGCATGATGCGCGTTACCCATCCTGACGTGCTGCGTTTCATTCACGCGAAAAACGATCAGCATTCGCTCACCAACTTCAACATCTCCGTCAACGTTACTGACAAGTTTTTGAAAGCAGTCGATAACGATGAATGGTTCCAGTTGGAGTTCAACGGTGAGCCGTGGAAAGAGCCGATTCATGATCCGGTGCGCGATGGCGACTATGTTGTGTACCGTCGCGCCGACGGATCGACTATGACGTTCTGCGATCGGCAGGCGTTTGTTAATGCCGACCTGTCGGTTTGTTCGATTGAAGAACCGCCGCTGCCGGGAATGGTTTTCGCGCCCGACATTTGGAACCGCATCGTTGCGAGTGCGCACAAGTATGCGGAACCGGGTATCGCGTTCATCGACGAAGTGAATCGCCACAACCACATGATGAACTCGATGGGTCCGATCTATTCGTGCAACCCGTGCGGCGAACAGTTTCTGCACTTCTCGAATTCATGCAACCTCGGTTCGATCGATCTCGCGAAGTTTTACGATGCCGAAAAGCGAATCGATTGGGACCGGCTGCGCGAAGTCACGCACCTGTGCACGCGTTTTCTCGACAACGTGATCGACACGTGTGCCTGGCCGCTGCCCGAGATCAACGATGTGGTCCATCGCACGCGGCCGGTGGGTCTCGGCATCATGGGCTTTGCGGATCTTTGTTTGAATCTGAGCGTCACCTACGGTTCGCCGGCTTCGATCGATCTGATGGACGAAGTGATGGGCTTTGTGCGTCGCGAATCGTGGATGGAGAGCAACCGGCTTGGCGCCGAGAAAGGTGTGTTTCCGGAATTTGAGCCAAACCGCGAGGCGTATACAGATTTCCTTTACAACCAGATCGGCATTCCGAAAGACATTCCGCTGACGCCGCGCAATTATGAAGTGACGACCATCGCGCCGACCGGAACTATCTCGCTCGTGGCGGAGACCTCATCAGGAATCGAGCCGAACTTCTCGTGGGCCTACGTGCGCAAAGACACGCTCGGCACGCGTACGTATGTGCATACGCTCGCGGCGCAAGCGCTCGGAATGGATGTGGACCAGTGCGATCAGGAATCGATAGATGCGGCTGCCGCTTACGTCGTGGAACACGAGCGTGAGTTGCCGTCGCATTTTATCTCGGCGATGAACATAAGCGCTGAGCAGCACGTTCATGTGCTCGCGGCTGCTCAGCGCAACGTCGATAATAGCGTCTCGAAGACGTGCAATGGCGCCGTCAACGACACGGTTGAATCAGTCGACGCGTTGTATCGCCTTGGTCGACAGCTTGGTTGCAAGGCCGTTAGTTATTATCGTGATGGATCGCGTGACAATCAGGTGCTCACGTCGATGAAAGCGGAAGAACCGAAAGGTGAGGTTGCGTGCAATCCGGAAGCGGTCGTGGAGCCGGTCGCGGAAGTCGCTTCTGGCACAGTGAGCCACGCGGAAGTGGTTGCCGCGGACGATGCTTCAGCGCGACAGGAAGCGATCGCGCGCGAACATTCGGACATCGTTCCGGTGCCGGCCGTGACTGCGATTCGCATCGAGCGTCCGCGTGAACTCAGGGGCGCGACCTGGCAGATTCCGTTCGACGGTCAAAACCTTTACGTAACAGTCAATCACGATGGCAAGATGATCCAGGAAGTATTTGCGACTGGTCCGATCAGCGGTGGCGTGGGCTTGCTGGCGTCGAAGATGCTGCGTGGTGGTTTCGACGCGGCGGAAGTCGCTTACAGTCTCAACAAAGTCACGGGTACGCACGCCGTCTGGTTCAACGAGCGGTTACTGACCTCCCCCGAACAAGCGGTCGCAGAGTGCATCATGATCACCGTGCGCCGCGTCCAGGATCTCCCTGACTCGGCCCGTGCAGTGAGCCAGCACGCCTCGCACATTCACCCTGAACAAAAGCCCGTGACGGGCGCCATCATGTCAAACATGATCGGCATCTGCCCCGAATGCCATGGACAGCTCGAGCATGCGAGCGGCTGCGATTTCTGTCGCGATTGCGGCTACAGCAAGTGTAAGTAAGTCTCCGAGTCACACTTTTCGAAATGCGCTGAATGGCTTTGATCGTTCAGCGCATTTTTCTTTCTCGACTGCTTCCACGCAAAAACCGGATCATTCGCACGAGATTTCCTGTGTTGACGTGTGATATGCGGCTCAATAATATATCGCTATGCCACATATCGGTTCGCGGATGCTCGATCGGGAGTTGAAGAAGGGGAGTGCGGAGTTGCTCATACTCTCGCTCGTCGAAGATCAGCCACGACATGGGTATGACATCGGGACGCTAATCGAACGGCGCTCCAAGGGGACGCTGCGGTTCAATGTTGCCTCGCTCTATCCGCTGCTCTACCGGCTGGAAAAGCGCGGGTGGATTCAGGGACGGTGGGTCGAGAAGGCCGGCCAGCGACGACGGCGCTACTACCGATTGACCGCCGAAGGAAAGAAGGTGCTTGCGGCGCAGCGGAATAGTTGGCGTGAGTTTGTCGAAGCGATCAGTCGCATCACTGGAATCGAACATGCCTGACTGGAAACAAGAGATCACCGGGCGACTCGCTTCGTTGCGCTTGCAGCCGGCGCAGGAGGCGGAGATCGTCGAAGAGTTGGCCCAACACCTCGACGACGTCTACCAGCGGTCGATCGCCAAGGGTTTTTCAGAACATGAGTCAAAGCGCATCGCACTTCGCGAACTCGCTGACGCCGACGTCCTGCCATCCGAACTCAAACGCGTTCACAAACCATTTCACGAAACACCAGTGCCAGGTGGCGCCGGGAGGTCCAACTTGCTGACAGATTTCTTCCAGGACTTACGTTACGCCCGGCGTATGCAGTTGAAGAACCCCGGGTTCACTGTCGTCGCCGTCATCGCACTCGCACTCGGCATCGGCGCAAATACTGCCATCTTCAGCGTCGTCAACTCCGTACTGCTTCGCCCGTTGCCCTACAAAGATCCCGAACGACTCGTGATGGTCTGGGAAGACGCCAGCAAGTTTGGCTACCCGCACGACACACCAGCAGCTGCCAATTACGTCGACTGGCGCGACCAAAACACAGTCTTCGAAGGGATGGCGGCCATTGCCGATAACAGCTTCAACTTAACAGGCGCCGGCGATCCCGAGAGACTCGAAGGTCGCTATGTTTCCGCGACCCTCTTCCCGCTACTCGGAGTGGATCCGCAGATCGGCCGCACATTCACCGCCGCCGAAGATCAGCCCGGCTCGAATCGCGTGGTCGTGTTGAGTTACGCATTGTGGCAACGCCGGTTCGGCGGCGATAACAGCATCGTCGGCAAGCCGCTCAACCTCAATGGCGAGACCTACACGGTCGTCGGCGTCATGCCCGCGCGCTTTCAATTTCCCTCGAGCGACAATCAAGTTTGGGTGCCGATTGCTTTCACAAGTGAAGACGCTGCCAATCGCAATCGTCATTACCTGCAAGTGCTGGCGCGACTCAAACCGGGAACGACTCTCGAACAAGCGCAAACGGAGATGCACACGATCGCCGCTCGTTTGCAGCAACAGTATCCGCAGTCGAATACGGATCTCGGCGCGGCCGTAACTTCATTGCACGAACATGTAGTCGGCGACATCAAACCGGCGTTGCTGATACTTCTTGGCGCCGTCGGCCTGGTCCTTTTGATCGCCTGTGCGAACGTCGCCAACCTCCTACTCGCGCGCGCGGCCGTTAGACAAAAAGAGATTGCGGTGCGCATCGCACTCGGCGCGCGGCGCCAGCGTTTGATCCGGCAGTTTCTGACCGAGAGTGTTTTGCTTGCCACGATCGGCGGTGTGGTCGGTTTAATGATTGCGTACGGCGGCCTGATGGTGCTGCGAGCATTTATCCCGGAGAACATAGCGCAGACAGGTCAGATTTCTATCGATCTAAAAGTGCTTGGCTTCACGTTTGTGGTGGCGATGATCACTGGTCTGATCTTCGGACTGGCGCCCGCGATCCAGGCTGCTCGTTTCAATCAAACGGAAACTTTGAAGGAGGGCGGACGCGACTCGGCAACGGGCAGCAGCGGCAAGCGCATTCGTGGCTTGCTCGTGATGGCGGAAGTAGCGGTGTCGCTTGTGCTACTGATTGGGGCGGGGCTACTGATTAATAGTTTTCTGCGGCTGCGAAATGTCGATCCGGGATTTCGCGCCGACAATCTGTTGACGATGAAGGTCGTATTGCCGCAACCGAAGTATCCGGACTTTGAACGGCGCTCGGCGTTCTATACCGCGCTGGTCCAACGCGTTCAGAGTGTCGCCGGGGTGAAATCAGCGGCAGTGACGACCAACCTTCCGCTGTATCGCCAGGGCAACTCGATCGGAGTGAGCATCGAAGGCCAACCTCCGCCACCACCGGGACAGGAAAACATCGTCGTTACGCGCATCATCAGTCCCGCATACTTCGACACGATGACCATTCCGTTGTTGAGCGGACGTTCGTTTACCGATCAGGACGTTCGCACCAGTCCGCGCGTCGTCGTGATCAGCGAAGCGACGGCGCGTCGTTATTGGCCCGGTCAGGACGCGGTTGGAAAGCGCATTGGCGCCGGCAGGATTCAGCGGCCTGAAGACTGGTTTCAGGTGATTGGAGTCGTGAAAGACGTGCGCCAGTTTGAACTGACCGCCGATCCGCGCCCGCAAATGTATCTGAGCTACCGTCAGATGGGCTTCTTCCCGTCGGACGATCTGGTGGTGAAGACGGAAGTCGATCCGGCGAGCCTGGCGGCGACAGTGCGCAACGCTGTGTGGGAGATCGACAAGGACCAACCCGTGTCGAACATTCGCACGATGGACGAAATACTTACTCAATCGATCGCGCGACAACGTTTCAGCATGTTGCTGCTGGCGATCTTCGCCGGCGTCGCTTTGACCCTCGCCGCGGTCGGAATCTACGGCGTGATGAGTTATTCGGTGGCCCAACGCACGCACGAGATTGGCATCCGGATGGCGCTGGGCGCACAGACTGGCGCCGTGTTGAAACTCGCGGTCGGTTACGGATTGAAGCTCGTCATCGCCGGCATCGCGATCGGCTTGATCGCGGCCTTTGCGTTGACGCGTGTGATGTCGACGTTGCTGTTCGGCGTTACGGCGACAGATGCGACGACGTTCACGCTGATCTCCTTGTTACTGATTGCGGTTGCGGCCCTCGCCAGTTACATCCCTGCACGGCGAGCGACGAAGGTCAATCCGATCGTCGCGTTGCGATACGAGTAAATGCGTGTCAACGACCGGACAGCAGGTGGTAATAGCCTGTAATTCCGTTCAGGACGTACTGCACTGCGAGTGCGGCGAGAACGATTCCCATCACGCGGGTTGCGATGTGCACGCCGCCCTCGCCGAGTAGTCGCATCAAACGCGAGCCGAGGTACAGGGAGATAAACGAGACCAGAAAGACGATCGCTATCGCGACTCCGATCGCCCCCACTTTTCTGACGTCGCTACCTGCTTGTGAAGTCAACAGCAGTATCGTCGCGATCGTGCCAGGACCGGACAGCAAAGGCATTGCCAGCGGAAACACTGAAATGTCTTCGCCGCCACGCTCACGCGGTTCGGGTGCTTGCAGGCCGCCGCGTTGTCCAAACAACATTGGCATTGCTGTGACGAAGAGAAGTATTCCGCCGCTGATTGAGAACGCGTGGACTGTGACGCCGAGATACGAAAGCACCGCGCGTCCGGCGATCAGGAAAAACAGTGCGACGCCGAAAGCGATGAGTACGGCGCGCGTGAGTATCGCTGAGCGACGAGCAGGTTCGTGTTGTGTGAGCGCGACGAAAATCGGTACGACGCCCGGTGGATCAACCACGACGAGCAGTGTCACGAACGCCGCCAACGCAAATCTCAGAATCTCCTGGTCCATGCGTTTTGATTAAGCTCGATCGAGCTTCAGTAACGTATGCAGCAAGACGTTTGCGCCGTTGATGATGTCCTCGGGCTGCGAGAACTCACGTGGCGAGTGACTGATGCCGCCGACGCTCGGCACGAAGATCATTCCGACCGGCCCAAGCCGGGCCATGTCCTGCGCGTCATGCCCTGCGCCGGAAGGCATCAACTTGGTCGATAGTCCAAGCTCGCGCGCCGCTTCATCGATCAGGGATCGAATGCGAGCGGCAGTCGGCGCGGGAATGTTGACGTTGATCTCTTTGAAGTCAAAACTGGTCCTGCTGGCCGTGGCGATCTGCTGCGCTTCCGCCCGAATCTTCTCGTAGAGCATGTTGATCTTCTGCGCGTCGAGATCGCGCAGTTCGAGACTCAGCACGACCTTGCCCGGAATGACGTTCGGCGCTCCCGGCAATGCGTTGATCCTGCCAACGGTGCCGACTTGCCGTCCCGGCACGCTCGTCACGATGCGATTGACTGCTTCGATAAACTTCGCTGCCGCGAGTAGCGCATCCTGCCGATTGTTCATCGCCGTCGTTCCGGCGTGGTTCGCAAAGCCTTCGATCGTGACGTCCCACCAGTTGATCCCGACAATACCTTCGACGACGCCGATCTTGATCTTTTCAGTATCGAGATAACCGCCCTGCTCGATGTGCAACTCGAGATACGCCGCGATGTCGCCTTTCTGGCGGCGAACGCTGGCGAGGTTCGTCGGGTCGCCGCCGATAAACTTGATTCCATCGCGAATCGTTTTTCCACTGCGACTGACTAGATCGAGTTCGCGTTCCGTGAGCTCGCCGTCCATCGCCCGGCTGCCGATCAACCCACCTTCTTCGTTTTGAAAAATGACTACTTCGAGCGAATGGCGCAACGTCACGTTCTTCTCAGCGAGCGTGTGCGCAACTTCGATCGCGCCCATCGAGCCGACAACGCCATCGTAGTTTCCGCCCTCGGGAACTGAATCGATATGCGATCCGATCAGTAACGGCGCGAGCCCGCTCGCGTTTCCGCTTCGGCGCCCGATGAGATTCCCAGCCGCGTCGATAGAGACGTCGAGCTTCGCCTCGCGCAGCAGACCGAGAACATACTCGCGTCCTTGTTTGTCGGCATCGCTGTACGCGACGCGACTGACACCGCCCTGCGGGTTCTTGCCAAACTCCGCCAGCAGTTGAATGTGTCGCATGATCCGATCGCCATTCACGCGCAACTGCGTTTGCGCCCGCGACCGTCGGAACGACAACGAACACAGGCTGAGCAGCAGCGCGTAATTGAATTCGCGACGAGTTGTTTTCATGGGCCACGAGCGTAACGTAGGCTTTGCGATGAAGCAACTAAGATGTAGAATCCGCGGCCAAAAATGAAAAACTTCAAACTGCTTCCCGTACTGACGCTGCTCCTGGTGTTCACACCGGTGATTTCACAAACACCGCGGATCACGCCCGAGCCACCCATTGGAAAAGGCGTGCTGGTCCTGAAAGCTGCGCGGTTGATTGACGGCACCGGCGCGCCGGCGATCAGCAACGCCGTGGTCGTGATCGACGACAACAAGATCACCGCAGTAGGAAGCGCGGGTTCCGTGAACGTTCCCGCGAATGCGAAAGTGATCGATCTTGGCGACGTCACGCTGCTGCCTGGTTTCATCGACGCGCACACGCATCTCATCGGGCGCGTGCTCGGCGATCCCGCCGGTGAAAATGCACTGGTGCGAGACTACGCATCGTTTGCCGCAATCCTCGGCGTGCAGCACGCGCGCGCGACGTTGATGGCGGGTTTCACAACCGTGCGTAACGTCGGCGCCGAAGGTCCTTTCGACGACATGGCCCTGCGCAAAGCGATCGACGAAGGCTGGACGCAGGGACCACGAATCGTCACCGCCGGTCATGCGCTGGGAATGCGCGGTGGACACTGCGATGAGAACGGTTTCCGGCCGGGGCTGTTCGATCCGGGAATCGAAGAAGGCGTCGCCGATGGTCCAGACCAGATTCGCGCCGCGGTTCGTTACCAGATCAAGTACGGCGCTGATGTGATCAAGACCTGCGCTACGGGAGGCGTGTTGTCGGAAGGCGATGCCGTGGGCGCGACGCAGTACACGTTTGAAGAGTTGAAAGCGATGGTTGAGGAGGCGCACAAGCTGGAAAGAAAAGTCGCTGCGCACGCGCACGGCACCGAGGGAATCAAGATCGCGGTGCGCGCGGGAGTCTCGTCGATCGAACACGGCTCGTTTCTCGACGAGGAAGGCGCGCGCTTGATGAAGACGAACGGGACGTACCTGGTGCCGACGTTATCGGCGGCGGAAGCAGTCGAACGCGCGGCGAAGACGGGCGTACTGAAAGGATTGCGCGCGGAGAAGGCGTTGGCAGCGGCCGCCGCGGTCCGCCACGCGATCAAGCTGGCGGTGGCGAACAAAGTCCTGATCGCATTCGGCACTGATGCAGGCGTGGTGCCGCACGGATCGAACGCGCATGAATTTCAGTTGCTGGTCGAGTGGGGCGGCATGAGCAACATGGACGCGCTTGTCGCCGCGACCTCCAGCGCCGCAAAGTTGTTAGGCTGGGAGAAGAATACCGGTACGTTAACGACTGGCAAGTGGGCCGACATCATCGCGGTCCAGGGCGATCCATTGAAGGAGATTCGCGCGACTGAGAAGGTCGTGTTTGTGATGAAGAACGGCGTGGTATTCAAACAGGCGCAGTAAGAAGTGTTACTTGACTTCATCCCAGATCAGCGTGTGCTTCGTCTCTCTTAGCAACAACGATCCCACGACGAACGTCAGACTCGCGACGATGATCGGATAGTAGAGCCCGGCGTAGATGTTGCCGGTTTGCGCGACTACCGATAATCCGATGAGCGGCAATAGTCCACCAAAGACGCCATTGCCGATGTGATACGGCAACGACAGTGCGGTGTAGCGAATCTTCGCTGGAAACGCTTCTACGAGATACGCCGCTATTGGCCCATAGACCATCGTCACGAAGAACACCTGAATAAATACGAGCAGGATCAGTTTCCACGCCGTGGGACTGCTGATGAACGACTCGAAGTTGGTGTAAGGCAGCACTTCCTTCGCCGCCTCCAGTTTGCCGTTAACCATTGTCTGCGGTGTCAGGCTGATCGCGCCTGTCATGTCGCTCTTCTGTGACGACACCGTAACCACCTCGGAGCCTGCCGCACGCTGCATGGCGTGATAGATCGGCATGTAAGAGAGGGCCGCGAGCAAACATCCCGCCATCATGATCCATTTCCGCCCGATCCGATCGGAAAGCGAACCCATGAACACGAAGAAGGGCATCGCAAACAGCAGCGAGATCGCGATGATGTACTGCGCGGAACGCTCGTTCACCTTCAGCACCGTCTGCAAGTAGAAGAGCGCATAGAACTGTCCGGTGTACCAAACAACGCCCTGGCCCGCGGTCGCTCCGAACAGTGAAATCAGCACACGCTTCAGGTTCTCCCACTTCGTAAACGCTTCGACCAGCGGTTTGCTCGACGTCATGCCGGCGGACTTGATCTGCTGAAAGATTGGCGACTCTTTCATTCGCACCCGAATGTAGAATGAGATGCCGACCAGAAAGATCGAGATGATGAACGGCACGCGCCAGCCCCATGCGGTATAAGCCTCGCGCGTCATCGCGTTCTCGACCACCAGGATAACTATCAGCGACATGAACAATCCGAGTGTCGCCGTAATTTGAATGAAGCTCGTGTAGAACCCACGTCGTCCGTCGGGCACGTGTTCCGCGACGTAAACCGCGGCTCCGCCGTACTCGCCGCCGAGTGCGAGCCCCTGAAGCACGCGGATCAAGAGCAGAATGATCGGCGCCGCGATCCCGATCGTTGCGTACGTCGGGAGGAAGCCGATCGCCGCGGTCGCACCACCCATGATCAGCAACGTGACGAGAAATGCGTACTTGCGTCCGACGAGATCGCCGATGCGTCCGAAGAAGAGCGCGCCAAACGGACGAACGACAAAACCGACCGCGAACGTCGACAGGTACGCGATGAGCGCGAGCGTGTTGTTGCCTTTGGGATAGAAGAGCGGCGCAATTTTTACCGCGAGACTGCCGAAGATGTAGAAGTCGTACCATTCAATCATGGTGCCGACTGCCGATGCGGCGATTACTTGCCAGATGCGAAACTTCAGAACTTGACCGGTGGCGGAGGGGGCAGAGGCGAGTGTTTGTTGGGCCATAGAAGATTGGTCCTGGGCCTTTGGTCTTAAGTCTTTGTTAGTTGACGTAAGACCTAAGACCCAAGCACCAGGACCATTATTTTAACTCCGGTTACGAGCTACCGGTTTTGCATAGTTGGCATACCGCGCATCGGCATCTGGAGCTTGCCGTCTGCGTTGCTGGTCAACGCGAGGAAGCCGGAGTCGTAACGAATCGAATCGAACACTGCATCGACGCGCGCCTCCATCATCTCCTTCGCACGCACCGCCTGATAGCGTTCGTACTGGTAGAAGTGCCGTCGCAGCAACTCGAGCGCTTTCTTCTTCTGGCCGGCTTGCGCGTAAATAGCGGCGAGATTATACGACGCGGGCAGCAGATCGTGGTTTGCTTGTGCGATCTTCAACGCCTCGTCGGTATTTCCGGAAGCGGCGATGAAAACTGCCGCAAACACGAGGTTGTAGGGATCTTTCGGATCGAGCGCCAGCGCTTTTTGCGTGTAAGCATTACCCTGGACCAGGTCGCCTTCGGAGTGCCAGTAGACCGCGAGATTGCGGTAGGCAAGCGGAAGCGGAAACTCCTGCACTGACTGTTCCATCAGCGACAGGCCCTTCTTGAACTCGCCATCATGAATCGTCATCTTGCCGAGTCCGTGGAGCGCGACCGCACGAGCGACGGCGTCAGCGGGCATGTTCAGAATCTGATTGAATACTTCGCGAGCCTTGTCCCATTCGCCGGTGTGATGACGATAGAGCTCGCCGAGGTAACGAAGCGGCGTCGGATCCGCGGGATCCATCCTGGTTGCCTGCTGGTAGTACTTCATCGCCACGACGTACTGCTCGGCAATTTCAGCGCGCAGTCCGCGACGCATCGTGGCCTCGATACGTGCGCCCACGACGCGATCGAAGATCGGAGAATCAGGAATACTTCCAATCTCTTCAACGCCGAGCTTCTTCAGTTGACCGGCGGCGTCTTTCGCCTTCTTTGGAAAGAGGCAACGCTCGGCGGCGACGGGTTTCAGGTCGGCGATCGCGCCGTCGTTGTCACCCGCTTTCATTTTGTCTTTCGCGCTCTTCAACTGTGTGTCGAGCGCGGACTCCCGCTGCTTCATCTCGGCTTCGACAGCTTTCTCAACCTCGCCGATTTTGAGTTTGCCGCCGGTGCTGTCGACCTTTTTAATGGTGGTTCCATCGGAGGTGGCCAACACTGCGACAGGCAGTGCCGACTCGCCGATGATGCTCTTCATTTCGGGCACACCGGCGTCGGCGACGGTCATCGACACGCATTGCGCGGAATACAGAGTCAGGATGCGCGACGTCTTCATCGGCGAATTCTTAACTTCATCGTTACTGGCAGGGAACCAGTAAAGGACGAGTCCTTTTTGCGGGGCGGTCCTGGCTTCCCACAGCTTCCACGGCACCTTGTAGACAGTGGGCGCGGGGCCCGCGTTGTTGCCACCGCCGCCGACACCTCCGGTACCGCCGCCGCCGCCGCCGCCGCAGGTAGCCCATGCAGGCGACAGAGCAAACAGTGTGATCAGGAGCGTGGCAAGGAGTCGTGAAAGTTGTGTCTTCATAGCGCGATCGCCTTTCTTTGTTTGCCGTTAAGCCGGAGTGCGGGAGGTGCTAGTTTATAACACAGCGGTGACATTGATTGCACATATCATCGTTATGGATTTCCACGCGAGTTTAGGTTATTGTGGGTTTCCCATCGTTACACAATTATTACTCGCTTCGAACTGAATAGAGTCTATGATTATGCGCGCTATGAAAGTGTTGCTGGTCAATCCCAAATTTCCCGATACCTACTGGAGTTTTCGACACGCGTTACCATTCGAGGGAAAACGCTCAGTTTTCCCGCCGCTTGGGCTCATGACCGTGTCCGGTCTATTGCCGCGAGACTATGAACGCCGCCTCGTCGACCTGGAAATCGAACCGCTGAAGAACTCGCAGATCGACTGGGCGGACATGGTTTTCATCACCGGCATGCTGGCGCAGAAGGAATCGCTGCATGAAGTGGTGGAGCGATGCCGGAAGCGCGGAAAGCGGATCGTGCTTGGTGGTCCATACGTCACCAGCACGATTGAAGATCTGCCGTATGCCGATCACATTTTCCAGGGCGAAGCCGAGACGACCTTGCCGCAGTTTTTCCAAGACCTCGAACGCGGGACGGCCAAACGGACGTACAAAGCGCCCGAGCGCCCGCCGATGTCGCTGGCGCCGATCGCTGATTTCGGATTGGTGAACATGAAGAAGTACAGCAACATGTCCATTCAATATTCGCGCGGCTGTCCGTTCTCGTGCGAGTTTTGCGACATCATCGAGATCTATGGACGTATCCCGCGCACCAAGAGCAATCAGCAAGTCATCGCTGAGTTCAACGAACTCAAGCGTCTTGGCTGGCGTGGTCCGTTGTTCATCGTCGACGATAATTTCATCGGCAATAAGAAGAACGTGCGACTGTTGCTGCCCGCGATCATCGAGTGGCAGAAGCAGAACGGTTATCCGTTTTCACTGTTGACCGAGGCGAGCGTCAATCTCGCCGATGACGAGGACCTGCTTGCCGCGATGAAAGAGGCGGGGTTCCGCCGGGTGTTTCTCGGCATCGAGACGCCGGTCGAGGAGAGTTTGAAAGAAGCGCAGAAGTCTCAGAACCGTGGCAACCTGCTCGACTCCGTGCGGAGGATACAGAGTCACGGCATGGAAGTGATGGCCGGATTTATCGTCGGCTTTGATAACGACCCGGACGACATCTTCGAGCGGCAGATCGAGTTCATTCGCGAGAGCGCGATTCCGTTGGCGATGGTCGGAATGTTGAATGCCCTGCCTGATACGCAGCTCTGGAAACGACTCGAGAGGGAAGGCCGTTTGCTGGGTGCCGACGCGACCGGTAACAACACGATCGCCACTGTTAACTTCATTCCCAAAATGGATGTTGAAACGCTCGTCGCCGGTTATCAACGCATCATGCGTACGATCTACAAACCGAGCGAGTACTATCGTCGCGCGCTCGTTTCGTTGCAGCGTGTGCCGCAGGATAGTCCCGAAGCGCACCAGTATCACGGATTCAAAGCGGTCAAGGCGTTTGTTCGTATTGCGTTTAAGCTCGGTGTGCTCGATGCGGAACGGCGCGAGTTCTGGCGGTTCTTTCTGGAAGCTGCACGCACGCACCACGATCGAATGGCCGAGTTGCTACGCCACGCCGCGATGGCTTATCACTTTCGCAAGCTGAACGAATCTTATGGCGATACGTGAGTCCCGCGCCTAACTCCTCATTCGCAGCTCTTCGTTACCGTGATTTCCGGCTACTCTGGTTGGGCCTCATTGTGTCCGTCACCGGATCGCAGATGCAGTTTGTCGCGATCAACTGGCACGTTTACCTGCTCACAAAATCACCACTTGCGCTGGGTTTGATCGGGGCCTTTCGGGCCGTGCCGATTATTGTGTGTTCGCTGGCGGGAGGCGTGGTTGCGGACGCGCTGGATCGAAAAAAATTGTTGGTGGTGACGCAGTTGGTCATGCTCAGCAGCGCCGCACTTCTGGCAATGTTCACATTTGCGGGGCTCAAGAGTGTTTGGCCTATTTACGTGCTCAGCGGGCTCGCTTCGGCGGCAAGTGCGTTTGATACTCCGGCGCGCCAGTCGCTAATGCCGCTGTTAGTTCCCGCCGAGGTTTTTCCAAATGCGGTGAGTCTTGGGATACTGGTTTTCAACGTATCGACGATTGTCGGACCCGCGCTCGGCGGGTTCATTCTGGCTGAAAGCGGGCCGGCGTTGATCTATGGTCTCAACGCGTTATCGTTTGTCGCGGTGATCGTGGCGTTGCTTTTGATGAAGACGAGCGGCGATCCTGAGCGAGACGCCAACAGCGGCAGCGCGTTGAGCTTTGGTGCGTTGAAGGAAGGACTGCGATTCGTTTGGAACACGCCGATCATCGTGCAGACGATGACGCTCGACTTCGCGGCCACGTTTTTCGCGTCGGCTACCTTGTTGCTGCCGATCTTTGCGAGCGAACGTTTGCACGTCGACGCGCGTGGCTACGGTTTGCTCGCGGCGGCGCCGGCAATCGGATCCGTAATCACGGCGCTGGTGATGGCGCGGATGGGCAGTTTTAGTAAACAAGGCCGGCTGGTGGTGGTGTCGGTTGCGATCTTTGGTTTGGCCACGGCAGCGTTTGGCGTCTCGACTGTGTTCTGGTTTTCGTTAATGATGCTGGCTGTTACCGGCGCAGCCGACACGGTTAGCACCGTCTTGCGACAAACGATTCGCCAGTTGGTTACGCCGAATCAACTCCGTGGACGCATGACGTCGATCAACATGATGTTCTTCATGGGTGGACCGCAGCTTGGTGAGCTTGAAGCGGGATTGCTGGCAGCGGTGATTGGCGCGCCGTTGTCGGTCGTGATTGGTGGATTGGGTTCGATCGTTTCGGCGGCGGTAGCGGCGTTGAAGTCGAGGAGTTTGATGGATTTTGAAGTTTGAGTTCGATGTGGAGCGCAGCTGTCACAAACACGCACCAGGACCACGTGATCGCGCACGTCATCGGCGCGAGTGTGTTGCGCTATCTCGTGTGGGACGAAACGGCCTACCTGCTACTTGATATCGGATTCATCTGGAACATCTATCTCGACGCCGAGATGGGCTTATTACCGGAAACTCTGGCGCTCGCCGAACTTGAGGTCGATGAGAATCTCAGGCGCTGGCAACCGATTTCATTACCTTCGCCAATCCAATCCGTGGATCTATTTCAAAGTGAAGACGGTCGCCGCCTCGTGATCAACTGTGAGGACACAAGCATCACGCTCGAAACCTCTTTCACAACTCGCGAAATACAGATCAGCTAAAAGAACAACGCCGCGCTCCAACTTCCGCTGGAACCGCGGCGCCATCCTGTTGCTGGCCTTCAAACATCAGCCACTTACAATGATCTGATTGTCGACTTCCTTAACGCCTTTTACCTGCTTCACCATTTTCTCGACATCAGCTTTCACAGCTTCGGTTTTGACCGTGCCGATGAGCATCACTTTGCCGTTGACGACGCTCGCCGTGATGCCAAGCGATGAGAATGCCGGATCGTCCGTCAGTCGTTTGTCGATCGCGGTTTGGATGGTTGAGTCCATGTTGACGCTCTCGGTCGTGCCCGAACCCGTCGAACCGCCTGCCGGTGGCGTAACAATGATTGGCGCTGGTTGGGTCACCGGTGCGGCCGGTTGTTGAATGATGACCGGAGGCTGTTGTGCCGGAGCCGGTTGCTGGATCACGGTCGGTTGCTGCTGTGCCTGCAGCGCTGCCGTTTCTTCAGTCGTTCGCTGACTGCTCATCCAGAAAAGCACCAGCATCGTGATCAGCGCGATAGCCACAACCACGAGCACGCCGACCATGCCCGCCGAGATTCCGCTGTTGTCGCGGACGGACTGCGAATGGACCACCTCGCGTCGTTCATTCGGCGTTTCCACCACTACGCGGCTTCGTCTTGCTTCTTCTTCATCGTATGCCATCAGTTGCCTCCGTTGTTATGCGAATCGATTGATATGCGGATTTATGCGATCGTGTTCTTCCGTCTGCCGACACCAGCGTTCCGGTCAGCACCAATAAACTCCAAACTAATATGAAGATGAGGACCCTCTTCATGACTATGCCTCCACATCGCGCTTGACTTCTCCACCGCAATGTTTGGCAATCGTCATTCCGCAAGTGAAATTGGCGCAAATACGTAGGTTCACAACTGGAACACGCATTGGTCGTTTTGTTATCGTACGTTTTTAGAATCGACGTAAACCGATCAACGTACGGATCAATACCCATGACCACCGCCATCATTCATCATCCAATCTTTAAAGAGCACGACACCGGACCCGGCCATCCCGAGACGCCTTCACGTTACAGTGTTGTTATGGAAGCGTTGCGAAGCGACGATGAACTTTGGTCCAGGTTGCGTGAAGTGCAGGCTACCCAAGCCGCGCGCGGCGATATTCAAGCCGCTCATTCCCCGCAACTCTACAAACTGATCGAACGCGTCGTCAGCGAAGGTACGGGCTATCTCGACGCGGACACCGTCGTCTCGATGCGTTCGCTCGACGCCGCGAAGCACGCGGCGGGTGCGCCGTGCCAGGCTGTCGATCTGATCATGAGCGGCGAAGTGAAGAATGCATTCGTGCCGGTGCGGCCGCCGGGACATCACGCGACGGAAGAACGCGCGATGGGCTTCTGTCTTTTCAACAACGTCGCGGTGGCAGCGCGTTACGCGCAACGAAAATATCCGGAGATCGAGAAGGTGGCGATCATCGACTGGGACGTGCATCACGGTAATGGCACGCAGGGAATCTTTTACGACGATCCGACGGTCTACTTCTTCTCGTCACATCAGTATCCGTGGTATCCGGGAACGGGAACGCGCGGTGAAAAGGGGACTGGACGCGGTCTTGGTTACACACTGAACCTGCCCCTGCGCGCAGCGACGCCCGCGGCAGATCAGAAGCGTGGATTCGAAGCGGCGCTCGACGAAATGTCCACCAGTTTTACGCCCGATCTGATCATCATTTCCGCGGGTTTCGATTCGCATCTTCACGATCCGCTCGGACAGTTGCTGCTTCAGGACGACGATTTCGTCGCCCTGACGAAAGTAGTCAAAGAGTGGGCGGCGAGCAGTTGTCAGGGACGTCTGGTTTCGTGTCTCGAAGGTGGTTACAACCTGGCCACGCTCGGCGGTACGGTGCGCGCGCACGTGCGTGAATTAGCGGCAGAGCCTTGACGTCGCAGCAATTCGTAATCTTTGCGCCTTTGCGTCTTTGCGGGAGATCTTGTTCGCTCAATTACAACCTTTTCCCGCAAAGACGCAACGACGCAAAGACGCAAAGATGCAGAGGCGCAAAGAGTGTTCGGCGAGACTATCGGCTATCGGCCGAGTAGTCGTGATTGACACTCTCAAACCACCTTCCTATGATCTCCTCACATGCCTGCCGCACAGTCTTTAGTCAGTCACGACCGGCCTGAACGTGTGTTTCTGATCGACTCGATGTCGCACATCTTTCGGGCTTTCTTTGCGCCGATGCAAAATCGCGCGGCGCCGCTTGCCACTGCTCAGGGTCAGGTGACCCAAGCCGTTTACATCTTCACCAACATGCTGCTTAAGCTGGTGCGTGAAGAAAAACCCGAATACATCGCCGCCGTTTTTGAGTCGCGCGAGAAGACGTTTAGGCACGAGATGTTTGCCGACTACAAGGCGAACCGCCTGGCGATGCCCGACGACCTGTCGTCGCAGATGCCCTACATTTTTCGACTTTGCGAAGTGCTGAACATTCCGGTGATCAACGTGCCGGGTTACGAGGCCGATGACGTTATCGGAGCGCTCGCAAACCAGGCAGCGGAAAAAAAACTTCAGGTCGTCGTCGTGTCGAACGACAAAGACATGTGCCAGCTCGTTCGCGATCCGTGGATCATTTGTATGCGGCAGAATTCGCAGGTCGTGAAGCGAAAAGAACCCGTGCCGCCGGTTGAATGGTGCGACGAAGCGTGGGTGGAGAAGAAGTTCGGCGTGACGGCTGACAAACTCGTGGATCTCCTGGGACTGATGGGCGACTCGATCGACGACATACCCGGCGCGCCGGGCATCGGTTCGAAAGGCGCCGTGCAGATAATTCAGCAGTTCGGGTCGATCGAAGCGGCCCTGGCGGGTTGGGAGTCAGTCAAACACAAGACGTATCGCGAGTCGCTGCGCGACAACGCTGAGTTGATCAGAAAGTCGCGCGAGCTCGCGCGCATCCGCATCGACGTCGAGGTTGAGTTGAAGCTCGACGAGATCAGGTCGCGGCCGCCGGATCGCGCCGCGGCGTACGAGCTGTTCCGCGAGTTGGAGTTTTCAAACCTTACGCGCGAGTACGCTGATGCGGCAGTCGAGCGGCCCGCAATCGTCGAGGCGGAACGCAGCTACCGCGTGGTACAAACAAAGTCGGATCTCGACAACCTCGTCCGCACGTTGTTCGACGCGGAGAGCGTCGGGATCGCCGTCGCCGATTCGACACCCGCCGGCACCGGCGAACAGGAATGCTTCGCCGAACTCGATTCAGCGCGCGGTATTGCCTTTGCCACGAACGCCGGAGTCTCCGCTTATGTAGACCTCGAAAAGTTCGCCGGCGGCACAGGAGCGGCGATTGGTCCACTGCGCGAAGTGCTGTCCAACGGTCTGGTTGAGAAGACGGTGCACGACGTGAAACGAGCAACCGGTCTGCTCGATCACTTCAACATCACGCTCGAAGGCGTCAGGCATGACACGTATCTCGCGGCGTATCTACTCGATCCCACGCGCAGCAAGTACGATCTTGCCGACCTCGCGAAAGACGCGCTGAACATTGAGAACGGTCACAAGCCGCCCGCAAACTGGTCCGAAACCGCCTGGGCCACTGCGGCAGCCGCCGATCTGACGGCCCAAACCGCGCGCGTACTTTACGCTCGTATACTCGATAAGAAACTCGAGACGATCTATTCCGAAGTCGAACTGCCACTCGCGCCGTTGCTTTATCGAATGGAACGCGCGGGACTGAAAGTAGACAAGAAAGTGCTCGGCGATCTCTCGAGTTACATCGGACAAGAGCTGCACAAACTCACCGTCAGGATTTATGAGCTGGCCGGACGCGAGTTCAACATCGGTTCGCCGAAGCAGGTCGGCGAAGTGCTTTCCGACATGAACATCGACATCGGCAGAAAAACATCGACCGGACGCATTTCCACGAGCAAGGCGGTGCTCGAAGAGTTGGCGCAAGAGTATGAGCTGCCGCGATTGATCATCGATTATCGCGAGCTCGACAAGTTGAAGAGCGTGTACACGGATGCCCTGCCGCATCAAATCGCGACCGACGGACGTATTCACTGTCAGCTCAATCAAACGGTAGCTGCCACGGGGCGTTTATCGTCGAGCGATCCGAACCTTCAGAACATTCCGATCCGGAGTGAGATGGGCCGTCGCATTCGCCGCGCGTTCGTCGCCGAAAAGGGAAACAAGATTATCTCCGCCGACTATTCGCAACTCGAACTGCGTTTGTTGGCCCATATCACGCAGGATCCGGTGATGCTCGAAGCGTTTCAAAAAGGCGAAGACATTCACGCGCGCACGGCGCGACTTGTGTTCGGCGCCAGGACCGATGCCGAGCTAAAAGAAGCGCGTCGTTTTGCGAAGATCGTAAATTTCGCGATCGCTTACGCCATCGAGCCGTGGGGACTGTCGCAGCGCGTTGGCATCTCGCGACAGGAAGCGAAGAAGGTGATCGAGGATTACTACAACACGTACAAAGGCGTGCGGCGTTACATGGAGGAAGTGCCTTTACGCGCGCGTGAGCATGGTTACGTCCGCTCCATTTACGGACGCATTCGGCCGTTGCCCGGCATCGCCGATCGCAACGCGAACATCCGAAAAGCAGCGGAACGCGAAGCCATAAACATGCCGATTCAAGGTACTGCGAGCGACATCGTGAAGATCGCGATGCTGCACGTCGACGAAGAGTTCAAACGCAACGGACTCGCCGCGCGGCTGCTGATGCAGGTGCATGATGAGTTGCTGGTGGAAGTGCCTGACAAGGAAGTCGACAAGGTAACCGAGATACTGAAGCACGAGATGGAAACGGCAGTGGAGCTTGATGTGCCCCTGGTCGCCGATGTAGGCGTCGGTGAGAATTGGATGGACGCCAAGCCGTAGCTTCGAATCGCTAATGGAACCGGCAGACAAACATCCCGAAGTCGTTTACCGCAGGACGCCCTCTCCCGAGGAGCGACGGGTGCGGTCTCCGCTTTCATCACTCAAAGGATTTGCGCCGGCGCTCGCGCCATTGATCATTGGTTTCCTGTTACTACTCGGGCTGATTTCCGGGTTGGGCTATCTAAGCGTCAAACAGATGGATAGTGTCGGAATTCGCGCGCGCGATCTCTCTATTCAGCGGTCGGCCCGGCTTAACTATCTGTTGGAACTACGACTCAAGGTGGCAAGGCTGGACATTGAGGCTCGTCTGCGAGGACGCACCGAGGCCGGAACGGAAGCACAACGGCGTGAGTTCTTGCCGCCATTCGAATTTCGCCTGAACCTCGCCCGAGATCAAATCGAGGAAGCAGTTGAAAAGCTCGAGGGACCACCACTGTCCGGGGAACCGCTTTGGCAGGAGGTTCGCACTGCGCTGCAATCGTATCTTGAAACCACAAAAGACGTGAGGACATATGGTCTCGACGGTTTCGAGGCGTTCCGGCAAGTCGACACCAAGCTCAATCAAATGTTTGTTCGAGAGCAGGGTCGGCAGGACCAGGTGCTCCTGGAACTGCAGGAGGTGCGAAACCAGGCGCGACGAGAGATCATCAAGTGGATCCTGCTGGCGCTTTTGGTCGGCACACTCGTCGCGGTGGGAACGATCTGGCAGGTGCAGCGGCAGTTTCGAGAAGTGCGTCGCAGTATGTTTGAAGCGCGTCGGGAGCGCACGTTCACGACTCAACTGCTGGAAGGCATGGTCAGTGCCGTGGCGGCGATCGACGAAGATGATCGCATTCGCAGCGCCAACGCCGCGTTCTTCCGGATTTATCCGAAAGCAAGCATCGGCGCGTCTGTGTTGGAACGATTCGCGCCGGACGACGTGATGAAGATCCTCGACACCGTCACGTCGGTGCGCGTCAACAAGGCGACGTATCACGGGCGTTTGGTGGCCCAGGTCGAAGAGAGCGATAAAGCGTTCGACGTCTATTCAGCACCACTCGGGATCGACGGCGATCGCGGTCAGATCGTGACGCTGGTCGACGCGACAGAAGCGGCCGAAGCAGAACGTACGCTGCGTCGCAGCGAATCGCTGGCGGCGGTTGGACAAGCGACAACACAGGTTGCGCACGAGATTCGCAATCCGCTGGGAAGTATTCGACTCGGCGTCTCGATGTTGCGCGACAGTGTGACCGACGAGGACGCGCTTAACACGATCGAGCTCGTCGAGCGCGGCATCAAACACCTGAACAAGCTGGTCGTCGACGTCACGCAGTTTTCGCGGCAGAAGGAGTTGGAACGATCGTCAGTCGACCTGCATGAGTCGCTCGAACGGAGTCTCGATCTCGTCAGCGAACGGATTCAGGAGAAGAACGCGACGGTTCAGAAAGATTTTGCGGACGGGGCGATCACCGGACAGTGGGACGCGTACCAGTTGCGACAGGTCTTCGTTAACGTGATCGCAAACGCGGTCGATGCCAGCCAGGAGGGCGCGCCGGTGCGCATTTCAACTGAGCTGATCGCACCGTCAAGCGATGGCAACGGGCGGGCGGGGCGCGTGTATGCGCGCGTGGTCATTGCGGACCAGGGAAGGGGAATGGACCAGGCCACCCGCGATCGCATCTTCGAACCGTTCTTTTCGACGAAGAAACGAGGCACCGGACTCGGGCTGGCGATCGTGAAGCAGATTGTCGAGTTGCATGGTGGGAAGATCAGCGTCGCCAGCGAACCTGATAAAGGGTCGCGGTTCATTATTGACCTGCCGGTTTAGATCCGGGTGAAAGCCTGTCGCGCGGCGTTAATCGTTTCCTCAATAATCTCGTCAGTATGCGCCAGACTCACGAACGCCGCCTCGAACTGTGAAGGCGCCAGGTAGACGCCGGCTTCCAGCATCGCGTGGAAAAAACGTCCGTACATTTCGCGATTACACTTGTTCGCGCTGCTCCAATCCACCACCGGCTCGTTCGTAAAAAAGCTGGTCCACATTGAACCAACGCGGTTGGTATCGGTGATCACGTCTGCATCCTGGGCCGCCTCCGCGAGTCCCTCGCAGAGCCGGCGCGTGGAGTTTTCGAGGCGCTCGTAGACTGTCTTATCGCGCAGGCGACGCAATGTGACGAGTCCCGCCGTCATCGACAACGGATTTCCCGACAAAGTTCCCGCCTGGTAAACAGGACCAGCGGGCGCGATGTGGTTCATGATCTCGCGACTGCCGCCGTACGCGCCGACCGGAAGTCCGCCGCCAATGATCTTTCCGAGCGTAGTGATGTCGGGTTTGATCCCGTAACGTTCCTGAGCGCCGCCGCGGGCGAGAC
>DATANW010000177.1:0-3523 GCA_036266055.1 Pyrinomonadaceae bacterium | reverse complement strand
AAGGCCGAGACCTACGTGTTTGTGGCGACTAACGCGACCACAGATCTCGGCTATCGACGCGGTGGACTCGAGATCGTCGTCGACAAGGATACGTTCCGGGTGGGCCAAACCGCGCCGGTGATGATCTCAGTGCCGGAGAGCGATCGTTATGTTTTGTTCAGCGTCGAGGCGGAAGACTTGTTCAGTTACAAACTGGTCCACGTCACCGGCACGGTGAAACTAATCGAGCTCCCGATTGAGGAGAAGCACGTTCCGAACATTTTCCTGAGCGCGTTCATGTCGTCTGATGCAGAAGCGTACATGGATGTAAAGCAAGTGATCGTGCCACCCATCGAACAGTTTCTCGCTGTGAACGTGAAACCCGATCGCGAGCAGTATCAGCCGCGTGAAGAAGGAACGTTGTTTGTCGAAGCGAAAGATGCGAATGGGCGGCCGGTGTCTGCCGAGATCGCATTGGGTCTGGTCGACGAGTCAGTCAAATACATACAACAGGATTACGCCGGCGATCCGCGCCAGTTTTATTACGGCCGCAAGCGAGCGAACATGATCACCACGAGCAGCACCCTGAACCAAAAGAGATACGCACGGCTGGAGGAAGTTGATGGACGTTTGGTTGATTACGGATTAGTGGGAGTGGGAGGCGGTAAAGACAAGGAGCTTGGACGGAGGGTGGCCGCCCGCGGCGACCAGCAGATCAGCTTCAACGGCGGCATATCGGGTACCAGCGGTAATTACATGTCGATCGATGGAGCTGCGCAGGCCCCAAAAGCTGCCCGGATGTATGACGAAACTTCAGTGATGAGGTCGGAGATCAAGGAACTGACCTACAACCAACCGCCACCTCCACCGGGAACGCAGGAGCCGGTCCAGGTGCGTAACGATTTCCGTTCGACGATCCTGTGGCTTCCCGACGTCAAGACTGACGCCGACGGGACCGCGACCGTGAAGGTCAAGTATCCGGATTCATTGACGACGTGGTCCGCGACTGCGCGTGCAGCAACGACGGGAAATCAATTCGGCATCGGGAATTCTTCCACGCGAACCAAACAGCCGCTTATCGTCAGGTTGCAGGCCCCGCGTTTCTTCGTCGTCGGCGATCAGGTAACGGTGTCGGCGGTCATCAATAACAACACCGATCAGCCGATGCGTGTCTCGCCGGCGTTGAACGCTGAAGGACTGACCCTCCAGGCGAACGGCGCGGCGCCGGCAATCGAAGTGAAAGCAAACAGCGAGCAGCGGGTCGATTGGCAGGTGCTTGTGACGCACGCGAGCGAGGCCAGGCTGAAGGTTGAAGCACGCGGCGCAAAGTATGCCGATGCGATGGAGAAGACGTTCACCATCTTCGAGCACGGCATCGAGAAGTTTGTTTCGCGATCGGGAAAAATGCGCGGTGACAGTGTCTCGATCAAGCTCGACATTCCGAAAGAACGCCGCAGTGAATCAACTACGCTCACGGTCCAGGTCGCCCCGAGCATGGCCACTACGATGCTCGACGCGCTGCCATACCTGATCGAGTATCCCTACGGTTGCACGGAACAGACGATGAGCCGCTTCCTGCCGGCCGTAATCACGGCGAAGACGCTCCGCGATCTCGGTCTCCGCCCGGAAGCGGCGATGAATAAGATCTTCGGCGGCATCGAACCCGCAAGCGCAACGGCAACACACACGAACGCGCCACGCGATCTGCGCGAGCTGGATCAGATCACGAAAGCGAGCATGGAGCGCCTCTCCGACTTCCAACATGCTGACGGCGGTTGGGGCTGGTGGAAAGACGGCGACAGCGATCACTTCATGACGGCGTACGTCGTTTGGGGAATGACGCTCGCAAATCAAGCCGGAGTTAATGTGAGCTCGAACGCACTCTCACGAGCGGTCGCTTATCTCGATAAGGAACTGGTCGAGGAAGAGACCAGTTACGATGCGCAGGCGTGGATGGTGCATGCACTCTCGGTCTATCACGCAGCGGTGAAGCGGGAGGAAGTCGCGAAGTTCCAGCAGACTGCGTTTACGAACATCTGGAACAATCGCGAGAGATTGAATGCCTACACGCGCGCGTTGCTGGCCCTGGCGGCGCACAACTATGGATACGCCCTGCAGGCTAAGACGCTGGTCGAGAATCTCGAGAACGGAGTGAAGGTCGATTCGCGTCCGGACACGTCGATCGTGCAACGCGGCGCGCAGGCATCCGATCCTTCCGTCATGTCGACAGCGCACTGGGGTGACGACGGTATCTTCTGGCGCTGGTCGGATGGCGGAGTCGAAGCAACATCGTTTGTGTTGCGTGCACTGCTCGCGATTGATCCGAAGAACAAGTTGATCGAACCGGTAACGAACTGGCTGGTGAAAAACCGGCGCGGCGCGCAATGGAGCAACACGCGCGATACGGCGATCGTTGTGCTGACACTCAACGACTACCTGCGCACGAGCGGTGAATTGCAACCGGCTGTTGGTTACCAACTGCTCGTCAACGGTTCGCCCGTCGCGACGCGGCAGGTCACGGCAGAACAGGCACTGAGCGCGCCGACGCGTTTCGCCATTCCTCGTGAGCTGATCCGCGATGGGCAGAACGAAGTCTCGATCGTGCGAAAGAACGGCGCCGGGCCACTCTACTTTTCAGCCGCAGCGGAATTCTTCAGTCTGGAAGAACCGCTCAAACCCGCGGGTAACGAGATCTTCGTGCGACGTCAGTATTTCAAACTCGTAAATCATCCGACGTTGTTGAAGGGAATCGTTTCGGAGCGCGTGCCGTTGAACGACGGCGAGACGGTGAAGAGCGGCGAGCGCGTCGAAGTCGTGCTGACGGTCGAAGCGAAGAACAATTACGAATACCTGTTGTTCGAAGACTTGAAACCGGCGGGGCTCGAGGCGGTTCAGGTTCGCAGCGGTCAGAGTCTCTACATTCGCGAGCTCAAGTCAGGCGCGTTGAACGATACGAACGCAGCGTTGATGAACTTCGATCCGAAGAACGATTTCACGGGACGCTCGCGATGGGTTTATCAGGAGCTGCGCGATCGCAAGGTCGCCTTATTCATCGATCGTCTGCCGCAGGGTGTGTGGCAGCTCAGTTACGAGTTGCGGGCGGAAGCTCCGGGAGCGTTTCATGCGCTGCCGGTGTTGGGCCACGCGATGTACGTCCCGGAGATTCGCACGAACGGATCGGAAACGAGAATCCGCGTAGTCGACTAACGAGCCAGTTCGTCGAGACGTGTCTTTGCCTCCTGGATCATCGCTTTTACTTTCGCGAGATCGTCGAGCGATAGTGACGCGGTGACGCGTTCGCAAATGCCTGTGCTCAACGTGACGGCGTGGCCGGTACGCGTTTGACGAAAGACCGCAATCTCGAGATCGCCGTAACTTCGATACCGCGCTTCAAAACCCACGAGCTTGGACGTCGTCTCGTCGACGCGCGACATGACGTCGATCGCGTTCAGCAGCCCATCGATCTCCACGTAATCGATAAATGCTCGACTTTCGACGATTCGTTCGCGGTTGTCGCCGATCGGCTGACCCTCTCGCAACGACA
>DATANW010000176.1:0-2058 GCA_036266055.1 Pyrinomonadaceae bacterium | reverse complement strand
ACGCTGTCGCCATAGATGAAACTGCCGGTCGTTATCCAGGAACTCCCGAAGCTTCGCCCACGCTCTAATCAACTCCTCGTGGGCCACTTCAACGGTCTCTTCACCGGTCAACTCATTTCGGTTCGTCACTAACAAACGAGCGCCGACAAACGACTGCACCACGCTTTGCTGAGATTCATCCAAATCACGCAAACTCACTTGCTGACGGGCATAAGTCGTACCATCCTCCGAAACAGCTCCGAGACGACTGAACAGCCGCAGGGCCGAGGCCTGCTGCTGCGGAGTGAGATTATTGAATTGCGCGTCGGCACGTTTGCTAATTGCACCTTTGATCCCGCCGATTTCATCGTACTTTTGATTGCTGAGAAGATGACCCTTTCTCATTTCCCACAGGGCCGTAAGCGCGAACTCGAGTAATGGCAGATTACCCGGCTGGTCCTCGATGTTTTCCAAAATTCGTTCAACTAATCCACTTTCAAACTCCAGTCCCACGGTGCGCGCGGGTGTCTCGATGACTCTCCGCAACTCGTCGGTAGTCATCGAGCCCAGGTTGACTACGCCGCTCTGCATTCGGTCACTAAGATCGCGGCTGACATTGATGGCTTGACCATAAAAATCAGCCCGCAACGTGAGTAGCACTGTCACAGGAGTTGTTGAGACTACTTCAAGAAGAGATTCAACAAAAGATCGACGTTCCGGTTCCGGCGTCAATGTAAACAGTTCTTCGAATTGGTCGACGACCAGCAGCAGCCGATCGGATCCGGGAGTTTTCTTCAAAGCAGATCGCACGGCAGACTCCAGCGCGACCGTTCCGCCGGCCAGAGCGTTTCCCAGCGCCTCGGCTTCTCTGAGCCGTTGAGTCTCGCCTGATTCGGACTCCAGTATCGTCACCAAACCAGCCGCCAGGTTATGAAACGGGCGTTTACCGGGCGAGAAGATCACAACGTCCCAGGTGGCAGCGGGAGAATGTTCGCGGCGTAGCAAAGGGAGCAGACCAGCCTGAACGACTGAAGTTTTACCACTACCAGATCGTCCGACAACGACAACCACTTCGTGACTGACTACCTTGCGCAATAATTCTGCAGCAAAAGCTTCACGCCCGAAAAAGAGCGAAGCATCCTCTTCTCGGAAGGCGCGTAGCGCGCGATACGGACAAAGGGCAGCAGATGCGGTGGGGATTGCACGATGCTTGCCCAACACCACGCTTGCCATTTCCTCGAGTGCGCGATCTTCATCAATACTGCTCCGCAAATCGATCCACGTGTTGAGCAGAACGAAACCAGCGACGTTTTCCAGATCCACTCCCGGAAGCACAACAGGAATCACCGGAAATGCGAGGCCTAGCTTTTCTGCTCTGGCCTGTCGTTCGAGCGCGAGTTCCATTTCGCGTTTCTGCCAGGTTCCCAGGCCATCTTTGCCGATGAACACGGCGACCGCCCGAGCTTTACCGATGGCGTCTTGTAATGCGTCGAACCACGGTAATCCCGGTTGGAGGCGATCGCGATCGAAGAAGGTAGAAACGTTCATCTGCTCGAGTCGCGTCTGAATGCTCTGTACTATCGCGCGATCAGCGCCGTTATAACTGAGAAAGAGGAACGCATCGGCAGCGTCAGAGGGAGGGCGAGAGGGTTGCGCGGTATCTTCCTGGTAGCTCATTTGACGATGAATTCGCGGTGATTGTGCACTTGGGCCTTCGGGTGATACCACGCATTCGACCGTGTGGCTTCACTGTCAAGAAATTCGTGGATCAAATTCGAGTGCAGCCAGGAATCAGACAATCACTCGGGCCAGATGGAGTTGAGTAGCGCTGCCAGTCGATAGCCGCCCCACGCGACACGCCGGCGGGCGATTCGGGTTGCCGCTTTGTTGTAAGCGGAGGTTTGCGTTTTGCCGCTGTGGGCGCCCTTGTAGGCGTATTTTTCTGCCAGGTAGAGACTCTCGTCGGCCCAGGCGTCGTAGTCGAACGGATCGTCGAGTTTCAGACCAGCGTTCGTGGACGGGTTGCCCTTCATTGCCAGATCAGCGGCGGGACGTATGCTGCTGGTCGGAGGTGGCGCA
>DATANW010000175.1:0-41612 GCA_036266055.1 Pyrinomonadaceae bacterium | reverse complement strand
TGAAGGATAGGAGTAAAGCAGCACGATGACGCCGATAGCGCTCGCGCGGTAAGTATAGAACTCCTGGCCCGTCATCAGAGTCGCAACAAAGCCGACGACGGCGATACCCGCCGCCAGAATCGCGAGCTGAAGGGTCGTTTTTTCGAGGGTTCGAATGAGGCCGGATGGCCCGGCGATACCGGCGATGTCCTGGAGTCGTGTTGGATTGAACTTCGTGCGGCGCCACGCGACCGATCCCAATCCGAGGATCAGCACCAGAATCAGAAAACCCCAGTCGATTTGTCTGCTTTCGAGTTCGCTGAAATAAGGTTGGCCCAGGTAGGCGACGACTGAGAGCAGGAGGGTGGCGACGATCAGTCCGAGAACCGTCGTGGCCGCAGCTTTATGCCTGCGCCATAATTCGGCTTGAACTTCTTGGGGAGTCGGATCCAAGCTTCTCTCGATATTCGTTAAATCCGTGTTCCTTCTACACAGATCTTACGGCTTGATCACCGCCGGACTCGGCGCGGGTGTCGCGGCGGCTGACGGCGTACCGCCGTTGCTCGCGTTTCGAGTCTTGGAATCAACGGGCGCCGTCGGAGTTGTTGCACGCGGCGCGGTTTGCGGCGCGTCGGGCGTGAATTTCACCGGCAACTGTCCGTTGTACTTCAAAGCCTCGTCAATCAGGTCGGTACCTTCCTTGCCGTCCTTGCTGATCAGGATGCCGTCCTTGTTGATCGTCACGTCAGCGCGGCCGGAAATCTGGGTCATCAAATTTCCCACGAAACTCTGCTGCGGACGTTTCGAGCACGGGTTCGGCGTACCCTTTTCCGGAATCGGGGCGCCGATGATGTTCAACTGTTCGCGGGCCTTGTCGTTGTACTGACTTTCCGGAAACTCCTGAATCAGCTTCTGGTAGTAACGCGCGGCTTCGTCAGGCTCTTCTTCAGCCTGGTAAGTCGCGCCCAAACGGTAGTAGACCTCGTCGTTATACGAGAAGCACGGATACTTATCGACGATCTCTTTCAAACGCGACTGCGAACCTTTCAAGCCACCTTTTCCGGTCGAATACTTCACGTCGTAGTAGAACCTGGCGATCTGAAGATTGTGCATCGCAAGGTTCTCCTGCACCTGTCGCAACCGCGCCTCAACCGTATCGCGCAAATTGCTCTTCGGATACTGCTGCAACAGCACCTTCAGCCTTTGCTCAGCCTTGCGCGCGTGCGAGATGTCGCGGTCTGACAAGCCCATCTGACGCATCTCGGCTTCCGCTACTTTCAGACTCGCATCGTCGGCGAGCGGATCGGTCGGGAAGAACGTGAGCCAGTCCTGGTAAGCCTGAGCGGCCTGGATCAACGCGCTCGTCGTTCCTTCCAGATAGAACGAGTCGGCTATGGCGAGTTTCGCTAACGGCAGAAATGGAGAATCAGGATAGGTGTTGATGATAGTCGCGAAAAGCAGGCGTCCGGTGTCGTAGCTGTTCTTGCGAACTTCCTTGGCAGCCTCTTCGAAAAGCACGCGGTCGCGACCGGCAGCGGGTGCGCCGGTGAGCTCGGCGTATTTGTCTTCACCGCCGCCAAACAGTCCGAACAACTTCCCTTTTTTCTTCTTCTTTTTGTCGTTCGAGGCGGTGGCGGCTGAAGCGCCGCGGGCGCTGGCAGTCTGTTGGAGTCCGGTCTCGACGCGAGTATTCAACTCTGCCACAGCGGTTTCGAGGCGGTCGATCTCGGTCGCGTCGAACTTCTCCGCCTTGTCGTTCTTTGAACGAATATCGTTCACTTGCGACATCACCGACGAGACTTCCTTCTCCAGACCTTTCAACCGGACGACGGGATCGTCGGCGTTTGCCGTCTTACTCTCTTCCTTGGGCATGGCGGAGACGGCGCTGTTCAGCGAGCGGCGCATGTGATCGAGTTTCGAGCTCATGACGTCGAGGCGCTGCACAGTCGACAGCTCAGTCTGACCGCCCGGTCTTTGGGCCAAACCTGAAGTGGGGAGCCCGAAAACTAAGGCGCAGAAAGCCGCCAGGATAAGAAAGCGAGACTTCATAAGTTAAGACCTCCAAGTAAAACTTGTTTGTGCGAGACGGGGATCAGGGATTCCGGCTATCGGATTCATTTTTCGCCGCCCCGGTTGCGTCAGCCGGCGCAATTTAGACCCATTGAACGGTTGCGTCGCGGAGTTCCTTGACCGCGGCTGCCGCGTCGGCAGTACCAAAAATAGCCGACCCGGCCACGATGATTTCCGCTCCCGCGGCCACCACCGTCTCGATATTCGTACGATCGATACCACCGTCGATCTCGATACGCACGTTCAACTGTCGCTCATTAATCAACTGTCGCAATCGTTTCACTTTGTCGATCGATTGCGGGATAAACTTCTGTCCCCCAAAGCCCGGATTTACCGACATCACGAGAACGTAGTCGGCAAACTGTAGCGCTTCTTCGACGGCCGAGACCGGCGTCGCGGGATTTAAGACGACGCCCGGCTGCGCGCCTGCGGCTCTGATTGCCGTCAGCGTGCGGTGCAGGTTGGCGTCTGCCTCGACGTGGACCGAAACCATCTGCGCGCCGGCTTTCGCAAACTGCGGCGCGTACGTGCCGGGGTCGCTGATCATCAAGTGCGTATCGATTGGCAAACGCGTAAAGCCGGCAAGCGATTTCACCACGGGCAAACCGATCGTGATGTTGGGAACGAAGTGGCCGTCCATCACGTCGACGTGCAGGATGTCAGCTCCGCCGCGTTCGACGGCGCGTATTTCATCCCCCAGACACGAGAAGTTGGCCGACAGAATCGAGGGGGCGATTTCGATATTTCTATGGTTGAGCATGCACCTCGCCCGCAGCTTGTAACGCGCTACGGGGTTCTCGTCGGGTTAGAGACCGGGGTTGGCCGAGGAGTTACCGGTCGTCGGTTCTCGTTGCTGTTGGTTCGTGTATTCGTGTTCGTTTGATTGCTGCGGTTCACGTTTGGTCGGGGAGTGACATTCGCGTTGTCGACGTTTGCGTTCGGCCGGTTGGCGTTTGCATTTGCGGGCCGATTCGCGTTCCCGTTTGCGCCGCTGCGATTTGCGTTTGCGTTCGCGGGTTTGGCATTCGCGTTTGCGTTCGTATTGCCGTTCTTGTTGCCGTTCGCGTTTTCGTTCTGGTTTCTTGGTCTCCGGGGCTTGTTCTCGTTCGCATTCGCATTCGCGTTGGTGTTGTGGTTCTCGTTCGCGTCAGCCACGGGCGTGACCGTCTCCGGCGATTCGCCTTCTTTGGCCGGGCGGCTGACGTCCATCGCGACCGTTTGACCCGCCTTCACCACTTCTCCGGCTCGCGGCAATTGAAACAGCACAGTGTCGGGTTGCGCTTGATTGCTGGGCCGGTACGCGCGCACGCGAAAATTGAGATCAGCTTGCTCGAGTATTTTTTCCGCGTCGAATCGATTCTTGCCAACTACGTCCGGGACCGTCGTTTCGGGACTACGCAGTGACAGGTAAACCGTCGTCGCAACTCCGAAGAGAAAGACAACCACAATCGCGATCACGATCGTGACGCTACGGAAAATCGATACGACTCTGGCCGCTAAACTCAAGCGTCGAAGTCTAGCATCATGAAGGGAGGCAGATCAAAGCAGATCTGCATATTTATCAGCGTGATCCGCGTCCCAGAACGGCCATGAAGAAGCCGTCGCTGCCTTCGCGGTGCGGCCAGGTGCGGACGGTTTTAAGCGACGTGAAATTGGGGTGGGTGTGCAGGAACTCCTCGGTGACGTGTTCGTTCTCCTCGGGTTCGACCGAGCAGGTTGAATAGACGAGACGGCCGCCGGGCTTTAAGACTTCGGCGGCGTTGTGCAGAAACTGTTTTTGGGCAGCGGCGAAGTTAGCGATGTCCGGGGGCGAGAGCCGGTAGCGGATTTCCGGGTTGCGGCGCAGAGTGCCCGTGCCGGAGCAGGGGGCGTCGACGAGAACGCGGTCGAATGATTCGGGGCCGAATGGGAGTTGGGTTCCGGCATCGAGTAAGACGGGTTTGATGCTGTGGAGTTGATGAAGAGCGGCGGTCGTGGTGATCGTCGTGATGCGTGTTGCGGAACGATCGGCCGCGATGATCAGCGCTTTGTCGCCAGTTCGATCGGCGATGAGTGTTGTCTTTCCGCCTGGAGCGGCGCACAGGTCGAGGACGCGATCGCCGGGACGCGCGTCGAGAGTTTGCGCGACGAGTTGAGAGGCTTCGTCCTGCAGGTAGATCTCACCAAATGCAGATAGATCGCGGAGCATCGTGGTTGCGCCAGAGATGCGAAATGCGTTTTCCGCGATTTGCGAACGTTCGACGGAAGCGCCGGCCGCGGTCAACTGTTGCAGAATATCTTCTTCGTTGACATGCAGGCGCGTGTGGACCACGCGAAAAGCTGTCGGCGGGATCTCATTGTTTGCGCGTGCAAATGATGCGGCTTCGACCGGACCAAACCATTTAATCCACCGCTCGATCAGCCACGTGGGATGTGACGTTTCGATCGCGAGTTTTTCGATCGGGTCCTGCAGGTCCAACCCCGGATCGTAATCGGCTTCGCGGATCGCACGGCGAAGCACAGCGTTTACAAACGCGGCCGCTGAGGTCAGCTTTGCATGGTGAACGAGATTGACCGATTCATTCACCGCTGCTGCAGCGGGAATGCGACTAAGAAATCGTATTTGGTACAGCGCGAGACGGAGCGCGATGCGCACCGGCAGGTCCAAACTCTCGACGCTGCGTTTTGAAAAGTGTTCGACGATCTTGTCCAGCCACAACTGCCACCTGAGTACGCCAAGCACCAGTTCGTGGGTGAGCGCCCGATCGGCTACGGTTAGTTTTGGTTCGTCGGAAGCAAGGAGGACTGACGAGAACGCACCGTCTGCCACGCGGCGGAGAATATCGAACGCCGCGCGACGCGCAGGTGAAACTGCTCGAGTCTTAGCCAAAACGATCCCCAACCTTCATACGCGCGCCGCTGATGAATTCCCGCACGCCCATTCGCTTCCGCGCTTCAGGTTGCACTTCGATCAACCGCAACGCTGTCTGCTCGCCGCAGTTAACGATCAGGTCATCACGGCGAGCGGTGAGCACTTCACCGGGCTTGGCTTCCGACACGGATGACACGGATGGCACGGATTCAGCGCTCCAAATCGTCAATCCTTTTCCCTTCAAGCTGGTGTAAGCGTTCGGCCAGGGCTGAAAACCACGGATACAGCGATCAATTTCCACCGCGCTCAACGTCCAATCGATCAAGCCGTCTTCTTTTTTCAGAATCGGAGCGAAGGTCGCGTCTTGATCTCGTTGCGGCCGCGGTGTCAGGTCGTCTAAGCGAGACAAGGTTTCACCAAGCAATTCCGCGCCGATAACAGACAGACGTTCCATCAACTCAGGCGACGTTTCGTTCGCGCCGATTTCCGTGTGCCGTTGCAACAGAATGGGACCGGTATCGAGTGTTGGTTCAATGAACATCGTCGTGACACCCGTTTTCGTTTCGCCGTTGACGATGGCCCAGTTTGCCGGCGCCGCGCCGCGGTACAAAGGCAGCAACGAAAAGTGAACATTGATACAACCGCGACGCGGGGTTTGAAGAAACTGCTCCGGCAGGATGCGGCCATAAGCGACAACAACCGCTACGTCCGCATCATGTGAAGCGAAGATTTGAAGCGCTTCGTCGTTTTTGATTCGCGCAGGCTGGTAAACAGGAAGGCCGTGCGCCACCGCAAACTCTTTTACCGGTGAGAAGGAAACACGGTGGCCACGGCCTGAAGGTCGATCCGGTTGGGTCCACACTGCGACGACCTCGTGGCCGTCAGTCAAACACTGCCGCAAGGTGGGCACGGCAGCCAACGGTGTACCCATGAAAACTATTCGCATTCAATCCGTGGTTACTAATCGGTCGCTGTTGCCTCGGCCACGCGTCGCGTCGTCGCACCAACTCGCTCGGACGAAACTTTCGCTTGCAGAAACAGCAGCAGGTAGTCACGTCCGCCGGCCTTTGAATCCGTACCCGACATATTGAACCCGCCAAACGGATGCACACCCACCAACGCTCCGGTGCACTTGCGGTTCAAATACAGATTCCCGACGTGAAACTCTTTGCGCGCGCGCTCGAGCTTCGCTTCGTCCTGGCTGTAGACAGCGCCCGTCAGACCAAACTGCGTATCGTTCGCGATCTCCAGCGCATGGTTGTAATTCTGCGCCTTGATCACCGCCAGCACCGGACCGAAGATCTCCTCCTGTTCGATCGTGGCGCCGGGCTTCACGTCCGCGATCACAGTCGGCTCGATAAAGAAGCCCTGCTCGCCATCCGACCCACCGCCAATCAAAACTCGTCCACCTTCATTCTTGCCTTTTTCAATGTAGGAGTTGATCGACTTGAACGCCTTGTCGTTGATCACGGCGCTCATGTTCGTGGACGGATCCGACGGATCGGCCAGCTTGATCTTAGCCGTGCGCTCGACGATCTTTTCGAGCATCGTGTCGTAAACACGCGCGTCGATGATCGCGCGCGAACAAGCCGAACACTTCTGTCCCTGAAAACCAAATGCCGACTGGACCACCCCTGTCGCTGCTTCCTCGAGATCCGCGTCTTCCGCCACGATGATCGCGTCCTTGCCGCCCATCTCCGCGACAACGCGCTTGATCCAAACCTGACCTTCGGTGACCCTGGCCGCGCGCTCGTTAATTCGCAGTCCAACTTCCTTCGATCCGGTAAACGCAACGTAACGCGTCTTAGGATGATCGACGACGACGTCGCCGACTTCCGCGCCCGATCCCGTCATGAAGTTCACCACTCCCGGCGGCATTCCCGCTTCTTCCATGATCTCAAAAAACTTGAACGCGATCGTCGGCGCATCAGACGACGGCTTCAACACGACGGTGTTACCCGTGACAACCGAGGCAACAGTCATCCCCGCCATAATCGCCAGCGGGAAGTTCCACGGCGGGATCACTGCGCCGACGCCGAGTGGAATGTAGTCGAGCTCGTTCTCTTCGCCTTTGACTTCTGTCAACGGCTGTTTACCCGCGTAGCGCAGCATCTCGCGGCCGTAGAACTCGCAGAAATCGATCGCTTCAGCCGTATCGCCGTCGGCCTCGGACCACGTCTTCGCGACTTCGTGGATCATCCACGCCGAGAGTTCGTGTTTGCGCTCGCGCATGATGGCGGCCACACGGAACAACAGTTCGGCACGCTCTTCGGCGGACGTCTTTTTCCACGTCTCGAAAGCTTCCGCCGCTTTCTCGACGGCGCGAGACGCAAGCTCTTTCGTGGCTTTGTTGAATCGTCCGACTACTTCCGTGCGATTGGCAGGATTAAGGCTGTCGAGCATCGAATCAGTGGTGATTCGTTCGCCGCCGATAACGAGCGGATACTCGCGTCCCAATTGCTCGCGCACCTTTGCGATCGCGTCGCGCATCGCCTGCGCGTTTTCTTCTTTCGTGAAATCAGTAAACGGTTCGTTACGAAATTCTGTTGGCATCTGCTACTCCTGTAACAAAGTCAGTCCACAGACTCCGCACACGACTGGGCGCAATCTGTGGACTGTTCGACAAATTTCAGGGTTGCGATTAACCCCACTTCCCGGCTTTTTGTAGTTTCTTGATCTTGCGTTTGACGATCTCGCGTTTGATGGTGCTCATCTTGTCGAGAAACACGATCCCGTCGCAGTGATCCGTTTCGTGCAGCATGCAACGCGCTGTCAGTTCCATGCCGTCGAGTTCGAACCACTCACCTTTCAGATCCTGCGCGCGCACGACGGCGCGTAGGCTGCGCTCCACCGGAGTGAAAATCCCCGGGAACGACAAACAACCTTCGTCGCCGTTTTGCGAGCCTTCGACGCGCAGAACTTCCGGATTGATAAGCACAACGCGCTGCTGCGGATCCTTGCCGCCCGAGCAGTCCATCACGAAGAGACGCTGCGGGACGCCGACCTGCACGGCAGCCAAACCCACGCCGGGCGCTGCGTACATGGTCTCAAACATATTGCTGACCAGCTTCTGCAAATCAGTGTCGAACTCCGTCACTGGATCAGCGGGAGTGTCGAGCACCGGGGCCGGCCACTTTACGATATCGAGTACTGCCATGACGGTATTTTATCCGTGTTCTTCTGAAAACACGAATTAAGCCATTAAAGATCTCTAGTACCCTCGCAACTGCTCGCGATACCCTTCGAAGTTGCGTTTCATCTCGCCGATACTGTCGCCGCCGAACTTCTCTCGCAGCGCGCGCCCGAGCGCGAGCGCGACCATCGACTCGCCAATCACACCCGCCGCCGGCACCGCCGTGACGTCTGAACGTTCGAAGGCCGCAGCTTCTTCTTCTTTCGTGTCGATGTCGACCGAACGCAGCGCGCGACGCAGCGTCGAAAGCGGTTTTAGATGCCCGCGGACGCGAATCTCCTCGCCGTTTGTAATGCCGCCTTCCAGTCCGCCCGCGCGGTTTGTTCCCCGAATGAACTCGCGCGTTTCCGCGTTGTAAGCGATCTCGTCGTGCACTTCGGAACCCGGCAAACTGCTGGCCTCCGCGCCCGCGCCGATCGCGACCGCTTTCACCGCTGGTATCGACATCACTGCCTGCGCGAGCAGACCGTCGAGTTTCAGGTCCCACGACGTGTGCGAACCCAAACCGGGCACGACGCCGCGAGCGACGACTTCAAAAACGCCACCCAGCGTGTCGCCCTGGTGACGTGCTTGGTCGATCAGTGCGATCATTCGTTGTTGCGCGTCGTCGTCAGCGCAGTGCAGCGGTGCGTCGTCGGAGATTTCTGCGATCTGGCGCCAGGTCAACTCGAGCGGTCGATCGGGAATGCCGCCGAGTTGAATCACGTGACTGCGTATCTCGACACCGAACACCGCGAGTAGCTGTTTCGCCAGCGCACCACAGGCAACGCGCGCGGTGGTCTCACGCGCCGACGCGCGTTCGAGAATGTTTCGCAGGTCGCGCACGTCGTACTTCAAGCCACCCGGCAGATCAGCGTGACCGGGACGCGGGCGTTTCAACCGGCGCGACTTCTCGGGTGCGATCTCACGCGCGTCGGCGGCCATGACGTCGGTCCAGTTGGGCCAGTCTTTGTTTTCGATCTGCAGCGTCAGCGGCGAGCCGAGCGTGAGACCGTGCCGAACGCCGGTCAGGATCTCGGCGTGATCGCGCTCGATCTTCATCCGACCGCCGCGCCCGTAGCCGAGCTGGCGGCGGCGGAGCTCGTTATCGATCAGTTGCGGATCGACAGGCAAGCCGGCCGGAAGACCTTCGACGATCGCGACAAGCGCGCGTCCGTGTGATTCGCCGGCGGTGGTGAACTTAAGCATGGGCCACAGATTACAACAATTCTTCCGAGAATATGTTTCCTCGGCCGAGTATTCCGTTCGGATCGAGGGCGTGTTTGATGGCCGCGAGATCGTGCAGTTGTTCGTCGCTGTAGAACAGTCGCAGGTATTCGCGCTTCAACTTTCCGACGCCATGTTCCGCTGATAGCGTGCCGCCGACGCTGGCGGCGTACTGCAAAAACTTCACGTACAGTTCGCGTGCGCGCGCGCCCTCGTCGTCGTCACGGGGCAGAATGTTGACGTGAACGTGGTTGTCGCCGATGTGACCGAAGATCGTGTAACGCAAGCCACTGTCACGCAGGGTCTCCTGATAAAGCCGAAACATGCCCGGAAACGCGGCGTCTGGCACGGCCATGTCCGTCGAGACTTTTCGCTGACGGTAATGCGCGAACCATTCGTTCATGAGCACCGGCAGTTGATGACGGAATTCGCGAAGCCTGGCTTGATCGGCGGCATTGGTGGCGAACCAGGAATCTGCGAGCGCGTGATGCTGGTCGAGCAACGTCGTCCATTGCTCGAAGACAGCCTCTTCCGTTGACGGCGTGGTCTCCTGCTCGAAAAAAATCGCGGCGACTGCCGGCGATGGAATCGTCGGATACTTCTCACGCAGGAAGTTCAACGACTCGCGGTCGAAAAACTCGATCGCCCGTGCGTCGACCTGCGCTCTGACATCGGCGACGAGTGCGAGCACATCACTGTCACTCGTGAAAAAGACGACACCACTCAGTAGACCTTCCGGTTTCGGCAGCAGCCGCGCCGTGATTTCGCAGATCACGCCGAGCGTGCCTTCGCTGCCGATGAACAGATCGATCGCATCCATTCCCGGAGCAACGAAATAACCCGTCGCGTTCTTGCGCGTCGCCGGCCGGCGCAGGTTCGGCAGTTGCACGTCGATCGAATTGCCGATCCGTAAGTGTCCCTGCGCGTCAGCGTGCATTTCACCCCTCTTGAGGTCGAGCACCCCACCACCTGCAAGCACAACTTTCAAACCCGCAATATAGTTTCGCGTTGGTCCATACTTGAAGGTTCGCGCTCCGGAAGCGTTCGTGGCCACAGTGCCGCCGAGAAAGCACCCGCGTTCCGTCGGATCCGGCGGATACAGCAACCCCTCGCTCTCAACCGACCGTTGAAAGTCAGACAAGATCACGCCCGCTTCAGCAACGGCGGTGGAATTCGTCAAATCGATAACCTTGATTCGATTCAGTCGATCCGTCGCCAAAACGATCCCACCAAACGCAACCCTCCCGCCAACCGTCCCGGTCCCGGCGCCTGACACAGTAACTGGGATACGGGTGCCATTTGCTTCGGCGAGTACTTCCGAGACGTCGTCGATCGTCTCCGGCAACACCACCCGCTCGGCATATCCATCACGGATAAAACTCGCGTCAGTCAGGTAATCCTCGAGGTCGTTCGATTTAATTAACACGGATCTCTAACTCACTTGCAGCTCGCGCTCGCGCAGCACCTTGATGCGGTCGCGCAACTCCGCCGCTCGCTCAAACTCGAAACGCTTCGCCGCGCCGCGCATCTCCACTTCCAACCGCGCGATCGTCGCCTCGATGTTCGCCGGCGAGTAGTCTTCGATATCTTCAATCTCCGACGGTACTTTGAAGTAGTCAGCTTCCGACGCCGTGATCAGCGTCGCCTCGATCGGCTTCACGATCGTCTGCGGGATGATCCCGTTTTCACGGTTGTAGATTTCCTGAATCGCCCGCCGTCGCTGCGTCTCGTCGAGCGCGCGCTTCATCGAGTCGGTGATGCGGTCAGCGTAAAGTATCGCCTTGCCGCGAGAGTTTCGCGCCGCGCGTCCGATCGTCTGAATCAACGACTGCTCGGAACGCAGGAAGCCCTCTTTGTCCGCGTCCAACACTGCAACCAGCGAAACTTCCGGCAGATCGAGCCCTTCACGCAGCAGGTTGATCCCGACCAGCACGTCAAACTCACCGCGCCGCAAATCGCGCAGGATCTTGATCCTTTCCAGCGTCTCAATATCGGAGTGCAGGTAACGAACCCGCACCCCCACTTCCGTGAAATACTCCGTCAGATCTTCAGCCATGCGCTTGGTCAACGTCGTCACCAACACGCGCTCGCGGCGTTCAACTCGCTGCCGGCACTGTTCGAGCAAGTGATCGATCTGTCCCTTCACCGGTTGCACTTCAACTTCCGGATCCATCAACCCCGTCGGCCGGATGATCTGTTCGATCACTTCGCCACTCGCCTTCGTCAGCTCGTACGGACCCGGCGTGGCCGAGACGTAGATCGTCTGCCCGATCCGCGCCTCAAACTCCTTGAAGTTCAACGGTCGATTGTCCAACGCCGACGGCAAACGGAATCCATACTCGACGAGCGTGCGTTTCCGCGATTGATCGCCTTCAAACATGCCGCGCACCTGCGGCACCGACTGGTGCGACTCATCAATCACGATCAACGTGTCGCGCGGCAGGTAGTCGAGCAACGTCGGGGGCGGTTCGCCCGGGTTCTTCCCCGTCAGGTGCCGCGAATAGTTTTCAATCCCACGGCAAAAACCCATTTCCTTGATCATCTCGAGGTCGAACATCGTGCGCTGGTGCAGCCGCTGGGCTTCGACGAGCTTTCCCTCCTGGATCAACTTGGGTTCCCACCACTCAAGCTCTTCGCGAATCGTTTTGAGTGCCCGCTTGATCGTCGGCCGCGACATCACGTAGTGAGTTTTCGGATAGATCGGCACGCGCGACGTGTGTCGCTCGATCACTTCACCCAACAACGGATCGATCGTCGAGATCGAATCAATCTCGTCGCCCCACAACTCGATGCGATACGCCTGGTCCTGGTAACTCGGGAAGATCTCGATCACGTCACCGCGCACGCGAAACGTGCCGCGCTGGAAGTTCACGTCGGAACGCTCGTATTGCAACTCCACCAAACGCTGCAACAGCACTTCGCGAGACATGCGCCCGCCCGGCTCAACGAAGAACAGCAGACCGTAATACGCGTCCGGATCGCCGAGACCGTAAATGCACGACACGCTCGCGACGACGATCACGTCGCGGCGTTCGAAGAGCGCCCGCGTCGCCGACATTCGCAAGCGATCGATCTCTTCGTTGACGATCGCTTCTTTCTCGATGTAGACGTCGGCAGCGGGGACGTACGCCTCGGGCTGGTAGTAATCGTAATAAGAGACGAAGTATTCGACCGCGTTCTCGGGAAACAGCGTGCGAAACTCCTGAAATAGCTGCGCCGCGAGCGTCTTGTTGTGCGCCAGCACGAGCGTCGAACGCTGCACGCGCTGAATCACGCTGGCGATGGTGAATGTTTTGCCGCTGCCGGTGATGCCGAGCAGCACTTGATCCTTCGCGCCGTCGTTCAGCCCGCGCACGAGCGCGTCGATCGCGGCGGGTTGATCGCCTTTGGGTTGGTACTCTGACTGTAATTTGAATTGCATGGACGCTGCTATTTAAGCAGCCGAGGATGCCGCATTCAACTCGGCGGCCAGGCGGCGCAGTTCGGGAGCGACTGAAGTATTCGCCGCTAATCGTTGAAACGCTATTGCCACGTCCGGCTCTCCACTTGAAGCGAGCAGTCTCAGCAACGCGAGACTCAATTCCAAACTCGGATTCTCTTCAATCACTGAAATCAGTGGTGCTACGACACCGGCTTTCGCGACGAGGAACAACAGCGAAAACGCGCCGTAGCAGCTTTCGTGGTTCTCGGCTCTCAGGTCGCCGATCGCCTCGTAAAGCAGACCGGAGTCTGCCAGTGCGGTTCCGATTCGACGTCGCTCTTCGGGCGAACCATCACGCAAGGCATCGTTCACCAGCGTCGCCGCTTGATCCGGGTCGAGTTCATATAGCCGGCGGACTGCGTTCTGACGGACTTCCGCGGACGGATCGTCCAATGAGTGTGCGATCTGTTCGAAAGGACTGAGGATTCTTGGCTTTTGTAGTCCGTTGCGTCGTCGCGCGAACTCCTCCGCAGCGCGACGCAGAGTCGCTATGTCACGACTCCAGCGCTCATCATCGGTCATCTTTCCTCAACGCTCGGGGTTCCAACTCAGGTCATCGCCCACGCGAGCCGCCAGCGTCAACGGCCCCGTTGGCACAGACGCGGGCACATCGGTGGGCACAGAAAACTCAGGCTCACTCTCTGTCACGACCTCCGGGCTCGTCTCCACCGCCCGTGCTCGAAGCAAGTTGAACTTCGTCAAGACCAGACGACTTACACTCAATCCCAGACTGTTATCCAACACGCAGAGTTGTTCGGCGACGACGCGCTGCGACACTCGCTCGAGCGCCGCTTCCAACTCTCGTCCCGCGGTCGCCGCATCGTCCGCCAGAATCATTTCGAAATCCTGACCGCCACTGACGCGCCGTCGCGAGTGGTTCTGCAACAGCACGCCGGCCTCGCGATGAATGCGGCCCGTTGCGACGATCACCAGGTGCGACGCCTCGGTGTCGATCTCGAGATCGATGGCCCAACGCGCAAACGCCGGCGTCAGATCGCCGTCGCGAGTTACCATCAGGAACGATTCGCCGCAGATGTTGGCCATCAACTGTCCGTAACCGTTGCCTTCGGATGGTCCAACGGCGATCTCGCGTTCGGGCACGCCCATCTCGCGTAACAGAAAATGAAGCCGGCTGACGAGCCACGATCCGTCTTCCAACAACGACGATGCGAGTTGCGTCGGCGCGATCACCTCTTCGACGTTCTCGTCGGCGACGGGTGAGCCACACTCGCTGCAGGTCGCGTCGCTGACGGTGACGACGGCGAGCGCGTGTGGATTCGGGAGCCGAAACAGCGCGTGGCCCGTCTTCCGGCAACTGATCTGCACTTCGCGTTCGACGAGACCGGCGTCTTCGAGTCGCTGGATGGGGACGTTGCTGGACTCAGTGTTGCCGGTGAGAAGTTTGGCTGCGTAACCTTCCTGATGCGCGTTGCGAGCGGTGCGCAGAAACACGCGCGCGCCTTCGTCTTCGAGTTTCGACGCCGCGAGAATGCGTTTGCTCATCGTTTCTTTGCGCAGGCTGGTGTAAAGCGAGTCGGCGTCCTGGCGTTCAACGAAGGTGCGGAAGCCTTGTGGCATCGACGCTTTTCCGAGCTGCCAGTGTGGGAAGTCGCCGTTTTGGTCCGCGCTCAGAAGAGTTCGGAGTTGTTCGCAGAAGGAGTCAAGCTTGCGGAAAGGCTCCGGGGTGTCGGCCTGGTAGACGATGCCGGCGCGAATGAACGAGGTCGTCTCGTTTTCGAAGATCACGAAAAGAATGTAGTCGTGAAAGCAGAACAGGTCGCCGCGGACGTACGGCTCGTCGATCGTGCTTTGACTCCAGGACGCAAGTGACGACTCGACGTCGCGCACGTGTTCGATACCGAGCAGCACATCTTCGAAGCAACGCAGACGCGTGGAACGGATCAGCGGCGTGAGTTCTCGCTCCTCGAGTTGTTGGAGCAACCGGGTGCGGGCCTCGCCTTCCACGGCGTAGTTCAGAGTCTTGCTTTCAAGAAAAAGCATCGAACGTTACCTTTCTTTTGACACAAGAGGCACAACAGTCACAAAAGGCACAAAACATATAAAGGCAAAGACAGGGGCTACTGCCTCCGCGCGGGGCCTTTTGTGGCGCTGTCTTGTGCCTTTTGTGGTTCATTCTTGCGGGCGAACGGTGATTGTGACGGTTTCACCGCCGTTTGTGGTGGCTGCATAGCGACGTTGCCGCGCGATGCGCAGCGCCATCGCTTCGTAACTCTCCATGCCGGGTTTCGGGTTAGCAATGGACGCCTTCAGCACCCGACCGTTTTCGATCTGCATGACGACCTTCACCGATTCCGGTGATGTGGGTTTTGGATCCGTGGTATCGGTGGTTTTCTTTTTGGGTACGGATGGAACACGGATTGGTTTTGCAACCGGCTCAGGAGCAGTTGGAGCGATCTGAATCTGCGTCGGCTGCGGGGCTGCTGTGACTACCGGAGTAGCGACTTCAGTTTTGAACCCGCCGGTGATCGCAAACACCGTCGATAGACCAACTCCTATTAGTACAGCGGCGATCAGAAACACGGACCGTTGCTGGATCAACGACGACGTTCGCGGGGCTGGCGGAAGCGCCAGCGGCTCGGGTCGGGCGGGCACAGCCGCCACCAGCGGCATTGCCTCTATTTGCAACGCACTTTCGTCCCAACATCCGAGCAACTCCGAAACGGCCCGCTGCAATGACGGTTCAATCGATCGTCGTGAACTTTGAATCAACGGATTGAAGTTGAACGCAGCTTCAGGTTGCGACATCGCGACCACGATCGCCTGAAGTCCGCCCAGTTCGTTCATGCGCGCGTCGATCAACTCGCCGTTTTGGAAAAAGAACGTCGCCGGACCTTTCGCATACTCGATCAGCAACCGTCCCGACTTTCGCTGGTGACGAAGAATCCCGATCAGATCTGACAGGGGATAGTTGTTGAGGTGTCCGGTTAAGACGACAAACCGATCGTTCATTGCTACTCCTACTCGAGCGAACTACTGACAGCCCGCACCGCCCCGGCTGCAGGGAAAGGTGTACTGGGGAAACGTCGCCTCTAACTTCTTGGCGAGGTTGTGATCGAGCCGCTGGATGATCCGATATTCCTCCATCAGTCCCTTCTCGTTACCCAACTCTTGGTATGCGAGGCTGAGGCCGTAATGCGCTTTCGCCATCTGCGGGTTCAACGTCGTCGCCTTCTTGAAGGCGTCGGCTGCGTCGCGGAAACGGTTCGTACGAAAGCTCGAGAAACCAAGACCGTAATAAGACTCTGGCGCGTCGGGGTTCAGCTTCACTGACTGTTTGAACGCCTTGATTGCATCGCCGTCTTTTTCGAGTTTGAGGTATGCGTGGCCGAGGTTGAGAAAGACTTCCGCCGAGCCTGGTTCGAGCTTGATTGACTGCAGGTACGACTCGACCGCTCCGCGTACGTCGCCGGCGTCGAACTGTCCGCGGCCGGCGAGGTAGAGATCGTTGGCCCGTTTCTGATCTGTGATTATCGGATTTGCTAATACTATGGGTTTTGGTACTGACGGAGGTTCGCCAACTGAGCTCACCGAACCTGATCCAGCGGTTAATTCAACATTTAGAACTTCAATCTTTTCAATCTGTGTTTTTGCCGGCTCGGGAACAGGAGCAACACGGATTTCACGGATTGGCTCCGCAAGCTGGCGTGGCGGCTCTGGGGCGGGCTGCTCGACGGCCTTCGCGACGTTGTCGTCGAAGTAATACGTGACCGTCCGGTACGTCACTTCAACCGGCTCGCGCTTCAGTTGCCCGTTCTCAAAGAGGACGAGACTGGTAACCATCCTGGTCCAGTTACCAAACTTGTCGAAGTCATACGTGTACGACTCGCGGCTCACAATCGCGCCACGATCGTCACGCAGCGTCATCTCGGTGATGTTGCCGCGCTCGTCGTATTTGTATTCCTCTTTGCCTACGAGCGAACTGCCAATCGGGTACGAGGTATTCTCGATCCGATTGCCCTTGAGGCTGTAGGTCGTGACTTCAACGAGTTTGGGTGGGCCTTCGACAGGTCGTCCCTCTTTGAGCTCGATCCGGGCAGTCTCCGTCTTTACTCGCCGCACGGAACCGACGAGTCCATCTTGTTCTTTAGTGCTGTCGAGGACGGAAATAGCAGGTCGCGCCGAAGCGGTGACGCTGTTTTGCGCCTGGACAGGCGCAGCAAAAGTCAGTACGGGCCCCAATAAGAGAACAGCAGGCACAATTCGCCTATGAATGCAGTTCATCTCGACTTCCTCCAGTTTCAAATAACGAAACGTGAGACAAGGTAGTCGGGGGGGCCCACTATCTTGTGCAAACTGAGGCGAAGAATACAATAAGTGGTTTGAAATTAATAGGGGTTTGTGAGGAAAGATACGGATGAGGTGTCATCCGTGCGTTTCCCACACGGATGACACGGATTACTGTTCGTCGCTGAACTTATAACCGATGCCCCAGACGGTCAGGACCATCTGCGGGTTTTCGGGGTTCTCCTCGATCTTGGCTCGCAAGCGATTGATGTGCGAATCGATCGTGCGGTCGTAACCTTCGTAGGAGTAGTCCCAAATCTTTTCGAGCAGGTACTTCCGCGGGAAGACGCGGCCCGGGTTAGAGGCAAAAAGCCGAAGCAGATCGAACTCTTTCGGCGTCAGCTCCACTTGCCGGTCGCCAATGGTGACTTCGCGTTTCGCGGAATCGATGCGCAGCCGGCCCCGAACAATCGGCGCTTCGTCGCGCATACCGTCGGTACTTGGCCCGTTGCGCGTGCGGCGCAACACCGACTTGATGCGGGCTTCGAGCTCGCGCAGGCTAAAGGGCTTCGTGATGTAATCATCGGCGCCCATCTCCAGCCCGAGGACTTTGTCGACGACGTCGTCCTTGGCTGTGAGCATCAATATCGGCAGGTAGCCGACCTTCTCCCTGAGTTCCTTACAAACTGCGAGGCCGTCCATCTTGGGCAACATCAAGTCGAGGACGACGGCGTCAGGCGGATCGTCGAGAGCTGCCTTCACGCCGTTAAGGCCGTCTTCGACAGTCTTGACGTTGTAGCCTGCGCGCGAAAAGTACTCGCTGATCGCGGTCGAGATGTTTTCATCATCCTCGACTACGAGCAAAGAGACTTTCCGTTCGCCTGAGTCGGGAACAGGGAAACCTTCTTTAGCGGTTTTCTGTCTGTCAGTAGCTGTAGCCATCGAAGTATTAGTCGAATCTGAACTGACAAGCAGGAGGCTCAGAGGGCAAGCACCACGGGGTCATCGGCGCATCTCGGTTCAGCCGCAGATACTACAGGAGAATTGGTCCGCTGTACAAGTCCTAAAGTTCGCCATAGCTAAATCCGTGCCCTGCGTGCGCTTCCATCAAGGTGGTAATGATCTGGTATGCTGCGCTCCAAAGGAGACAAACAGTCATGACCCCTGAAGAACGAAGCGAGCTGATCGCAAAGTATGCGGCGGGCTATGAAGAGGTGGCGCAAGCATTGAACGGTTTCCCTGCCGAGAGTCTGAATGCTCGTCTGATCCCCGGGAAGTGGAGCGCCCGCGAGATCGTCCATCACCTTGGCGACAGCGAAAGCACCTCCGCGTTTCGTTTGCGCAAGCTGCTGGTCGAAGATAACGCCATCATCGAAGGTTACGATCAGGACCAGTTCGCGACGAGGCTTCACTATAACGAACGTGATGAGACCCCGGCGCTCGAAGCGTTTCGCGTAGCGCGCGAGACCACCTTGCAACTGTTGAATTCGATGTCGGAAGAAGACTGGCAACGCGTCGGCACGCACACTGAAAGCGGACGTTATACAACCGAGAACTGGCTCACGATCTACGCGAACCACGCGCACAACCACGCCGCACAAATTCGTCGGTTGCGTGAAGCGCTAAACGTTTAGACACAGAAGGCACAAAAGACACAAAAGGCACAAGAAGGATTTTTTCATTTCAGGGTTTGTAAGTTTTCTTATCAGGGTTTGCTAAGTTTTCTTATCAGGGTTTGCTAAGTTTTCATATGAGGGTTTCCCGGTTTTGATGTCAGGGTTTCTAAGTTTTCATATCAGGGTTTTCATTTCCAGTTTCTAAGTTTGTCTTCTCCCTTTTGTGCCTTTTGTGTCTCTTGCGCCTTTTGTGTTTTATAAATCAGAGCGTGTCTTGACAAAGTTTTTTCACGCGAGCACAATCCGCTTTGCCTCTACAAAATTGAATCTTCGCTGCTGCAAAGGGCAGCTACCGACAATGAGTGCTGCCACTCTTCTGCAAACATCATTCTCTGATCTGAAGTTGGTCCGTCGCGGCAAAGTACGCGACGTGTACGCCGTCGACGATAACAGCTTGCTGATCGTCGCCACCGATCGCATCTCGGCTTTCGATTGCATTCTGCCGACGCCCATCGAACGAAAAGGCGAAGTGCTTACCGCGCTTTCCGAATTCTGGTTCGAGAAGCTGGGACACGTCGTAGCGAATCATCTGATCGCAAGCAGGATGGACGACATGCCTGAGGCAGTGCGACGTCACGCTGACACGCTCGCTGGACGTTCGATGCTCGTGCATCGCGCGGAAGTGTTTCCAGTCGAGTGCGTCGTGCGCGGTTATCTCGTCGGCTCAGGATGGAAAGACTACAAGCGTACCGGTGAGGTGTGCGGTCACAAATTGCCGGAAGGTTTGCAGGAGTCCGCAAAACTACCGGAAGCGATCTTCACGCCATCGACCAAAGCAGAACAAGGCCACGACGAAAACATCACCGAAGATCAAGTCCGCGATCTGATCGGCGCGGAGCAGACTGCGTTACTGCGCGACACCTCGCTGCGTCTCTACACTGAGGCGCACAACTACGCGCGCGAACGCGACATCATCATCGCCGATACGAAGTTTGAGTTCGGATTGGACCAGAATGGACAGCTAATGCTGGTGGACGAAGTGCTGACGCCTGACTCGTCTCGCTTCTGGCCGGCAGACTCGTACGAGCCGGGGCGTTCACAACCGTCATTCGACAAGCAATTCGTGCGGGACTATCTCGAGACGCTCGACTGGGACAAGCAACCGCCCGCACCGGCAATTCCGGACGATGTCGCCAAGGCGACGACTGAGCGCTATCTCGAAGCTTACAGACTGCTGACAGGAAAAGAGCTTTGATTCATCACCGTCTCGAAACCCTAATCGACGAGATGTTGGAAGGTCACATCCTCCTGGACGAGGCCATCGGAGAGTTTGAGAAGCTCTACATAAAGAAGGCCCTCGCCAAAAACAAGCAGCATCTCTCGAAGACCGCCGTAGTCCTTGGAATCCACCGAAACACTCTGGCAAAGCGCGTCGCAACCTACGAAAAGCACGACCGCAACGGCTCCCGCCCCCTCAAACGCGCCGCCCGTTAACTTTACGGCAAAAGGTAACTTACGCCGAAGGCGTTAGCTAATTTGAGCCCAGGGTTGCTTAAACCCTGGGGTGTCAGATTCCGCCTTTGAACTCTGAAGGAGTTCCAATTGCAAGCCAAACACTTTCAGTGTTGCTACATGTGTTTTGCTTCTTACCCAGGGTTGAAGCAACCCTGGGCTCAAACTAGTTAACGCCTTCGGCGTTTTCGACCGATCCAGTGCTGCGGGCTACCCGAGTTGACAAGGCCCGTCCCGCCGCCCTATTCTTAGCAGTCAAACTCATTGAGTGCCAAGATACGGATGTTTTCATAAATCAATCCCGAAATTTCTTCAGTCAAATTCGAAAGGAGACCAAGGTATGGCAACCAATATCAGGCCTCTTCATGACCGCGTGATCGTCAAGCGAGTCGAAGAAGGCGAGCAGATGCGGGGCGGCATCATCATCCCCGATACTGCCAAGGAAAAACCCCAGGAAGGCGAAGTCGTCGCCGTAGGCGAAGGCAAGTATAAAGAAGACGGAACCCGTCAGCCCCTCGACGTGAAAGCGGGCGATCGCGTTCTCTTCGGTAAATACAGCGGCTCGGAAATCAAGATCGACGGCGAGGAACTGCTGATTATGCGCGAGGACGAGATCCTCGGAATCCTCGAGCGCGCCGGCGCAGCCAGCGGAAAGAAAGGTGGTAAATAAGAATGGCAAAGCAAGTTATTCACGGTGAGGACTCGCGGGCGGCGATTCTGCGCGGCATCAACCAGCTCGCCGACGCGGTGAAGATCACTCTCGGCCCCAAGGGCCGCAACGTCGTGATCGATAAGAAATTCGGCTCACCCACAATCACCAAAGACGGCGTCACCGTCGCGAAAGAGATCGAGTTGAAAGACGCGCTCGAGAACATGGGCGCCCAGATGGTTCGCGAAGTTGCTTCCAAGACTTCGGACGTGGCCGGCGACGGCACCACCACCGCGACCGTGCTGGCACAGGCGATCTTCCGTGAAGGCGTCAAGACTGTGGCTGCGGGCGCCAACCCGATGGCCCTCAAGCGCGGTATCGACAAAGCTGTCGAGCGCGCGACCGCGGAAATCAAACGTCTCTCGAAGCCCGTGAAGGGCGATGCGATTGCTCAGGTCGGAACTGTTTCGGCCAACGGCGACACCACCATCGGCAACATCATCGCCGAGGCAATGAACAAGGTCGGAAAAGACGGCGTGATCACCGTTGAGGAATCACGCACGATGGACACGTCGCTCGAAGTGGTCGAGGGAATGCAGTTCGACCGCGGTTATCTCAGCCCGTACTTCGTTACCGATCCGGAGCGGATGGAAGCGGTGCTCGAAAATCCACTCATCCTGATCAACGAGAAGAAGATCACCTCGATGAAAGACCTGCTGCCGTTGCTCGAGCAGGTGGCCAAGATGGGCAAGCCGATGCTGATCATCGCCGAGGACGTTGAAGGCGAAGCGTTGGCGACTCTCGTGGTTAACAAGCTGCGCGGCACGTTGAACATTGCAGCCGTGAAGGCGCCTGGATTCGGCGATCGTCGCAAGGCGATGCTCGAAGACATCGCGATTCTCACGGGCGGCAAGGTTATCAGCGAAGATCTCGGCATCAAGCTAGAGAACGTGAAGCTCGAAGATCTCGGCCGCGCCAAGAAAGTCACGATCGACAAAGACAACACCACGATCGTCGAAGGCAACGGCAAACAGGGCGACATCGAAGGCCGCGTGAAGACTATGCGCGCGCAGATCGAAGACACCACGTCAGACTACGATCGCGAGAAGTTGCAGGAGCGGCTGGCGAAACTCGTCGGCGGCGTCGCGGTGATCAAAGTCGGTGCGGCGACTGAGACCGAGATGAAGGAAAAGAAAGCCCGCGTCGAGGACGCGATGCACGCCACCCGCGCTGCGGTTGAAGAAGGCATCGTTCCGGGCGGCGGCGTTGCGCTCGTGAGAGCGGCGAAGGCGCTCGAGAAGTTCAATGTCAGTGCAGACGGCGAAGGCGATCCCGACGAGCAGATCGGCGTGAACATCGTTCGTCGCGCATTGGAAGAGCCGCTGCGTCAGATCGTTCAGAACGCCGGCAAGGAAGGCGCAGTTGTCGTCGAACGGATTCGTAATGAGAAAAGCGAGAACGTCGGCTTCAACGCGGCGACCGAAACGTTCGAAGACCTCGTGAAGGCGGGCGTCATCGATCCGGCGAAGGTCACGCGCACGGCGCTTCAGAACGCAGCTTCAATCGCGGGGCTGATGTTGACGACGGAGGCGATGGTTTCTGAACTTCCGGAGGACGACAAGGGCAGCCCAGCAATGCCGGGCGGTATGGGCGGCATGAGCGGAATGGGTATGTAACCGAACCAAACAACAGATTACGCAGATCTCACATGATCTGCGTAATCTGTGGTTCGACTTCCTCTACTTCCGGCAGTACATCTTCCAAAATCTCTTCCAACAACTTCGCAGACATATCGAGCGCCGAGAGCAGCGGATGAAGTGAGGCGTGTTCCGACCGCTCCTTGATGTAGCCTTTCGCCACGTCCTGAGCAAAGGCCAACGCGACGTACGCGCGCGCGAGTCGACGACTATCGATGTTTCCGAAGAATGTCATTTAAAAATTCAGAAAAGCCCGCATCAATACGGCGACCGCGATTACTCCGCCGCCGAGCGTAAGGATCCATTCAACCAGCGGACTGGGACGGCCAAACATGCGCCGGCAGATCACCATCGCGCTCTTCCAACCATCAAGCTGATACAACGGCACCAGGTTTCCGATGGCGAGTGCGAGATTCAACGCGCCGAACAGCGATCCCCACGCCACCAGACCCAGCGTCAGGTTCACCCCAATGCCTGCCCCAAGCACGAACAATTGCTGAACCAACGGGCGGCTCTGCAACGCCAACATGTCCATCTGAATGTACGCGCCGATCGGCAACAGACGCAGTTGGCAGTCGACCTGACTGAGACGAACTCCGAAGACCTTCGGCCCCCAACCAAGCCCCGCCTGTTTCACCGGAACGGAACAAACCCGCGCCGCCAGGAAATGGCCCAACTCGTGCAGCACGATTGCCGCCAGCAAACTAACCGCGACATTGATGACTATGACGTTCATGATCTAGTCGGATAGAAGCACTGCAAGATGCTTTTCTAACTGCTCGAGCTGTCGCAAATCGGCTTGATGGACCTTGAGATCCTCACGCACGTCGAGAATCACATAGACGATGGCGCACGTGATGACGACGCCTTCAAGCACTCCGATTCCCCGGTCTATCGTTACCAAGACTAGGAACCCGACCGTCAATGCACACACGTAGAGCCTTATAGCCAGCATCGTTTCTCCTGATTTTTCTCTGCACCGATTTAAAAGACCGAATGCGGCGTGCGTTCCAGTGGTCCAAAACGCCTTAGTTAAGTCGAAGCGTGTGTTCTTCTGCGCACAGACCCACACATCCAACGCGCGTAGAGTGCGCACTCACACGCGACACACGCGAGTTTTCGTCTCGATTCTAGAAAGCGGAGTCCACATCTTAGACGCGAGCGCCGTCAAGGACTCCATGGACTCGCAGGTTTTGTGGGATTTTTGATTAAGCATGCAATGGCCCCGGAGTTGCGAGGGGAGCGCGTCCGTATCTGTACTTCATAACCTGCCAGCGTGCGCATGGAAGGCTGATGATTCAGTGGCGTCCATGCCAGCGTGTGTGTAGGTTGCTTGGTTCTTTTTACTAGCGCCCGGGACTTTCGAGTTAGCAGTTCCTGAGCTTTACCCAAAACCGGCAACGGTCTCGTCAGTTCCTTTTTAGTCAACACAACATCGAATCAACGGTCGTCCCATGCCCCCAACGGTGTTTGACCGTGAGCAAGCGTCACCTGGTCGTCCAGGCTGATCTCAAGTCTTCGGAACAATTAATCGTTTAAGCGTTTAGTAATCCCAGTTTCGAAAGGAGTGCTCCAAAGGTCAAATCCGGCGCCTGGACCTCTCGTTCCAAGCAAAGGAATTGACGATTTCGCCGTACAGGAGTCAATTCACTGAATGCCCCTTGCAACTCCCACTGCTATCGATGGCTGGTCCACCAGCCAGACAAGTAATATCTCCCCATCCGGCGTCATCGCCGGCGATGTGGAAGAAAGTCCCAGAACCACCAATCCGAGAACTCCGACTCTCATCGGCCAATCGCCGGTGATGAAGAAACTGTTCTCCGTTATCGAGCGCGTCGCCCCCACCGATGCGTCAGTCCTGATCACTGGCGCTACCGGAACGGGAAAGGAACTTGCCGCACGTGCAATTCACGATCTGAGTCCGAGGTGCGACAACGCCTTCGTCGACATCAACTGCTCCGCCATTCCGGAAACACTTATCGAAGCCGAACTCTTCGGTCATCAGCGCGGCACATTCACCGGCGCGCACGAGAACCGGAGCGGATTGTTTGAAAAAGCTTCCGGCGGCACGTTGTTTCTAGACGAAGTCGATGCCTTGAATCTTTCCGCACAGGCGAAGTTGTTACGCGTCTTGCAGGAGCGCACGGTGCGTCGCATCGGCGCGCGCGCAAACATCGCGATCGACGTGCGCATTATCTCGGCAAGCAACTGCGATCTGGCACAGGCAGTAGCTGAAGGACGTTTTCGTCCCGACCTCTATTACCGTTTGCGTGTTCTGCCCTTGCAGTTGCCGGAACTCTGCACGCGCGGCGACGACGTCAACCTGCTCGTCGACCATTTCCTCCGTTTGAAATCGGAGCGAATGGGACAGCAGCAGTTACGCCGGTTTACGCCGGAAGCGATGCGGGCTCTGCGCGAGTACCCGTGGCCGGGCAATGTGCGTGAGCTGGAGAATGCGATCGAGTACGCCCTGGCGATCGGGATGGAAGACGAGCTTGACGTGGAGGATCTGCCCATTGAGATCGCGAACCACGTGCCGTCTGACCTTCACGATTTCCGTTCGGTGCTGCAGGCGTACATGAACGACACAGTTCCGCTCGCGGAGATCGAGAAACGTTATATACTGACGGTGCTCCAGCAGTTTGGCGGCAACCAGGTACGAGCCGCCGCCGCGCTGGGAATCGATCGCAGCAAGCTCTACCGCCGGTTACGCCAGTACGGCGTCAAGGCGGTGAAATTCTTCCAGGAGGAAGAGGAGCACGGTCTACAGTTTCGTGGCGCCAAGACGACCACGACTGCGCATTGACATGAAAAACTGGCCGACAATCGTCGCGATAGTAATCATCGTCATCGGCGTGCTTTACTTCGTAATGAAGCGCCGCGGACGGTGACAACTACAATTTGGGATCTGCAATGCCCGTCCCAGCCGAAATAACCTCTACGTCCCTTCCCGACAAGAAGAAGCGTATAGGCATTTTTGTGATTGCCTACAACGCCGTCAACAAGCTCGACTGGACGCTCGATCGCATTCCCGACGACGTTTGGAACAAGGTCGACGAAGTCTTCCTGTTTGACGATTGTTCGACTGACAACACGTATTACGCGGCAGTCGGTTACAAACACGTCAAGACCGTCGACAAGCTGACCATTCATCGCAACGCCAAAAACCTTCGTTACGGCGGCAATCAGAAAAAAGGTTACGAATACGCGATCGAGCGCGGCCTCGACATCGTCGTCATGCTTCATGCCGACGGACAGTATGCTCCCGAAGTCCTACCTCAACTTCTCGAACCACTCGAACGCGAGGAAGCCGACATGGTGTTTGGCTCGCGTATGGCTGCCGGGGGGGATCCATTGGCGGGCGGAATGCCCATGTACAAATACGTCGGCAACCGGATTCTCACCTGGGTCGAAAACCACATCACAGGAATGAAACTCTCGGAGTTTCACTCGGGTTACCGTCTCTACAGTTGCGCCGCCTTAAAGAGAGTTCCGTTCCATCAGAACTCGAACGAGTGGCACTTCGACACTGACATCTTGATCCAGTTTCACGAAGCTGGTCTGCGCATATGCGAGCGGCCCATCCCGACGTATTATGGCGACGAGATTTGTTACGTGAATGGAATGGCGTACGCCTTCAACTGCGTTAAGAGCGCACTGAAGTATCGTTTGCACAAAGCCAAATTGCTTTACGAATCCAAATACGACACGACCGGCGAGCAGTACACCTACAAGCGTGCGGATCCGTATAGCAGTCACTCGCAGATTATTCAGTGGATCGAACGAGAGAAACCGCGCGAGGTGTTGGAAGTCGGGACGGCGACCGGTTACCTCTCGGCCGAGATGACGAGCCGCAACTGTTTAGTTACGGGCATCGAACAGGATCCGGAGATGGCCAAGGTTGCGGCGCCGCATTGTCAAAAGATGATCGTCGGCGACGTCGAATCTCTAGACTTCGCGCAGCTCGGCTCCTACGATGCGATCGTTTTGGGAGACGTCGTCGAGCACCTGCGCGATCCCAAAGCGTTCCTGCAGAAGATCGGAAAACATCTCAATCCGCACGGCAAGATCCTGATGTCGCTGCCGAACATCGCCAACATCTGGGTCCGTTTGAACCTGCTTTTTGGTCGCTTCAACTACAGCCGCGTCGGCATTCTCGACGAAACACACCTACGGTTCTTCACGCTCGAGAGCTCGAAGAAGATCGCGGCTGAATCAGGACTCCAGGTGATAAGCACCAGCGTGACACCGATTCCCTTGCCTTTGATCCTTCCCGCCACCAGCAAGGGTCGTGCACTCAGTTTCCTGCACGTGCTCAACTGGGGAATGACGCGATTGAGAAAGACTCTTTTCGGTTACCAGTTCATTCTTGTGTGCGAGCCCAAAGCCTGATTGAACCTCGATCACCCCGCGCAAACTGAGCAACAATCAACTCGCAACTTCTGGTTGGCCCTCCTCGTTGTCAGCCTCTTCAACGCTGTCGTTCTCATTCACTTTCATGATCGCTTTTGGTGGCCTCCGGACGAGGGCGTGTACGCGCACACCGCCGAGCGAATGTTGAATGGCGAGGTGCTAAACAAAGACGTCGAGGAGATTCATACCGGTTACACGCACTTCATTCACATGGCGTCCTTTGCTGCGTTTGGAACAAGGTTGGTCAGCATGCGTTACCCGCTGATCGCAGCCGGGTTTCTACAGTCACTGTTGATGCTTCTGATCTTCGCTCCGCGCAACCTGATGATTGCCGTGGCGGCTGCGGTGTGTGCGACAGCGTTCGGCGTTATTCAGTTTCTGAACCCGCAACCAAGCTGGTATTGCCTGTTGTTTATGACGGGTATCGCCTTCGTTTTGACGCGAATGCGCGCCTGGAAATGGACGATTCAGTTAGTTGGATTTCTGATCGGGCTGATTTTCTTCTTCCGGCAGATCACCGGCGTGTTCGCGGCGATGGGCGTACTTCTCTATCTGCTCACGGAAAGAAAAGAAGAGTCTTCCGGTCAACGCACTTGGATGGCGCGGGGTCTGATCGCGTTGATGCTGGTCGGGACGGTTGGTTACCTGTTGAGAGCGTCGAATGGTTCCGGATGGATTTTGATCGGGATATGGCCGGTTTTCCTTCTTGGTGAATCAGTGCTCAGGCCCGCGAAAACATCGAATAAGACATCGGTGGAGATTGTTGCGAAACTGGCTATCGGGTTTGTCGTTTCCGCTCTGCCGATCGTCGTCTATCACATCGCGCACAGGTCACTAAATACCTTCTTCGACGACACAGTTCTGCGGGCGCTCGACATCCAACAGCTTCCCTATTTGAAGTTGGCTAATTTCCTCGCGCAACAACGCTACGCCGCCAGGACTCTGGTGCAATTCAGGAGCTTCCACGAGGCGATCAACGGTTTCTTTTGGCTTGTGTTGCCGCTATCGACAGTTGTTACTGGAGCGCTTGTAGTAAAGCGGTTCGCCAAATCGCGATCTTCGGCGGATGTTGGTCCACTGCCGGTTCTCGCGGTGTTTTACGCGCTCGTCGCTCTGTTCCAGCAGATTCCGATCTACTTCTTCTACATGTTGCCAATGACAACTGGCGCGCTGTTCTGGCTTTTTCTTAACGGCAAAAAACGAGCAGTCCTGATCTTTGCAACTGTCGCGCTCGTGTTCTCGTCCATAGCCATCTACTACCAGGCCGCACAGCCGGTTACGAGATCGCTCGCCGGAATCATTCGCGGAGAGCGAGTGGCGCTCGTGCCTGCCACGTCGATCAAGCGCGCAGGCCTTTGGGTTGAGCCGGAGAGTCTAAAAATTTACACCGCACTCATCGGCGCGATTCAGTTGAACTCCCAACCGAACGAAACTATTTTCGTACTACCTTACAATCCGGAGCTGTACTTTCTCGCCGAACGACGAAACCCCTTCCGGTTCTGGAACACCGCGGTAGGAATCCGACCCGGGCGCGAAGAACAGCAAGTAATGAATCTGCTCCGGACGAGTCCGCCGCGAGTCGTCGTGATCGCGCCTCGCGATCGAAATAACACACCGATTTCGGAGACAATCATCGGTTACGTCCGCGCAAACCATTCTCTTGTTGAGACGATTGGGAGTTTCGAAGTCTATCGGGCGCCTTAGCCCGTGATGCCGAAGTTTTGGCGGACTGGTTTGCGTCGCACTTTCCAGATCACAGCGTCGACGAGGTAATGATGGAAGTTGATCGCCTGGAAGACGATGGCGAACAGCGGCAGTGACGTCGCCGTCGCGAGCACGATCCAGTTCACTGACTGCTGAAGAGTCCAATACAACACAGTCGAGAGGACCAGGCACACGGTGAAGTACGAGAAGACGTGACGGCGCTGGCTGATAAACGACAGGAACCGGTGCTTCGAATCGACCGTGTTCTTGAACCGGTTGTTATTGAACATCCACACCGTGAGGATGTATTGGCAATTGTGCCAAACGGTCAGGACCAACCAACCGTGGTTGATGTCTTCGATCACGATGTAGCCGAGGCCGAAGATTGTCAGGTGCGAGGCAATGTACAGTGTGTGCGCGATCGGCAGTGTGCCCTGAACGAGTGACTTCAAGGTCTGCGCGAGCCACCAGGCGATTGCGACGGCTGCCACGAAACCCGCCGCGGAAACTAACCAGACCGGCACCGGCAACACCTTCACGTCTGTGTACAGAAACTGCTGCGGCGACTGAAATGATCGATGCAGAATTCCCCAGACCGGGAGCGCGTAGATGATCAGTTTGCCGAGCAGATCGTTATTCAGACCAGCCTTGCGCTGATAGATTCGCGAGATGCCGTACGACTGGCGTGTGTAGTGCCACCACTGCCAATACAGGTAGATCGTCGTCAGGATCCACCCACCGAACAACGCGCAGGCGGCGAAGACGACGGTCAGCACGATCAGCGGCAGCCACGTGATGAGGAAGCGATGTTCGTTGAAACTGTCGCGGTCGAACGCCAGGCGCGTGAAGGTGGAGATTACGTGGTGATAGCCGAGCAGCCAGGCGTTCAGGAGAAATACCGCCGGAAACAGTTTTGGATTCGCGACGACTAAGCCGCCGGCGAGTGCGGCTAGCAGACTGATGCCGGCAACGAACGTGAGATCGAAAGCAGGCCCGCGCAGCCAACCAGCCCGCGGCATACTCAAGGTCAAAACTGCTGCCACTCCAAACTCCTCCCGCGATGTAGAAAGACCTACACCTGCGGCAAGGCTTATGCCACTGACAACCCCTAAAATTCAGCACTTAACCACCGCGCCACTGCTCGCCAGCGAGCACTTGCGGTGAAATGCCTACCAACGTTCTAAGCGTAAAAACTAGCTGGGGCGGATGTAAAAACACGAATTTTGTTTATGATAGCGGCGCAGATGACCCCCCTACTGACCCCGAAGCGACTCACGGCGGCGCTCCTGATTGTCCTCGCAGTCACTATCCTTTTCGGACGTTTAGCCACGCACGCACTTTTCTTCGACGAAGCAATCTACGCGGAAGTCTCGAAAGAGATGGTTCAGCGCGGCGAGTGGCTGACGCCGCATTGGAACGGACACCAGTGGTTTGAAAAACCGCCCGTGTATTTCTGGGCCACGGCCTTACTGTTCAAGATCTTCGGCGTCCGCGAGTTTTGGGCACGGTTTGCTTCAGCCCTGTCGGGACTCGGCGTGTTACTGCTCGCGTTCCTGATTTCTCGACGAATTTACAACGACAGCGCGGGCGTGCTGGCGGTGCTCATCCTCATCTCAACGCAACTGTTTGTTTACTACGCGCGGTTCGGCACCACCGACACGATGCTCACTCTCTGCATCCTGCTGGCGGTCTATGCTTACCTCCGCACCGAAGAAGATGAACGCTTTTGGCTACTCGCCGGCGCGAGCTGTGCGATGGGCGTGATGGTGAAAGGCGCCGCGGGATTGATCACACCGGCCGTCCTGCTCGTCGCCAGTCTGATCGACCGCCGCTTCGTCTCGATAATTCGCAGCCGTTGGCTATGGCTGGGAATCGCAGTGGCAGCCGTCGTCGCCCTGCCATGGCACTTGTTGATGTACTGGCAACACGGCGAGACATTCTCGAACAGTTACTTATCGCGGCACGTAATCAACCGCGCAAAGAGCAACACAAACGAGTTCAACCGAGGCTACGGCTTCTACTTCTCCGTCCTCAAGAACTTCGTTTCACCATGGGCGTTCATTTTTCCCTTCGCACTGATCTTCGCGCGACGCCCGCGTTCGTTTGTCGTGATCGTGCTTGGTCTAATGGTCTTTGTGGGCTACACGGTCGTCCAAACAAAGTTTCAATGGTATATCCTGCCTGCGATTTCCGCGTTTGCGATTGTCACGGGCGGGTTCATGGCCAGGCTCACTGAAAACAAGAGCCGCTTGCGATTGGGAATCGCCGCCATCGCTCTGATCCTGCTCTGGGGCTTTGCGGAACTGGGCGTGCTGCGTTTGATCAGGACGGTGAACCCGGAGATCGAGTCGGCCGCACGATTAGCGAAACTCGCAAGCGACGACAGCGGTGCAATCATCGCTTACCCCGAATATCTGGAAATGACAGTGAAGTTTTATAGCGGGCGCACATTGTGCACCGATCCGGTAATCAGCAAGCTGTCGCACAACGAAAACTCTGAATGTGAACCAACAGAAGCCACTCACATGATCCTGCGAACTGCCGATGGCCCAACAGTTGAAACCAGATTTACGATCGATCCCCGGCGTGAAGACGGACCACTAACGTATGCCTCAATCGCCCGCCGCTAAACGCCGCCTACCCCCGTTGCAACGGGCCATGACCGCGCCTTTCCTGCTGTGGGGCGTTGTGCTAGTCATTCTCGGTTTCGCGTTGTACCTGCTCGGCAATCTGATGTCGATCCTGCGATTGTTGCTTCAGCTTGGCCCCACCTACACTCAATGGAACCAGGACGTTATCTGGTACAGCGGAATTCCTACCACTCTGGGTTTGCTCCTTTGCGGCATCGACCTGATCTTCATGCTCAGCCGGAAACGGAAGAGCCGGCGCTGGGTTGAAGGAGATGAATCAGGAGAGACGCTCGACTCGCAGGTAACCGTCGTGCTCACGGCCTACAACGACGAGGACGGCATCGGCGTTGCTGTTGAAGACTTTCGCCGACACCCAGCGGTAAAGCGTGTGATCGTAGTCAGCAACAACAGCAAAGATCGCACGATGGAAAACGCCGCAGCAGCCGGCGCGATCGTTTATAACGAACCGATGCCGGGCTATGGCCAGTGCGTCTATCGTTGCTTTCAGGAGGCGTTGAACTGTGCCGACGCAAACATCATCGTGCTTTGCGAAGGCGATCGAACTTTTCGCGCCCGCGACATCGATAAGTTCTTAACGTACCTGCCGCACGCGCAGATCGTGAACGGGACGCGGATCGTCGAACAGCTGCGCGCTTACGATACTCAGCTCAACACGTTCATGTATTATGGCAACTTCTTTGTCGGCAAGTTGCTGGAGATAAAACACCTGGGCCACGGAACTTTCACCGACGTCGGCACGACGTACAAAGTGATGCGCCGCGACGCGCTGGAACGTCTGCTTCCCTACCTCAATCCAACGATCAACCTGGAGTTCAACGCCTATTTTCTCGACACGGCGCTGCGCCTCGGCACGATCGTCGTCGAGTGCCCCGTCACGTTTCATCCGCGCGTAGGCGTCAGCAAAGGCGGCAACGTGAACACACGAAGAGCGATGGCGGTCGGTTTTCGGATGATGAGAGGAATTTTCTTCGGCTGGCGGGGAGACGCACGGTGAGCGATCGATACTTCGAGACACGATTCACCGGCGATCCGCGGCGAGAGATCTTATGGCGCACGCTGGTCCGATACTATTTTCAGTCCCAGATCTCGCGAGATCATTCGGTGCTCGAACTCGGCGCCGGTTATGGTCACTTCATTAACAACGTCAGGGCGGCGCGTCGTATCGCGCAGGACCAGTGGCCGGAATTCGCAAAATTTTTGGACACGGGTGTGGAATCGCATGTCGGGTCCGTCGACGACCTCTCGTTTCTCGACGACAACTCGATTGACTTCGTGTTTGCGAGCAACCTGTTCGAACACGTTTCGCAGGACACCTTCGCTTCCGTACTCGAACAACTGCGGCGCAAACTAAAACGCGGCGGCACAATCACGCTGTTGCAACCCAACTTTTACTACGCATACCGTGACTACTTCGACGATTACACTCATACGACCGTTTATTCCCACGTCAGCATCTGCGACTTTCTCGAGGCAAACTCGTACGAGGTCCTTACGTGCAAGCCGCGCTTTTTGCCGCTCACGTTGAAATCGAGACTGAAGGTTTCACCGTTCTTGATTCGAATGTACTTGTCGTCGCCGCTGAAGCCGCTTGGCAAACAGATGCTCGTCCGCGCTCGTCCTCTGCGGGAGGATCTGTAAGCGATGCCGAAGCTGCTTCGCGCTTTCCACCTCACGCTCGCACTCTTCCTGCTCGTGGGACTTGCGGGCGCAATTCTTCAGGCTGCGATCGCATTAAATACACCCGGAGAGATCGACTACGGCGAAGGCATCGTCATGTGGCAGGCCGCCAACGTAACGAATTGGACGAAGGCTTTTCACCCGATCGAGGTCTATCCCCACAACGTCTTTCACTACACACCGCTGTTTCACCTGACCGCCAGGTTTATCAATGTCTTTACCCGTAACTTGCTCGTCGCCGGCAGACTCACGTCGATTCTGTCACTGCTGGGAACTTGCCTTGTGGGTGCGTGCTTGGTCGCCAGCCTTTTGCCGCCCGCTCGAGACAAGTTCGCGCGTTTCATTGGCTCGCTTACAGCAGGCACACTCGTCTTCTGCACACCGATCTGGTGGTGGGCGTGCCTGATGCGCGTAGACGCGCTGGCCATTTTTCTTTCCGTAACCGGCGTGGCCTTGTTTGTGGCTTCGAGGCGACGAAGAGCACTTGGCTATTTTGCGTTTGTGTTTTTCGTCGCCAGTGTCTACACGAAGCAAACGTCACTCGCGGCCCCTATGGCGTGCTTCATACTCGCTTTTATCGAGAAGCCGCGTTACGCGCTGCAACTCCTCGCGTTGTCAGTTTCGTCGGGACTGGCCATCCTTTTAATGCTTCATACCGCGACCAACGGCCTGTTTCTACGTCACATCATCACGTACAACCAGAACCCGTACCTTCTCGCTGGACTATTCGACAAGCTGCGCGGCCACGCGATGCTGATAGGCGCGCCACTCTTCTTCTCGACTGTTTTTCCGATCGCTGTAATCTATCGACGACGGTCTCTCGCAACTGGTTTCCTTCAAATTGTCCGTCTCATTCTGACGCGGTCTGATTTTGACAGGTGTGTTGTTATCTTCTGGCTCTACTTCCTGTTTGCCGCAACGATTGCAGCCGCCACGATCAGCAAGGTCGGCGCTTATGACAATTATTATCTCGAGATGGATATTGCAGCGTGCATTCTGTCGGGACTTTTTCTGGGTTGGCTGTTGCGACGGGACTCGTTCAAGCACCGCTATCGATACCTGCCGCTTCAGTTGCTGGTCGTCGTTATGTTTCTCATCTACACGTTCGGCAATTGGTACCAGCTCCGTCGAACGGCAATAACTTACGCGGATCCGCCGTTTGACCACTCACCGGAAGTCGTAAGGTTTTTAAAGCAATTGCCCGATCCCATTTATTCGGAAGATATGGTGGTGCTGATGCAGGCGGGAAAAGAGGTGCCGGCGGAACCCGCGATTATTACCGCCCTGGCTATCGATGGTAAGTGGGATGAAACGCCGTTTGTCTCACGGATTCGGCGCGGCGAGTTTAACGCAATTGTGATCCGCAACAGCCTGCAGGATAAATACCGGTTCAGTGAGGCGGTCGTTAATGCGATACACGAGCGGTACTATCGCACGGATAACATAGGCCAGTTTCAGATTTACTTGCCGAGGTGAACCTCGTGAGAAACTAAAAGCCCAGCGTGTCTGAGATCATCTGACCGCAGGACTCCATGATTCTTGAGACTGTATGCTCACCCATTAGTAAAACCATCCCGAGTCCGACACCCAAAGCAAGCAAGATTCCTGTTAAAGCTCTCCCTTTCATGTTGGCACTCCCGTAAATCTAAAACGTTTACTGATTTCCGGCTGGGGAGGTCTTGGGTTCCGCGCGGGCGGTGATTGCTTTTACGCGCTGACCTTCCACGAACGTAACCAAAGTTCCCTGCCGATACCACACGCCTTGATTGTCTTTCCACGCAGCGTCGACCTCGACGCTCGATCCATCCTGCATTTCAATGATGGTCTTCACCTTTGCACCGTCAGTTGCTCCGCCGGATGTTTGAGCTCCGGTGCTGACTGGTCCCTGGTTAAGCCTCGCGGAAACCGGTTCGGCCGGGGTTGATTGTGAGGGTTCGGGCGAGGCTTCAGCTTGTTCTTCTTCGGTTGGAGATTCAGCCGGCGACGCTTCCGCTTCCGGCGCTCGCACTGGCGCGGGTCGCGTTTTCGACGGCTCTTGCACCTGCACCGCCATTGGAGGCGGCTCCTCCTCTTTGGGTGCGGAATTGAAAAACGAATAAGCGAGATACGCACTGCCACACAGAGCGACACCTGTGATTAAGCCGATGAGTCCGGTGCCAAGCGCGCTCAGGTTCTTTGCGGGTGGACCATCAGGAACGAGTTCCGTGGTTTCGACCGTGAGTCCCGGATCGGGCAGAAGTCGCTGACCATCGGCTTCACAGAAAGTCTCGGTGTTGCCGTAAATCTGATAACACTTGGGACAACGCTTCATGCGGATCTCCTCAAACTACTTTTCGCTAGCGACGTATGCGAGTACTACGGGCCGAGCGGCGGTTCATCGTCGGCGTAGAACGCCGTCCGGTAGTCACCGGTGTAACGAGATACTGCTTGATGCTTTCCGTGTAGTGGTAGATAGGGTCGTCAGCAAGATCCTCGGTGCCCTGCTTCTCCTCCGCCGGACCATAGGGCGCGTCGAGCATCGCCTCCAAAACTTCTTCAGGCACACCGCGCCGCTTCAGTTCCATCATCACGGACGGAAAAGTATCGAACGTGCAGGGCGAGGATCTAATCGTCTGAACGATCGCCTCGGCGCTCACCTTTCGTTCGACCATTTGCAAGATGTCTTTGTTGTTCAGTGGAGTAACGTCCAAGGGGTGCGCCAGGGAAATCACAGGCGCGCCGACGGCGACGATCGCGGCGGCTAAGAACAAAAAGAATTTCTTCACGGCATGTCCTTTCAAGCTTCCCTAAACCGGATTCGGCCAATGACCAGGCACAGTTCTGATAGTCAACGTGCGTGCGATCTAAGCAACGAACATGCCAGCAACGAAGTTGAGTGAGGGCCCAAAAACCCTGCGACAGCGATGGTTTACGAATTTCACGCGGTGAATTGCTGTGATGTTTTATCGCAAGTGCTCACTGGCGAGCACCTCTCTTGAGTTCAACAATGTTGGTCTGCATTCGTCATGGACCACCTGAAGTTTCGCTGTCGCTGCGGATTTCACGAGCGAAGCTTGCGGAGTTGCCACGCCGTTGTGATGGTCCAACTCAGCTGCAACCCCAGCGGCACAGTCGTTGCTCATCTGCTCCCCGCACCAGAACTGAAGTGTTGCCGTAATCGGCAGGGAGCGTCCGCTCAGGAGTCCTGAGGATGACGCCTGCACTTCAGTGATTTCAAGGGGGTCTCAAAGCAATCTGAAGTTGCAGATTCAGCGCAGGCCCTAACCCATAAATTAATTAAGAAGAGGAGCAAAGATTATGTTGAAGAGCTTTTTAAAAGACGAGACCGGCGCCGAGTTGGCTGAATATGCAGTTGCCGTCGCCCTGCTCGTCGCAATCGCCGTCGTCGTGTACCAGGTGCTTGGTGACGCGATTTTCAATTCCAACACGGCTACCGCCTCGGACATTACCAACGCGACCTACACAGCGCCGGCGGCTCCATAACTCTCACTCTGTGAAAGAGGGGACCGCGCAACGGTGGTCCCCTCAGTCCTTTTCTCTGCCCATGGAGGAAACCGTGAAAACAATTGAAGGCCTGAAAAAGTTCATAGGGGACGAGCAAGGGGCGGAATTAGCGGAATACGCCGTGGCTGTGGCTCTCCTCGTGGCCATCGCTCTAGTCGTTTACCAGATTCTCGGCGATGCCATCAATGATAGCAACACCGGCACCGCAGCAGACATCAGCAATGCCACGTGGAATGCACCCGCAGCTCCGTAAATGAGAGTTGAGGTTTCGAATCACTCTTCAGGATGCGGTCAGGGGGAATCGAGAAGTGAAAAGCATCAATGGTTTTTTAAGCGACGAACGCGGTGCGGAACTGGCGGAATACGCCGTCGCAGTGGCGATCGTGGTGGCAATCGCGGTCATCGTCTATCAGGTTCTTGGCGATGCAATCAACGCCAAGATGATTTCTGTTGCCGGCGAGATCGATGCTCCACCCCCGGCGCCCTAAGGTTTGCAAACTAATAACTTCGTGCGGGAGTTGAAACGGGAAAATGCCTGTGTCGCCGGTTTTTATGAAACTACTGTTGCTCATTCCCTTAGCTGTGGTCGTCATTTACCACGACTTGCGCTACCGCCGTATCCCCAACGTCGTGGTGCTTGCAGCTTTGATAGCAGGCCTCACCATTAACATCAGCTACGGTGGCTGGCGCGGTGCCTTATCAAGCCTCGGAGGTTTCGGAGTCGCTTTTATTCCGATGTTTCTGATGCACGTGTTTGGCGCGATGGGAGCAGGAGACGTGAAGCTCTTTGCAGCCATCGGCGCAGTTGTGGGTCTGCCGCTCGTGCCGATGACCTTTGTCGTCGTCGTGCTGCTGGGCGGCTTACTCGCCGTTTACTCGATGATCCGATCGCGCACTGTGTTCAGCACCATGCACGGCGTCTTGCGAATGTTCGTCGGCATCCTGCCCGGTTGGGAGATGCCGCGCTTCTCGTTACCCGCCGATCGACAGCACACGATTCCTTACGGCGTCGCGATCATGATTGGCAGCGTGGTCGCTGTCGCGTTCTTTCGAAGGTAACTCTTGCGCGCTGCCGCGCACGTAATCAACCGCTCACCGAAGCGGTCCAGTTTTGAATGGGAGATAAATCATCATGCGGAACAAACGACTGATTATTGCGCTGCTTGCTGCGGTGGCGTTCGGACTAATTGCCGCGGTATCGGTGAGCCGCTACCTAGCGAGCGCCCAGGCTTATACCAAGAACCTCAACAACGTCGTCGTCGCGAAAGTTGAGATTCCCGTGGGCACTCGCATCGTACCCGAGCAGCTTTCAGTGGTTCAATTCCCGAAAACAGTCACGCCTGAGGGAACGTTCGCGGTGATCGATGACAAGCTGGTCGGTCGCGTCGCCAACATGCGGATCTCCGTGCGCGAACCCGTCACTGAAAACCGGCTGGCGCCGGTTGGTGTCGCGGCTGGACTCTCGTCAGTCATTCCGGATGGTTACCGCGCGATGACAGTGAAGGTCGACGACGTCGTCGGCGTCTCCGGTTTCATTCAGCCGGGAACGCTGGTGGACATCGTCGTCACGATCATTCCTCCCGACAATGAACGCCAACGAGAAAAGGTGTCGAAGATCGTTCTCCAGAACATCAAGGTCCTGGCAAGCGGTCAGAACATCGACAAACCAAAGAACGAAAAAGAAACCGAACGCGTGAAGGCGGTCACCCTTCAAGTGACGCCGCAGCAGGCCGAGAAACTCGCGCTCGCCTCGAGCGAAGGACGGCTGCAACTCGTCATGCGTAATTCGGTTGACCAGGGCGACGAAAGAACCACCGGCGCTAACAAAACCACGTTGCTCGCCGGCGAGAACGCCCTGCCGATTCCCGAACCAGGTCTCGGACCAAAAGATGGTGAAAAACCAAAGACCGCGCCGCACCGCGTTAAGCCACGCGTTCAAGCGTCAACAGCCCCGGCAGCTGCGAAGACGACGGCTCCCGCACCGCCACCACGATTGAGTATCGAGGTGATTAAAGGGGCCAAAAAAGAGAACGTCGATTTTCCGTAAGGAGGCGCCGGCTCGATGAACGTCCGCCAGATATCAACTCCGCATCCGGTTGTTAAGGAGATACAACTCATGGTTAAGCATCACTACATCAAGGATTCTGTCATTCAAATTCTGCTGGCGGCACTCTTCACGTTGGCCCTGGGTTTGGCTTATGCCGCGAACGCCCAGGAGTCGACTTACGACGCCTCCTTCGCCGCCACGAACAAAGAAGGGATTCCGATCAACGTGCTCGTGGGCCAGTCGCGAGTCATTAACTTCGACCGCTCGATCGGCCGGTTCTCCATCTCCAATCCGGAAGTCGCGGAAGCGGTGATGGTATCGCCCAATCAAGTGCTCGTGAACGGCAAATCTTATGGACAGGTGAACTTCATCGCCTGGGAAAAGTCGGACCAGAAATTCATCGTCTTCGATGTATTCGTTCGCGCGAACCTCTCGCTGATCGACTCCCAGATCCGCGCCCTCTTCCCGCGTGACGACATCCGCCTGAGCCAGGCGAACGGTTCGGTGGTGCTCTCGGGCACGGTCGCGGATCCGCAGTCGGCCCAACAAGCTGATTCAGTGGTGCAGGCGGCCGGTTTCAAGACCGTCAACATGCTTCAATCGCCAGTGACCACCATGTCGCAGGTGCAGCTCTCGATTCGGGTAGCCGAAGTGAGTCGCAACAAGCTGAAGGATCTCGGCACCTCATGGCTTGCAACCGGTCAGACGCAGGGATTCATTCAAGGTGGTGGTCCAGCTACTTTGGGCAGTTCAGACAAGCCAACGGACCTGATATCGAATTTCGTTGGTTCCGCGGTGAACGTCTTCCTTTTCAATCAGAGTCTCGGCGCTGGCGCCTTCATCAGAGCGATGCAAACTAACGGCGCGCTACGTGCTCTGGCCGAGCCAAACCTGATCGCGATGAATGGCCAAACGGCCAGCTTCCTCGCCGGCGGTGAGTTTCCGATTCCGGTGGTTCAGAGCGGTGCCAGTAATGGCGCCGTCAGTATTCAGTTCAAGGAATACGGCGTCCGTTTGAGCTTCAAACCGACGATCATTGACGAAGATCACATTCGTCTCGAGCTCGAACCGGAAGTCTCGACGATCGACTTCGCCAACGGCGTGAGATTCAACGGCTTCGTCGTCCCGGCGCTGCGCACTCGTCGCGCCAAGACCGGCGTCGAATTGCGCGATGGTCAGAGCTTCGCGTTAGCCGGACTACTCGACAACAACGAAACTCAATCGATCTCGAAGATTCCCGGTATCGGCAATATTCCGATCCTCGGCAATCTGTTCACGTCGAAGTCATTCCAGAAACAGGAAACCGAGTTGATGTTCATCGTCACCGCGGATCTAGTCAAACCCGTCAACCGCGACGATCTGCCTCGACTGAAGAATATCGACAACCTGAAGAATGGATCACCGCTGGGCGTCGAACCCAAGAACGGCGGCGTCAGCGGCGTCTCCGGCTTCTCGACTACGCCCGGTGCGACGGCTGAAGAGAATGCCGCGCCGGCGCCGCAGCCTAAAGCTCCTGCCGCGACAACCCCCAGCGGAGCTACTGAAAACGGAGAAAAGAAACCCGCATCCCCGCCAACCGCGGCCGTTCCGGCGACTGCCAACAAGGGCACTACTCCACAATGAGTAACTGAAACCAGGTTACTCGTGCGCAGTCGCGTCCGGAGTTGCGAGAGGGGTGGCAGGCGGCTGTCACCCCGAACGGCTTAGGCCAACTAAAAAAGGTGTGATGGTTCAAGGAGGAAGGTCATGGAAGAAACAGCAGGCTTGACGAAACCAGAACCCCGACGAGGCGAGCGCGGCAGCGTGCTCACCTACACGGTTCTTTCAGTCTTGTTCTTATTCCTGGCTGTCGGTCTCGGCGTCGATCTCAGTCACCTGTATTCGGTGAAGACTGAGTTGCAGAACGCCGCCGACGCTGCCGCTTTGGCGGGGGCTTCGGCTTTGCTGCTGCCTGACGACGTAAAAATCACCACCGCCGTCGATCGCGCCGTAGCTACTCTCAACAAGAACAAATACAACTTCAACAACGAACAGTTTGAAACGGTGATGCCCAAGGCGGAGCAGCGAGACCTCGTGGAATTCGCCGTCAACCTTGATGGTACTTACTACAAGGAAGCCGACGCGAAGACCATGACAAGTATTCGGTTCGTCAGGGTCCAGACGCCGTCGGTTCCGGTTAACGTTTTCTTCTCGATTCCGATCCTCGGCCTCACCAGGACCATGACCACGACGGCGACGTCCGGACTGTCAGTCAACGCGAACGTCTTCTGTAACTTCGTGCCGATCGCAGTCGTCGAAGGCACGTTCGGCGGCGGCCTTGGTTGGCTCGACTCCAACCACGACGGTAACCTGACGCCTTCTGATTGCAACCCACCCCCTGCCCCAAAGGTGTGCGATGAAGACGGGAAGAACTGTACCGGTTGCGATCCAGCCACGGAGTTCTGTGCCGGCTGCAAATACAAAATGGTCGCTGGACCAGGCGCATGGCAAGACACGTCTCCCGGAAACTATCAGGCGCTTGATGCGGGCGCGGGCGCTAAAGATCTCAAGTCAGCGATCGCGGGTGGTACTACGAACTGCATCACCTCGAACGACGATGCCGTGTTCGTTACCGAAACCGAACCCGGCCGCATGACTGGCCCAGTCGCCAAGGGCCTCAATACCCGTTTCGACATTTACAAAGTCAACGATTGTCCGGCGGGCGCGACGTGCTCCAACTTTGGCGGCGAGAATGTCACGATCAACGGAATTACCAAATCCGTCTATGAGTGGTTCCCACCGGACCTGAATGTTTACGCCGGTGCTGGTCCACCACCGCCCCCCAAAGGCAAGGGCGGCGGCGGCCCGCCGACAGCGTGGGTCTATTCCGGCATCTGGAACAGCGAGTACCTGGCAGCCACCGAATCACCGTCGGTCAACTTTAAGAAGCCGACTCACGAAGCGGGAGACCACCGGCGCGAGATTTACATGCCGATCATCAACAAGAAGGAATTCGAGCCCGGCAAGGACAGCGTTAAGTTCACCCGCGTGGGGAAGTTCTTCATGAACAAGTTTGTCGACGAGGGCAATAACGAAATCTACGTCGAATACATCGGCCCGGCTTTCGGCGCCGGTGGG
>DATANW010000174.1:0-2568 GCA_036266055.1 Pyrinomonadaceae bacterium | reverse complement strand
ACCGTGCAGCACCTGATTCCACGGCGGATGAATCAGAAAGGCCCCGACCACGAAGCAAATGGTCACGAGCCCAAGCATCGACACGCCCTTTTCGATCGCCCCAAACGTGCCCTTCCAAATCACTAACCAGATTACGAACGTGGCCGGCAACGCCCACCATTGAAGACCGATACCGGTGGCGAGTTCGAGTGCGATGCAAACTCCGCCAATCTCCGCCGCGAGGACCAGCAGACTCACGATCACCAACGTCAGATAAAGCATGGTGAAATAGTTGAAGCCAAAGCGCTCGCGAATCGCGTCGGGAATCGTCCGTCCGCTAACGGCCGCGAACCGGCCTGCTTGTTCGACAAGGAAAATTATGCAGAGACCGCCGAGAACGATGGCCCAGATGAGTTGGAGTGAGAAGTCGGCACCGGCTTGCGCGGCGGTCGTGATCGATCCGATCTCGAGGAACCCGCCGACGCTGGTCACGATCCCGAGGGCGATTTCCACAATCTTCTTCATTGGTTGCGCAAGGGGAAGCAACCAGTGACATACAAAACGCGTGCAATTCGATCTGACGGTGTGATCTGCTGGTTATTCCGACAGAACAGAACAGCAAGCAAACGTCTCGTGTACGAGAATGCGACAAGTAGATCCGATCAACTTACTCCGACGATAATTGAGCGAACCTGGTCCCAATCGCCCTCATTCATTTGCTCCACGACGTAGTCCGCTTGCACGCGGATTTTTCCTCCTTCCTCTTGACTGTGCCTGTATGTTCCTGCGTAACATCGGCATGTTGAGGATCCGAATCCAGCTTGAAAAGGTAGACAAATGAATCCCTCGCCTTATCCTCCGCCGCCGTTACCACCGTTCAAATCGGCGCACGTTCGCGCGCGGATTGTGAAGATCATGCTGATCGTCGCTGCCGTGGTCGCTGGTCTGTCGTTAGTCATCGAAGGCCTTTCATTCGCATTCCCTCCGCTGACCGACGATCAAGAGGTTGGCGATAATCCGTACGGCGCGGCTCTGATGTTCATAACTCTCCTGGACGGAGTTCTCGAACTGATTATCTATCTCACGACGGTGGTCTGTTTCGCTGCGTGGCTGTACCGAGCGTATGGCAATCTGCGCGTGCTCAACCCATCGCGTTCCACTAACTATACAGCGACAATGGCGGTCGGCAGCTTTTTCATTCCTTTTGCCAATTTGATTATTCCTTATCGAGCGGTAAGAGAGTTGTGGCAAAAGAGTGGGCCGCCTGACGAAGGACTTCTGTCGGAGCCGAGTGCTCCCGCAACGTTTCCCATTTGGTGGCTGTTCTGGCTCCTCGCATCGTTCGCCGGCAACATCGCCATGCGAGCTTCGTTCGACGAGAGTGTTCCGGTGAGTAACGCAACGGCCATTTCTATGGTCTCCAGCGTGCTGTACATCGTGGCGGCGGTCTTTGCTTACCTCGTTGTCGACGCCATCGATAAGCGACAGGAACAAACCAGCAGGATGGTAAGGCTCGCAGCATTCTCAGGGCCGCCACCACCTCCGCCAACTAATCTGCAATTTTAATCCTCGATCGCGTTCTTTCTCTGAATGAAATTGGGGAACAGTTTGTTAACGGCTTCAGCTAAGTCCGTTGGTGATCGCCTGACGGTATGCGAGCGTCGTCGCGACCGGTTGCTTCAACGAACCGTTGCAACAGCTTGTGAGCAAACAAGCGACGATCGAGTCGTAAAGCCAGATGAAGCCGCCATCAATCAGACTGCTGCCCCACGCCTTGTATTGATTCTGAAGATCCGATGGACAAGCGCCGAGAGGTTGATTGTAGAGATTCTCCACTGGTCCACTGAGATAATAAGCGTCGCATTGCGGCGCCGAGCCCCACCACGGCACACCCATGAAGTAAACGGCATCGCCCGTATTAAAAGAACGACCGTTCTTCAATACCATCGGTTGGCGGCAATAGAAGAAAAAGGTCGCACAGGTCGGGGCTTTCCATACTGCCATCTGCAGAGTCAGGCAATTTAGTGTGTAAAGGTAGTTGCTCCAGGCCGCGCCCTCGTACATCGCTACGTTCGGAACTTTCGTCACGCCCGAGGTCGGTCCGCAGTCGTACCACCCGTATACGGCCTGATTAGTCGCGAGACCCGGAATCATCAGCGCTTTACCGCCCACCCCCTTGAATCCGGCAACCCAGTCGCCGACGGAAGTTTGATTGCCGCTGCCGCCTGAATAGCACTGCAAGTGGATCGCGTTGACAAAAGTGGGCCCGTACGACTTAACCAGTTGCTGCATCGTGTCGTACCAGATTTGCTCGCCGGTATACGGACAGAACGTGACGTGGGTGTAGCCGGCGCCGACGAGCGTGTTGGCGAAATTAATCATCACACTCGCGTCGAGATTGTCTTCGTTGTCGAAATCGATCGCGTCGATATCGCCGCCGGCCGCAACCATCGCGTCTCTGAGAGCTTTGAAGTTGTCGAACACGACGTTGCCTGCGGTACCGGTTTGTCCGTTCAGCAGGTTGCCGATGCTGGTGAAGTCACAAACCCCGCCCGCGCCCACCGAGAAAATGATCTCGACCCCGGCCTT
>DATANW010000173.1:0-1670 GCA_036266055.1 Pyrinomonadaceae bacterium | reverse complement strand
GCTTCAAGTCCGGACGACTCGATGAACTCACCGCCGCAATAAACGATCGCGCCTGCCGTTCCCATCGTCATGCCCGTGATCGCGCAACCGTATCGCGCTTTCAGCTCGACCAACGCCGCACGCTCGTCTGCGATCCCGGTGACGCGACGCGGAAACTCTTTCGAGCCGATCAGAATGTCGATGAAGGGCAGCAACTCTGGCAGCCCGTCGTAAACGTTGTCGATGTCGGCGGAAACGATCGTTCCGGCTTCGCGAGCCGCACGTGCGAGACGCAAACACGCCGGCGGATCGTGAGCGTCGAGATGCAATACGCGGCCAATAGATCCAAACTCAATGGGCGCTTCATCAGGTCGATAAGCGAGCCGGTCGTCGCGGTCCCAGACAATCGTGCGTTCACCGTTGCGGACGTCGATCGTGATGAATGCGATCTGATTCCTCGCTCCTTCGACGACCTCCGCGAACTCGACATTGACGCCGTCGTCCTTCAATGTTTGCAGGCCGAAGCGTCCTTCGGGATCAGAGCCAAAGCGACCCGCGTACGCGGTCTTGAAACCGAGACGTTGCAACGAAACCATCGCCGTCGCCGTCTGCCCACCCGCGGATTGCTTGTGCGCGAGGAGCCGCATTTTTGTGTCAAAGGCAGGATACTCGGGAACCACGATCAGATGGTCGACCGCATTCAGCCCAAAACCAACTGCGTCGAACGGCTTTTCGGTGGCGAGTTTAAGTGGAAAATCCATCTAAGCTAAAATGGCATCTGAAACACAGTGTCGTTAGAGGAAAAACTCAAAGAAACTCCACCGTTGCCGGGCGTTTACCTGCATAAAGACGCCGCGGGGAAGGTGATCTACGTCGGCAAGGCCAAGAATCTCCGCAGCCGTGTGCGTTCCTACTTCCGCGCCCGGCCGTTCGATCGCAAGACCGATGCCCTGGTTGGTCAGATCGCGGATTTTGAGTTCATCCTTACCGATAACGAAGTCGAAGCGCTGATCCTGGAAGCGAGTCTCGTCAAACAGCACAAGCCGCGGTACAACATCAAACTCCAGGACGACAAGTCGTACCCGCACCTGAAACTCACGATCAACGAACCGTTTCCGAAAGTGGTGATCACGCGCCGCATTCAACGCGACGGGGCGCTGTACTTCGGTCCGTTTCTACCGGCGAGTCTCGCGCGCCGCACGATTGACCTGATTAACCGGACGTTTCAACTGCGCACGTGCGACATCGAGATTGACGGTAAAGCGCCACGCCCGTGTCTCGAGTATCACATCAAACGCTGTCTCGGACCATGCGTCAAAGGTCTCTGCACGCCCGAACAATATCAGGAAGCGGTGCGCGATGTAAGACTGCTGCTCGAAGGTCGCAACAAAGAGCTCGCCGACATACTCGAAACGCGGATGCTCGAAGCGTCTGACGACCTGCGTTACGAGCTTGCCGCGAAGTATCGCGACCTGCGCAAGACAGTGGTCCGGCTTTCCGAGCAGCAGAAGATGGCCACGACTTCGGAAAGCGACGTCGACATCTTTGGTTACTACCGTGAAGGGCAGCGACTCGCGTTGCAGTTGTTCACGATGCGCGAAGGCAACATCGTCGGACGGCGAGAGTTCTTCTGGGAGGACTTGCCGGAAGACGATTTCGATCCGGCGGAGTTTTTGAGCGAAGTGCTGGCG
>DATANW010000172.1:0-26206 GCA_036266055.1 Pyrinomonadaceae bacterium | reverse complement strand
GGGGCGGGCTGGTGATCCTCGCGTCAGTCATCGGCACTGCTGTTACCGTGAAGTTTTACTACAAGACGCCCGGCGGTCGTAAAAACATCGACCGTGTCCTGCTCAAGATCCCGCTTCTCGGCGATATCTTTCGCAAGATCGCCGTCTCTCGCTTCTCACGCACGCTTTCGACGCTGCTCTCGTCAGGTGTTCCGATTCTGCAATCGCTGGACATCACTGCCAAGACTTCGGGCAACGTGATCATCGAGGAGGCGATTACGAAAGTTCGTAACGGTGTCGAGCGCGGTGAAAGCTTTGTCGAACCGTTGAAGGCGACCGAAGTCTTCCCGCACATGGTCGCGCAGATGATCGGCATCGGCGAACAGACCGGTGCGCTCGACGCTATGCTCGGGAAGATCGCGGACTTCTACGAAGCGGAAGTCGACTCCGCAATCGCCAACCTGCTGACGTTGATCGAGCCGCTGCTGATCGGTTTCCTCGGCGTCACGATCGGTTCGATCGTCATTGCGATGTACCTGCCGTTGTTCACATTGATCGGCAAACTCTCGAACAATCACTAAGAAACTCAAGACGGTAGTAGATTAGGAAAACACCCGGGATTCGCGTCCCGGGTGTTTTTCTGTTTGGGCAAGACGCAAACCGATCGGATAGTGAAGTGTGTCCGGCAGTCTACAGTTCTGCTCTTCCCTTCCTCCGAAACCCCGGCGCGTAGCTCCTTTTCAAGCTGGCACATTCCTTGCCCCAGCTAATGAACCTGACAACAAACTACTCACACCCACAAGGAGCTGTTTTCATGAGTAAGAACGTAGAGAAGAAACTCGAGAAGGAAAACATCGAGAAGATCAAACCCGAAAAGGAACTCAAGATCGAGAAGCACGAAAAGGTCGAGATCAAAGAGAAGCCTGAGAAGCGTGAGATCAAGGAGCACAAGGAGTTCAAGGAATTCATCAAGGAGAAGATCGAGATCAAGGAACGGATCAAGGAGTTCAAGGAGCTCGAGAAAAAGATCTTCGAAAAGGGCGGCAAAGAGATCGTCGAAGGCGGCGGGATCGATCCCGGAATCATGTTTCGCGCAGAGAAGCCGGAAGAGGGAGCGGCCGCGGCCCCTGCTCCCAAGCCCGAAGAGCTGAAGCAGAAAGAGATCGAGAAGATCAAACCGGAGAAAGAGTTTCCCGACAAAATTCAGAAGGAGATCGAAAAGATCAAACCCGAAAAAGAGTTCGAGAAATTCAAGGAGATCGAGAAGATCAAGCCTGAAAAGGAATTTCCCGACAAGTACCACAAGGAGCTCGAGAAGTTCAAACCAGAGAAAGAGTTTCCTGACAAGGGTCTAGTCGAAGGTCCCGAGGATCCCACCAAACAACAGTTGTTCAAGCGCTCCGGCAGCGCCGAGGATCGTCTTGCGGAACTTGAAGACGCAGTGGAGAAGCTCACGCACTTCATCGGCGTCGACCTGCGCCCGGATCTGACGACTGGCGCGCTCAAAGGTGAGCCCGACGTCAGTGGCGGTGGCGCCGGTGGCGGTGAAGCCAAAGCAGACGACAAGAAGAAACCCAAGTAAGAAATCGTAAGTAAACCCGGATCTCGGAACGATTCGGGAACGACGTGCGAGGATGGGCGCGTGCGGCGTCTGTCCTCGCAGAACACGAGAGCAACTATGTGGCTAATGATCTGTTCATCCCAGGATGCGTCAGCTCTTTGGGCCTGCCAGGGTTTGCGCGCGCGCGGATTGCATCCGTTTGAGCTGGTCACGGCCGAGATGCTGACGACCACCGCGAAATGGGAACACACCGTCGGCGTCGATGGCGCCAACTTCAACGTCACTCTCGCCGATGGACGCGTTATCAACAATCGCTACGTCAGCGGTGTCGTAAACCGGTTGACGCACGTTCCGTTGCAGCATCTCGCGGGCGCGCCGGACTTCGAGTACGCACAACAGGAATACACGGCGCTCTTCATGAGTTGGCTGAACACGCTGCCGTCGCCGATCTTCAACCGCGTGCAGTCGCAAGGATTGTCGGGCGCGTGGCGTCACGTTTCCGAGTGGGTGTGGCTGGCGGCACAGGCAGGACTACCGACACCGTCGTACACTCAATCGAGTTATGACGAGATCGACGAGACCTTGCAGCTTCGGCGCATCGTTCCGGAAGGCACGCCGACGGCGATGGCGATCACGCTCGGCGACCACGTCTTTGGTCCAAACCTCCCGCCTCAGATCAGCAACGCGTGTAAAGAACTAGCACGACTCTGCCAAACTCCGTTGCTCGGAATCGAATTGACGCTCGGCCCGCCCCACGGTCTGTGGACTTTCGCGGGCGCAACACCAATGCCCGATCTCCGTCTCGGCGGTGAACCGCTGCTCAACGAACTTGCCCGACAGCTCTACGTGAACCGGCCGAGGAGGAACTCATGATTCTTCTCTGTGGCATCCCTACTGAAACGCCGATCGCGCTCGTGCGTGAAGCACTCGATGACAACGGCGCGCGCTATGTCGTCTTGAACCAGCGCAAGTTTTCGAGCATGAAAATGTCGCTCGAGATCAAAGGCGGAAAGCCCGCCGGCAGGCTGCAACTAAACGGCGACAGTTATTCCGTCGACGAGTTCACGGGCGTCTTCACGCGGTTGATGGACCATCGTCACTTGCCGGAGTTGCAGGACGAACCTGCTAATTCGCCGCAGCTCAAGTATTGCAGCAACTTGTTCGACACGTTGACGCGTTGGGCGGAGATCAGTCCCGCGCGCGTCGTCAATCGCGTGGCGCCGATGGGTTCAAACTTTTCGAAGCCGTACCAGGCGCAGCTCATCAAGCGTTACGGTTTCGAGGTTCCCGAAACGCTGATCACGAACGATCCGGAGTTGGTGCGTTCTTTTCGCGCGCGTCACGGAAGAGTCATTTACAAATCGATCAGCGGCGTCCGTTCTATCGTGCAGACGTTGACTGACGACGACATGACGCGCATCGAGAACATCCGCTGGTGTCCGACGCAGTTTCAGGCGTTTGTCGAAGGAACGAATGTGCGTGTTCACACCGTCGGCGAGAAAGTGTTCGCGACGGCGATCAAGACTGAAGCGACAGACTATCGCTATGCGCACCGCCAGAGTGGCGATCATGCTGAACTTCGCCCTGTTGACTTATCTGACGATCTGGCCGAAATGTGCGTGAAACTGTCCGCAGGTCTCGGTCTGGCCTTCGCGGGCATCGATCTAAAGATCACACCGGAGCACGACGTCTACTGTTTCGAAGTAAACCCGAGTCCCGCGTTCAGCTACTACGAATCGCAAACCGGTCAACCGATTTCTCGCGCCGTCGCTGATTATTTGAGCGGCAGTTGAACGACCAGAAATCTCGCGGCAATGGATGAACAAGCTGTGTAATCAGCTTGACATCCGATGAGTTTCTGAGCGATATATCCCGCGCGCGTTCACACGTCCGATGCTTCACCTGGCTCGGATCGAACGGCTGTACTTCACAACCGAACAACCGCAGCACCAACCGCGGCGTTTCAGCACGCAAACCTCCAAGGAGAAATCCGTGCAGCACATTACCTGGCTTCACCTCTCTGACTGGCATCAGAAGGGCTCCGACTTCGGTCGCACCATCGTTCGCGACGCTTTGATCAAAGACCTACGCGACCGTAAGCAGATCGCTCCCGAACTCACAAATGTCGACTTTGTTGTTTTCAGCGGTGACCTCGCTTTCTCCGGCGCTGCGGCTGAATACGAAGCGGCGCGGAAAGAATTGCTCGATCCTGTGCTCGATGCCGTTCGGGTCGGCCGAGACCGTTTGATCATCGTGCCGGGCAACCACGATCTCGATCGTGAATACATTCCCGACCTGGCGCCGGAGCTGCAAAAGGCGATCGATTCAGAGGCCCTGATCCAAAAGTGGTTGGCGGAGCGAAGGCTGCCAAAGACGCTGGAACCGTTCGAGGCGTATCGGAAATTTGTTTCTACTTACACTGGCCGCACTGCTCCGGATTACGCATCGGTCCTTCGTTTCGATGTGCGCGGTACAAAGATCGGCATTGTGGGTCTCAACTCGGCCTGGATGACCGGACGCAACAAAGACACGAATGGTGTGATTAATGATTACGGGTTTACGTTGATTGGCGAGCAGCAGATCCACAACTCGCTCCAGCAGATTGCCGAGGACAAGCTGCGAATCGCCGTAATGCACCATCCATTTGACTGGCTAAACATGTTCGACCGGAATCGCACGGAGAGTCGACTGTACCGCGCTTGCCACTTCATTCTGTGCGGTCACGTTCACGACACGCAGGTGCAGGTGATTCAAGGCACCGCCGGAGAAGCGATCCTGATTCCGGCCGGCGCCAGTTACGAACGACGCACCGCAAACAATCCGCGCTACACAAACGCCTACAACTGGGTGAGTCTCGATTTAGAAGCCGCGCAAGCCAGCGTTTACCTGCGTCGGTGGAGCGACAAACAAAACGAGTGGATTGAGGATACCGACACGTACCGCGGCGGGAAGTTCGTTATCGACGATCTGCCGAAGGAGCTGCACAAGAAGAGCGTTGACACGAGTGTCGCAGCACCCCCAGCGGTCGATACTGCGTTGACATCGCGTTTTGAACGTGAACGTACGGTGCTGGAAGGTTATCTCGACGCTCTCATCCGTAACAACACCGATCTGGAGCCCGGTGGCATCAAGCAGACCAAGGTGCGTGTAGTTCTGCCGCTCGACAGCATCTACGTCGGTTTACAAGCGGACCGCGATCGGCCCGACGTCGATCGCCGGGTGATGCAGGAAGAGCTGGACGAGATCAAGAAAAACCTCGAGCGCGAGGAAGATCCGAAAGAACGAGAAAAGCAATATCAAATCTGGGCCAATCACTCGCGCGTAATTCAAAAAGCACTCGAGATTTCCGGACCACGCGAAGAACTATCAACTATCGTCCAGCGTCACCGCCAGGTAGTGATCCTTGGCGACCCCGGATCGGGTAAGACTACGCTGGTCCGTTATCTGACGCTGTGTCTCGCCCGCGCCGTACGAGCCGAACCGGAACGGCTCTTCGAACGTCAGGAGCTTTGGGAGCAGAAGAAAGTCTGGTCGCTGCCGGACTTGGGACCAGTTCGTTTACCGATACTGCTGCGTATCTCGCACTATGCGGAGGCGCGGCAAAAAGACCCGGATCTCGCGTTGGTTGATTACCTCCCGCGTTACTTTGCCGGTTTGTCGGTGCCTCATGCCGATGAGTTAGGCTCCGTACTGCAAACACTATTGGACCAGGGACGTTGTATGGTCTTGTTAGACGGCCTTGACGAGATCATAGATCCCAGTGACCGTCGCAATATCGCTGCCGCGATCGGGCAATTTGCCAGTGTCTACCGTGAGACGGGTTTGCCCGACTGGCTGGCCCATCTCTTGTCTCACACTCCGGCAAGAGCCAAGGAAAGGTTGGAAGTTCACGCGCGGAGTAGCCATCAAGACGAAGAGCTCAATATCCAATGGGCCACGGATATGCCCCAGGACGTCAGGGAGGAATGGGAAAAGCGAATCAAGCAGAGACGGCAAGAGTGGGAACGTCGCGGGCGAGCCGTTCGCATGGCCTGGGAACTGTTAGATGAGGCTCGCTACGCTCATGTCGGCAATCGTTTTGTAGTAACGAGCCGTATCGCGGGGTATCACTTTGCGGGCGTCCCTGGCGAGTTTGAGCACTTCACAATTCGCCGCATGGGTCTTGATGACATAAAACTCTTCCTGGAAAAGTGGTGTCCCGCAGTCGAGCGACGAATCGCCGAAGCCCCGGATCGACGCCAGGTAGACCAGCGCTCCCAGCGCGAGATTGATGGCATCCTGAAAGCCGTGCAGACGACTCCGGGCGTGCGTCGCATGGCGGAGAACCCGCTGCTACTGAGAATCCTCGCGGTCATTCATCGCAACGAAGCTCACTTGCCACAGCGACGGGTTGAACTCTACGAGACTGCGAGCGTCACGCTGTTGCGCGACTGGCATCTTGAGCGAGGCACGCCCAAGGGAGCTGTTATTGATGATGTCAAGGCCACCAGTCTGCTTGGACCACTCGCTTTGTACATTCACGAAAACCGCGCCAGTGGTTTTTTGAGCAAGGGTGAGACAGAGCGCATCCTGGGCGGAATCCTCGCGCGCGAGCGCGGCGAAAACGATCCTGAACAGCCTTCGTTGGAGACGCGTGAAGCGGTGCAGGATTTCCTGGAGACGGTGCGTGAACATAGTGGTCTGTTCGTGGAGCGTGGGGAAGGCCTTTACGGTTTCATGCACCTCACGTTTGAAGAGTATTTCACGGCCCGTCAACTTGTGAGCAGCGCTACGCGTGCTCGCGGCCAGATTCTTCAACGTTTGCACCAACCTCGTTGGCGTGAGCCGATCCTGCTGGCGGTGGGGTCGTTGAGCAAACAGTTTTACGACGACACCCAGGACCTGCTACGCGCTATTCTCGAAGCTAACAGCGCCTACGAAGAGATCCTCCATCGAGATCTATTGTTCGCAGCAGCCTGCATCGGCGACAGCGTTAACGTGGCGCCGGTGCTGCGCTACCAGATCGCGCGGAAGTTACTCGCTCTTTACTGCGATCGTCGCGGCGCCGGACGATTCAACCTGCTACAACAACAGATCAGGGATGCACTGCTGACCTTGTGTAACGATGCGGGCGATGCAGCCGTCGAGATGGCCCTGGCCGAAACGCTCACATCGTATAAAGGCGGCATTTCGCTCAACTGCGCGCTGGACGTGGTGGACTGGCTTCAAGCTCGAACGACGGTGGTTGCTGACGCATTGGCTAACCATCCTTCCTTGAATGAAGTTCCGCGGGCAGAAGCGCTGTTGCGAACAGTTCAGGCGCGGGCCCAACTCAACGACAACTCCGGCCCCAGACCGACGGGTTGGGACGCAGTTCGCGACAATGCCGGCTTGGCCGGCTTGTTGGGTGCATTCTGGCAGTATGGCTGGTCCACCTTCTTGTTCCCGGGCTTGAAAATTAATAGTGATGCATCTGACAGTGCCGGCGCAGAGCTTCACGTCTTAAGACTCGATCGGCTACTGGAATCGAGCCGCGCGGTGGTACAGCTGTTTACTGAAACGCCACGAGAACGGCGCAATGCGGAGTTTTGGGACTCAACCCTCGAAATGCTGGACGAGATTTGGAAGAACTCAGATGCAGACAGCCCCATCGAAAAAGCATCCGCGCAACTCCTGAGAGCGTGTGTTGATTCCAGAGACTACGAGGGAGATGCTGCGGAGGCGGCGTATAGAATCGGACTGCAAAGCTTGTCGTTCGCGATCGATGAAAGCGAAACGATCATGTCAGTCGAGACTGCGTTGAGCGAGTTCGCAGATACGATTCGACGAGTCTCAACCGAGTTAGGACCGTCAGACCACATTTCAGTTTTGCAATCAGCTGGTTTCTACTTGCTCAACGGTATAACCAGCGGCCACACGCTCGCAGCGATTTTTGCCCTCCACGTTCCCCGCTTTGACTCCTTCAAGTCGGTGAATGACGACGACGGCCTCAGCACGATTGCCCAAAGCGTGCAATTGGAGATAGGTCAAACGCTCGTAAAACTCCTGCAGGCGCCCGCAAGTGCCGAACAATACGAAGAAGCCGTCGCCTGCCTTGCGCCGCCCGTGCCAATGCCTTTTTTCCCGATAAAAGGAAAGCCTGAATCGGACATTGCCAGTGTCAACCGCGAAGCCGCTGAAATCGTTGCCAGAGATTTGGAAAGTGACGATACCTCACGTTTGATAATGGCCTTGCGGACTTTGGTCTCACCAGCCCACCATCAAAGGCTCAATCTGAGCAAACCGCAAAAGACGCTGCTGTTGAACCTGCTCGACTCGTCAAGTGCACAAGCCACTCTGGCTTTGGAAATTCTGTTTGCTACGGGTTTGTCCGCGGAGTTGCTTGCCTGGTGCTGGTCTGTGTTGCGTCAACCTGATCACCCGTTGAAAGATGTGGTGCTTCAACACCTTGGTTCCATCGGACGTTTTGAGAGTGAAGCTGGAGCCCTGGTCCTAATCGATCAAGGCCTGCACGACGACTCGTTACGTCCGTACGCGCTCGAGTTGTTGCACCGAATGGTTTGGCGAGGCATGGATACATTCATCCCCGCCGTTAGCTGGTTAACGCGCTCCGAAGGCGATGTGCGCCATCTGGCTGCAATTTCCCTGGCGTCTCGCGACGATCTACTGGCAGTGCCACGATCGACGCTCCTCGAAAGAAGACCACCGGAAGTTGTTTCGAACGAATGGTCGAGTCTTCAGCGAGACGCGCAAATGGTGCGCATGTTGAGTGGGTTGTGGCGCAACGATTGGGCGGATGCGCTTACTTTGTTGTCGATCAGTCAAACCGCAGGCGCCTTTGTAAGCAACCAACTCGGCCGGTCTTCGATAAACCTGTTGAAATCCGCAGAGTTGGATGACGCCATTCGGTCGCTCCTGGAAAAAGCTACTTTCGGTCACAGCCTGATTCCGCTTTTCAAAAAGGCGGCGAACCGCCTGGCTGAGATCGAAGGTCCCCACGCTCACGGCGAGCCAAGCGCTGAGAACATCGCCGCTATTCAGTCTGATTTGGTTGCGCAAGCTGGAGCTCAGCTTAGAGAACCAAACATCTCCGCTCAGTTGCGAGTCGATCTGATTTCATTTTTGTTTGCGACTCAGAGTGAGCATTTGCTATTTCAAGCCCACCAATCCGATGGCTATCAACCGTTACGGGAATGGGTAAGTACGACACTCGCGCACAGTCAGCCCGAGGTAGAGTTGAACACGGCCAATTTCGCATTGTTGTTGAAGCACGATGAGTTCGATACACGCGCAGCAGCGGCGCTATCACTGCTCTGGGCGGACCTCCCTTCCGTATTGGTTACCGCCCTGATGGAAGCTGCCCAGTCTTCGGACGATCGGGTTCGCACTAAAGGAAGAAATTCGTTGACGGGCATTGGAGGCAAACTCGCTAGCGACGGAAGCACGAATGCGCCGACCGTACTACTTGCCAGCTACGTGGACGCTGAAACACGTCACGATGCGATCATGGCAAACCTGTTGTTCAACTCTCTTACCAACATGAAGCACAAACACTCCTTCTGGGTGAGGCGGTGGCTGGAAGTAAACCGTGAAAATGAAACAGAGAGTCGTCTCGCGCTTGTCGGCTTGACCCACGTAAGCAACGCTTCAACGGATGTCTTGTCGCTCATTTGCAAAGTGCTGAACAGTCCCACTTATCCACTCGATGTTCGTCGGGCGTTAACCAGCTCTGTCCGCGACATGTTGAGATTGGAACAATCTGTGCGATCGAATGAGATGCTCTTAACTGCGCTCACCGCCGCCTTGAACGACCCTGATGAAGCGATTCGGAATGATGCTGCGTACGGACTGCAATGGACCAGCGGACAGTCCGCCTGGACGGCAGCTATCGCTCTCCAACGGGTGTTACTAACAGACGATCCTCGCGTAAGAATCATCGCGTTGATTTCGCTTGGGCGCGTGCTGTCGACGGTCCGCGGTTTTCGCGAGGTCGACATTTCTCGGGAAGCATTATTCCGTTGGCTGCAAAAACACATGGACTCTGATGAATTCAGTTTCGATCAGGGCCCGATCGCAGTGACTGTTGAGTCACTTTCCAAATTGCTGGACGTAGCTGACGCCCCTGATGCAGCGGCGGTGTTGGCGAAACTGTCTGAGCCCGCCTCTCTGGATTTACCTCAGGCGCGCACGGAGCACCTGATTGAGTCCGCAGCCTGGAATAAACTCATCAGCGATGCGCGCGAGGAATGGGACATGCGCAAATATTGGATCGACAAGCTGCCGTTTCTGCCGGCGACCATCGCCAAGGTCGAAAACTTGTTGTCAGACTCAGACGCTGCTGTGCGCCGGACCGCTGCCCGAGCGATGGCCTGGATTTACCATGGCGAAGACGATCGCCCCGCCCGCTTGCGCGAGCTGCTACATGAAGATCTCGCGGTCTTACTCGCGATGATGGATGCCGTCGCCGACTCGGATACGTGGATTGACGACGTGGGATTCAGCTCGAGTCATCATCCCTGGGCAGTTAAACAGATCGTGAGTTGGCTCGAAGCCAAGCCAACTGAAGAGCGCGCGACTTTCATTGACCTGATGATGGACCGCCTGGACAAACAATTAGTCGCCGAAGCCGAAGGAAAGGATGGCACTGAGGGATATGCCTGGCCGGGTCGACGTATTCTAACTGCGGTGCTGGCGGAATTGAGCGAGCGATTAACGTATCGCGCCTTCATCAACACGCGACCCCTGGCGAACGTGGTCGACCTGTTTGCTCGGGCGGCTAGGGACCAGAGTTTCGACGTTCGCCGGTTTGCCATTCGCACACTGGGGAACTTGCAGCAGCTTACAGATTCGGTGGCCGACGTCTTCTTCACTGCTTGTCAGGATGTAAGTTCGGTGTACAACGAAACACGCACGGCGGTGACCAAGTTCAAGGTCTTCGATGCCGGCAGCCTTGAACGCCTCACAGCGGCTATCCGAGAGCCGAGCATTACGGTGGCGTATCACGCGGCGTTACTCCTGGGCGAGCTGGGCTTAAGCCGTTCAGAAGACTTAGGGCCGGCAGGTCGCAAGCGTGTCGCCGATGAGCTGGTGCTGCTGCTCGATGCTCCGCTTGCGGCGCGAACGGTCTACGACTTTGCTCGACTCACAAACGGTTCGCGAGTCGGTCCGCTCTACGACGTAATTTACGAAGCGTTAGTTCGCGTCGTCGCAGGTCCCGATGCGCCCGCCAGACTGCTGGACAGTAACGCGGCAATAACCCTCGAGCGTTAACGATTCGCGCCAGCATGCGCGTGACGGAGGTTGCTGATTAACCCTCATGATGCGCCTCATGATGCGCTGTGCGCAGCGCTCCTGCTATACTCTGGCTACCCTGTTCGTCCCCCAAAGTAACTCTCCTCCGAGAAGTCAACGCAGAGATTAGCTACATGGCCGGTCAGGCTTCAGACGACGCGCCGCCAGCGGACGCATTACAGGTTGACCAACTCACGGATTTAAAAAGCGCTGAGCTGGCTCAGTACTGGCTTGCCGCGCTCATCGAATCCGCCGACGACGCAATCATCAGCAAAACACTCGACGGCATCATCACGAGTTGGAACGCCGGTGCGCAGCGGATCTTCGGCTACACGGCCGAGGAGGTAATCGGCAAGTCGGTAACCATACTGATTCCTCCCGACCACATCGACGAAGAACCCGCAATCCTTGCGCGCCTCCGTGCCGGCAATCGCATCGAGCACTACGAGACCGTCCGCCGCAAGAAAGACGGCCGGCTGATCGACATCTCGTTGACTGTTTCGCCGATCAAAGGTCCGAACGGTCAGATCGTCGGCGCCTCCAAGATCGCGCGCGACATCACCGAGCAGCGACAGGCGCGCAAGTCTCTCGACGCCGCGTACGCAGCAGCCGAACGCGCGCGCGCCGAGGCCGAGGAAGCCGCGGCTGAAAAAGAACGAATGTTCCAAAAGGCCGAGGAGTCGAGCCGGTTGAAGGAAGAGTTTCTCGCCACCATCTCGCACGAACTCCGCACGCCGTTGAGCGCGATTCTGGGTTGGACCCGAATGCTGCGGCTGGGCCAACTGTCGACTGAAGAACAGGCGAAAGCACTCGACACGATCGAGCGCAACGCGCGCGCGCAGGCGCAACTGATCGACGATCTGCTCGACGTGTCGCGCATCGTGACCGGCAAGTTGCGCATGGACGTGCGACCCTCCGATCCGACTTCGTTCATTGACGCGGCGGTCGAAGCTGTTAGACCAGCGGCGGAGGCGAAGGGTGTCCGCATGCAAAAAGTGATGGACACGGGCGCGGTGTCCATTCCCGGCGATCCGGTGCGGCTACAGCAAGTCGTTTGGAACCTGCTGTCAAACGCGATCAAGTTCACGCCGCGCGGCGGACACGTGCAGATTCGTTCGGAGCGCGTGAATTCACACCTGGAGATCGTCGTGAGCGACACCGGACAAGGGATCGCGGCTGATTTTCTGCCGCATGTTTTCGATCGCTTCCGGCAGGCTGACCAGAAGACGAGTCGTCAGCACGGCGGGATGGGACTCGGTCTCGCGATCGTGCGGCACCTGGTCGAACTGCATGGCGGAACGGTGGGGGCCAGCAGTGCCGGCGTGGGCCAGGGCGCGACGTTTACCGTGCGATTGCCGATTATTCCCGTTTACCAGGTTGACTCTTCCGGCGGTCGCGTGCATCCGGGCGCGAGAGAACTTCTGCCCGTGCACGATCCCACAGATCGGCTTGATGGTCTCAGGATCCTCGTGGTCGACGACGAGCCTGACACGCGCAACTTGTTGAAGCAGGGACTCGAATACTGCGGCGCGACTGTGAGTCTCGCGGGTTCCGCTGCCGAAGCGCTTGCGGCGCTCGATCATGAAGTGCCCGATATTTTGATCAGCGACATCGGCATGCCGGGCGTTGACGGTTACGATCTGATCAAGAAGATCCGTACGCTCCAGGGCGAAACAGGACGCCGCGTGCCGGCGGTCGCGCTGACCGCTTACACGCGGGTCGAAGATCGTCTTCAGGCCCTGCGCGCGGGTTACGACATGCACGTTCCGAAGCCGGTCGAACTCACCGAGCTCTGCGCCGTCGCCACCAGCCTCACACGCCGCACAACCTGAATCCCACTTACAACCCAGCACGACGCTTTGACAATCTAGGCATACCATATCTATGATGCCTACCATTTCTAGGTATCAACACTTCTACGTTGCTCGATTGAAGGAGATCACAGTGGCAAAAGATAAAGCCGATCTGTTGCAGGGGACGCTCGACATGCTGATTCTCAAGTCTCTGTCGTTGGGAGAATTGCATGGGTACGGGATCATCCAACGCATCCGCCAGCTGTCGGATGAGATGCTCAACGTCGAACAGGGATCGCTTTATCCGGCGCTCTATCGGATTGAACAGAAGGGGTGGGTGTCGGCGCGGTGGGACATACACGAAACGGGACGCGAGGCGAAGTTTTACAAGCTGACGCGGAGCGGACGCAAGCAACTCGAAAATCAGGAAGCGAGTTGGGACCGTCTCGTCCTCGCGATCACCAAAGTTCGACAGGCCACCACGTAATCACAAAAGGCACAGAAGGTTTTAGGCAATATGAAGTGGCTTAACATTCTTCGCGACCGCCTCAAGGCACTGCGGCAACGCGACTCAGTCATTGACGACATCGACCGCGAGATGCGCACACATCTCGACTTGCAGACGGAAGCAAACATCCGCGCCGGCATGTCGCCACGCGAAGCGCACGAGCAGGCACGCCGCAGCTTCGGCAACCTCAATCGCGCGGTCGACGCAGCTTACGACGTCAAAGGCGGCGGGGTCTTTGAAACGCTGGCGCAAGACGTTCGCTACGGCGCGCGCATGCTGCTCAAACACAAAGCGTTCACTTTGGTCGCCGTGATTACCCTCGCGCTCGGCATCGGCGCCAACAGCGCAATCTTTTCCGTCGTCAACGAACTCTTGCTGCGACCGCTTCCCTATTCAGATCCGGATCGCATCGTCATGTTGTGGGAGGTCTCGCCCGAAGGTCGCCACCAAAACACAACGTCGCGCGCAAATTTCCGCGCCTGGCGAGATCAGAGCACGAGTTACGAACACATGGCCGCGTTCTCCGATCAACGTCTGACGCTCACCGGTAACTTCGAACCCGAAGAAGTTTCCGGCCAGTTGGCGATTCCGGACATGTTCAAGGTTCTCGGAGTCGATCCGATTCTCGGCCGCACTCTGTTGCCGGAAGACGGCAACGACAGCAGCCCGCTCGTCGCGGTGCTCAGTTACGGCCTTTGGCAACGACGTTTCGGTGGGCAGTCGAGCGCGATCGGGCAGCCGATCGTGCTCAATGGTTTGAAGTTCGAGATCGTCGGCGTGATGCCGCCGAATTTTCAGTTTCACATCAAACAACGGTCCGGCACCGGCAGGCCCGCCGAGGTTTGGATCACGCTGCCGATGCCAACTGGAAACACCGAGAACGAGCGTGGGCGATTCCTCTCGACTGTCGCGAAGTTGAAGCCGGGTGTGACGCCCGAGCAGGCAGGCGCGGAGTTGAGAACAATTGAAGCGCGACTGTCAGACGAAGTCCCTCAATTCAACAAAAACTTCAGCGCGGAAGTCCTGCCGTTGCGCGAACAATTCTTCGGCAACGTGCGGCGGCCGCTGTGGTTGATGCTCGGCGCGGTCGGGTTCGTATTGCTAATCGCGTGCGCCAATGTTGCGAACCTTCTGCTTTCACTCGCCACGGCGCGCGAGAAAGAGATTGCGCTTCGCGCCGCACTCGGAGCGCGTCGTTCGCGAATCGTGAGGCAGTTGCTGACGGAGAGTCTGCTGCTGGCGCTACTCGGCAGCGCCCTGGGACTCGGATTCGCATGGTTGGGAATCAAAGCGTTGCTAATGATCAGTCCACGTGACGTCGTGAGTCTCCAGGGCGTCGGCGTGAACCTTTCGGTGCTGCTGTGGACGCTCGGAGTCTCGGTATTGACCGGGATCATTTTCGGACTCGCGCCCGCGCTGCACATCTCGCGTCTCAATCTCAACGAGTCGCTGAAGGAAGGCGGCAAAGCAGATTCGGGCCAGGCAACCGGCAGCCGTCGAATACGGAGCGTGCTGGTTGTTTCTGAGATCGCGCTGGCCGTCGTATTGCTGGCAAGCGCCGGTCTGTTGGTCAGGAGCTTCATTCGTCTGCAACAGGTCGATCGCGGTTTCAATCCAGATAATGTTCTGTCGATGGTCGTGCGCTTACCCAGCGCGAGGTATCCGCAAGACCCGCAGTTGATCCAGTTCTTCAATCAGGCGATGGACCGGCTGCGCAACTTGCCGGGTGTGCGTTCGGCCGGCATGATCAACTTCCTGCCGTTGTACGGCGGGCTGGGTTCGAACACGGGCTTCAAAATCATCGGCAGACCCGAGCCGCCGCCCGGACAAGGCCCAAGCTGTGATGTTCGCGTCGTCGACGCGGGATACTTTCAAACGCTCGGCATTCCGCTCTTGCGCGGCCGCAACTTCTCCGATTCCGAACAGCGCGAAGCGAAGCGCGTGGTCCTGATCAACGAAGCATTCGCTCGCAAACACTTCCCCAACGAGGATCCGATCGGTCAACGAGTGGACGTCGCGATGTTTGAACAGCCGACGATCACGGAGATCATAGGCGTGGTCGGCAACGTCCGCTACGACAGTTTGATCGACGAAGCGCCGCCGGCGGTCTACTTTCCGCACCCTGAACTCGCGTACCCGTTCATGACACTCGTGCTGCGCACGGACGGCGAGCCCGCGGCGATCGCGCCGGCGGTGCAACGCGAGATCCGCGCGATCGATCCGAACCAACCCGTTTCAGACGTGCGCACGATGGACCAGGTGATGGCGGAAGCAGTGAGTCGCTCACGTTTCAACACGCTGCTGCTGGGACTCTTCGCGGCACTTGCGACACTGCTTTCCGCCGTCGGTATCTTCGGCGTGATGAACTACTCGGTCGCGTTACGCACGCGCGAGATCGGGTTACGACTTGCCATCGGCGCGCAACCGCGACAGGTGCTGCTACTCGTTTTGAAACAAGGGTTGACGTTGACCATCGCCGGCGTCGGTTTGGGTTTGTTGGCGGCGTTCGCCTTGACGCGGCTGTTGACCGGACTTTTGTTTGGGGTCGAGGCAGTCGATGCGACGACGTTCACGACGATCTCGCTCCTGCTCGTCATGGTGTCGCTGCTCGCGTGTTATCTACCGGCGCGGCGCGCCATGCGAATCGATCCGATGATGGCTTTAAGATACGAGTAAAACACAGATCGAAGTGTGATACGCTGTGCCCCCGATGACGGTGCGGCAACACACCAGCGAGTCGAGTCGGTCGGCCGGGTCGAAGCTCGCTTGGGTAATCGTGGGCCGGCTCGTGACGGCCGTACTCCTGACCGCAATCGCCTCGCTGTGGATTCCCGCGGGAGAACCGCAACCGCCAAATCACAAAAGCCTCTTGCTGTTAACAATCGTCGCGTGTCTGACGATTGTTTACGCAATCCTCTTTCGTCTTTCCAAAAACACTCGAGTGCAGGCGACGTTTCAGCTGGTCGTCGACGTGGCTCTCGTCACGTGGCTGGTTTGGAACTCCGACGTCATTCAATCGCCTTACATTGCGCTCTACATCGTCATCATCGCCGTCGCGAGCTTGTTTCTTGGTCCACGCGGCGCGGTGGTCACATCGGTGGCCTGTGCGGTCGCCTTCACTGCTTGTTCGCTCGCATTAACCGGCGTGCTCGGACCGACTGTCTCGTCGCGATTGATCGGCGGTTCCGTGTCGCAAACGATTCAATGGATCGGACTGTTTGACATCGCGTTCCTCGTCGTCGGACTGCTGTCCGGCCGTCTCGCCGAACGGCAGTCGCGCAGCGATGTTCGGCTGCAAGCCGCAAGAAAGTCGTTGGCCAGCTTGCGCGCGCTGCATGAACGCATCGTGGCATCGATTCGCTCCGGAGTGGTGACAACGGACCTCGAAGGCCGCATCTACACGTTCAATGCTGCGGCGCACGAGATCACCGGATACACCGAAGACGCGATTCGAGGACAGGACGCGTCGATTCTTTTTGGCGACATAAAGGACCATGTCGTCGACGCGTTGCGCTCGGTGGAAAAAGGCGCGACCAGCCCTCGTTTTGAAACGAGCTGTCTCACTTCCGAGGGCATGCGACTGCGTCTCGGTTACAGCATCTCGCCGCTGAGTTCCGAGGCGGGTGAGACGACCGGCATGGTCATCACGTTTCAGGACCTGACGCAGGTTCGATCTTTGGAGGAGACCTCGCGACGCCAGGACCGTCTCGCCGCGATCGGGCGAATGGCCGCGTCGATCGCGCACGAGATCCGCAATCCGCTCGCGGCGATGCGTGGATCCATCCAGATGCTTCGTTCGGAAGTCGAGAGTGACTCGTCGCAGGCGGAGCTGATGGAGATCATCCTGCGGGAGTCGGATCGTCTGAATCGCATCATCACTGATTTTCTGAGTTATGCGCGTCCGCGTTCGCTCGCGCCGGCACGCGTGGACGTGGGCGAGTTGCTGCATCAGACGTTTGCTTTGCTGCGGCACAGTCCGGAGATCAGCGCGAACCAGGTCGTTGAAGCGGAAGTGCCCGGCGAGCGCATCTTCGCCAACGCAGACGAGGGACAGTTGAAGCAGGTGTTTTGGAACCTCGCGCGCAACGCGTTACAGGCCATGCCGCAGGGTGGGACGCTCCGCGCGACGCTCGAACCAAATTCGAACAACCGTTTGCGCATTGCCTTTTCGGATACCGGACGCGGCATGACGCCCGATCAGGTCGAACACTTGTTCGAACCGTTTTCCTCGACGACGGGCGGCACCGGCCTTGGTCTGTCAATTGTTTATCAAATCATTCGCGATCATGGTGGTACAATCAACGTCCGCAGTCGTGAGGGACAGGGGACGACGATTACCGTCGAACTTCCGATGACAACGTCGAATGGCGACAACTGAAGTAATTGGAAATCAAACCATGGCCAATCTTCTAATTGTTGACGATGAACTCGGAATGCGACAGTTTCTGACGCATCTACTCCAACGCGAAGGACACACCGTGCGTCTGGCCGAGAACGGCAGTGAAGCCCTGGCGCAGATACGCGAGCAGGCGCCGGACCTCATCATTTCCGATATTCGCATGCCGGACATGAACGGCGTCGATCTGCTGCGTACGGCCAAGGAGTTACTGCCCGACGTCGAAGTGATCATGATGACGGCGTTTGCGAACGTCGACACCGCGCGCGAAGCGTTTCTCCTCGGCGCTTACGATTTCGTTCAAAAACCATTCGACAACGATCTGTTGAAAGAGACCGTTGCTCGCGCGCTCGACAAGATCACGCTCGTCAAAGAGAAGGAAGCGTTACTCGAAGAGAACAAGGCGCTGATCCAGGGCCAACGCACGCGCGGCAAGCTCGGCAACATCATCGGCCGCAGCCAGCGCATGCTCGCGCTTTACCAGATGGTCGAAACCGTCGCGCAGGTGCAGTCGACAGTGCTCGTCACCGGCGAGTCAGGCACTGGTAAAGAACTGGTCGCTCGTGCCATTCACGATCTGAGTCCGCGCGCCGAGAAGCCATTCGTATCTGTGAACTGCGGCGCTTTCACCGAGACGCTGCTGGAATCGGAGCTGTTCGGGTACGTCAAAGGCTCGTTCACGGGCGCGAACACGAACCGTAAGGGCCTCTTTGAAGCAGCCAACAGCGGCACGATCTTTCTCGATGAGATTGGCGAAATGTCGCCGGCGATGCAGGTCAAACTGCTGCGTGTGTTGCAGGAGCGAAAGGTGCGGCCTGTCGGCGCGACTGAAGAAAGCACGGTAGACACGCGCGTGATTGCCGCGACCAATCGCGACCTCGCCAGCATGGTGAGTTCGGGGACGTTCCGCGAGGACCTTTACTACCGCATCTCCGTAATCCCCATCGAGCTTCCTCCGCTGCGCGAACGCGCGGAAGACATCTCGGATCTCGCGACGCACTTCGTGCAGAAATTCTGTGCCTCCACGGGACGCACGCTGGGGATCACCGAAAGCGCGATGCGCCTGCTCGAGCGATACTCCTGGCCCGGCAACGTACGCGAGTTGGAGCACACGATCGAACGCGCAGTCGCACTCGAACGGACCAACTCGATCGAGCCCGAACGGCTGCCGGAAAAGATCACCAGCTATAATCCTTATCGAGTCGCGGAAGCGATGGAGTTTCCGGAAGAAGGAATCAACCTCACGGCCCACCTGGATCAACTGGAGAAGACTTACGTACTCGAGGCGCTTCGGCGCACGTCGGGTAATCAAACTAACGCCGCGGAGCTGTTGCGTTTGTCAGTCCGATCGTTGAGGCATTTACTCGACAAACACGGCGTTCGCGGATTGACCGCGCAGATGCGCGACGAGCGGCGTGGTCCAGAGTCGCACCCGCGTCGCCGCTCGAGCGATCCGCCCACTCGCCGCCGCGATGAAGACACCGGTGAGTTCGCTGCCGGAGTCGGTGAGAATTAATCCCAAAATCATTCCTGCTCTCGTACAGTAACTGACGCCCTGCCGGAAACCGTCATTCCCGCTGTGCCGGAATTTGTCAGCGCCCCGGCGGCCCTCATGGTCCAACCACTTCCCGAGCAAAATTTCGATCAAAAACGATCTCTTTTTTGGTGTTCCAGCGAAAAGCGCCAATGGCACACAGGTTGTTAAAGCAGGCAGTGACACTTCGCGCAACGCGCGGCTCAACAGGGAACGGAAAGCCGGTGGCGCGAGCAAACAAATGGAAACCCCCTATTTTCTTAAGGAGCACCAAACTCGAATGACTACCAAACGCCAAGAAGGCTTTTCGCTAATCGAACTTCTTATCGTCGTCGCGATTATCGGTATTATCGCCGCGATCGCCATCCCCAACCTGCTCGCTTCCAAGCGTGCCGCTAACGAAGGTTCCGCTCAGTCGTCAATGAGAACAATCCACAGTTCTGAGGCTGTTTACCAGGCAACCGCCGGCAACGGTCAGTTCGGCACTTTGGCCAACCTGCTCGGCCAGAACCTCGTTGACTCAGTGCTCGGCGCTGGTTCCAAGAGCGGTTACACCTTTGCTTGCGGAGCGGCTAATTTGGACGCTGGCCCGCCGGCAACATTCTTCGCGACCGCCATCCCGGCTAACACCGCTGCTGTGACCCGCACCGGCAACCGCAGCTTCACGATCGCCGAAGACGGCATCCTCCGCGGCAAGGTCACCGACACTGCCGCAGCCGATCACACGGAAGCTACCACGTCTGCTACGTGGCCAGCGTTGGGTAACTAATCCCACCTCAACCTCTCATGTGCGGGGTGGGCTGTCCCACCCCGTTTTCATTAACAACAAGGATTCCGACCATGAGTCCCAAACAACAACAAGGCTTTTCCCTAATCGAACTACTCATCGTCGTTGCAATAATCGGTATCATTGCGTCGATTGCGATTCCGAGCCTGCTGGCCTCCAAGCGAGCAGCAAATGAAGGTTCAGCACTCTCTGCCATGCGATCGGTACACAGTGCGCAGGTAACCTATCTGAACACCGCAGGCGCCGGAAATTATGGCGAACTGGCGAGCCTCGGTACTGAGCGGATGATCGACGGAGTACTCGCCTCAGGAACAAAGAGCGGCTATACGATTGCTTGTCCCGCGGCTAATCTCGCCGGTGGTCCACCGCCGACGTTCTTCGCCACGGCCACTCCGGCAAACACGGGCGCTGTGACTCGCACCGGTAACCGAAGCTTTGCGATAGCGGATGATGGCATCTTGCGAGGCAAAGTCACTGACACGGCCGCCGCGTCCCGCGCGGACACTCTCGACTCAACCATCTGGCCGCCGCTTTAAACCACCGCCGAGCTCAAGAGCTCCGGTCTCGAAAACTAAATCTCGACAACAACTGTTTTGAGCGTTAAATTTGCGGAGGATCCTACGACTGAATGCAGAGCCGAGCGGACACCATCGCAGCGATCGCACAATCAAATACTCAGACCATCAACAGCCAGGGAAGTTTGTGGCGCATAAGCGCTATCGCTCGTAACACGTTTCGCGAAGCAGTTCGCGATCGTGTCCTTTATAACCTGGTGCTGTTCGTACTGCTGCTAACTGTCGCCGCGATCTTCATCGGCGAGCTTTCAGGCGGTCAGGAACGAAAGATTATCGTAGACCTCGGATTGAGCGCGATGTTGCTCTTCGGGGTCTTTATCGCGATCTTCGTCGGTGTGGGCCTGGTCTACAAAGAGATCGAGCGCCGCACGATCTATGCGATCTTTTCAAAGCCCGTCGGACGCGGTGAATTTCTGCTGGGCAAGTATCTCGGTCTTTGTCTCACGCTGCTGGTGAACGTAGTAGTGATGGGCCTGGGCGTCTCGCTCGCGCTTGCCTACGTTGCGAAGGGTTGGGATCCGCTGATCCTGACGCTGTGGCCGGCGGTGTTGATGATCTACATGGAGCTGATGCTGATCACGGCCCTGGCGCTGCTGTTCTCTTCGTTTTCCTCGCCCGCGCTGTCGGCGTTGTTGACGTTCTGCATTTTCATCATCGGCCACTTCAGTGCTGACCTGAAGAGTTTGGCCACTTCGCTCGGAAGCACCGGTGCGCGTCTTTTGTTCGGTGGACTCTATTACCTGCTCCCGAATCTCTCCAATTACAGTTTCATAACTCCGGCTGCTCACGGACGTGCGCCCGCGCCGGGTTTTATTCTCAGTACCGGGCTCTACGCCGTCGTCTACATCGCCGTTATTCTCGCTGCCGCCACACTCGTCTTCAGTCGTCGCAATTTCAAATGAATCGACAAACACTGTATTTGTCATTCGTTCTTGTAGCCGGCATGGCTGTTACAGTCCTGCTGGCACGATCGATCGACGCGCGCCGCCCACCGCCCGATCCGAATGCGATCGACGAGAGTCTCTATCTGAATCCGAATACCACCAGACGAGTCAGCCTGGGCTTCAATGGCCTGGTTGCCGACTGGTACTGGATGCGCTCGCTTCAATATGTCGGCCGAAAGATCTTGAACACGCCTGAGGATGTTCCGATCGACAGTCTTTCCCAGTTGAATCTCAAACTGCTCGCGCCACTGCTCGACAACGCAACCACGCTCGATCCGGAGTTCTACGATCCTTACGAATACGCCGCGGTAGTTTTGCCTGCAGTCGACGTGAACGCGGCCGTTCGCATCATTCGTAAAGGCATCGATTTAAATCCTTCCGAGTGGCGTCTCTATCACCACCTTGGCTACATCCATTGGCAGCAGAAGGACTACCAGGCAGCCAGCGAGATGTATCGCCGCGGCTCGCAGGTTCCCGGCGCACCACAGTGGATGGGCGCGATGGTGGCAAAAATGGCGGCGGAGGGCGGCAGTCGAGACACTGCGCGCGAGATCTACAATCGTATGCTCGAACAATCGGCCGACGAAAAAGTTAAAGATATGGCCCAGCGCCGGCTGATGCAGTTGGAGTCGCTGGACCACCGCGACATACTGCGCAAGCTCATGACCGAGTACAAGACTCGCGTGGGCCAATGTCCCGCCACGTGGAAGGAAATGTTGCCGGTGCTGCGCGCGCTGCGAATCCCCGTCGATCAAACAGGTGCACCACTCGATCCTTCACGCGTCCCGTATCAGTTGCGAGCCGGAGCGTGCGAGGCCGATCTCGATCCTAAATCGGAGGTCTTACGTTTCTAGCATGGCTATCGTCGAGATCAACAACCTGACGAAAGATTACGAAGTCGGCTTCGTGCGTAAACGTAAGGTGCGCGCGCTGGACGATCTGTCGCTGACCGTCGACTCCGGACAGATCTTCGGTTTCCTGGGTGCAAACGGCGCCGGCAAGACGACGACGCTGAAGCTCCTTATGCGGCTCATCTTTCCCACGAGTGGCAGCGCGCGAATCCTCGGCAGCGATATCCAGAACGTCCGCATGCACGAACGGATCGGCTACTTGCCCGAGAATCCCTATTTCTACGATTACCTTACTGCGCGGGAGTTTCTCGAGTACTGCGCCGAGATCTTCGGCTATGCGTCAGCCGAACGTAAGAAACGCGCCGCCGATCTGCTGGCGCGCGTCAACCTCGACGAAAAGAGTTGGGACAAACAACTCAGAAAGTTTTCGAAAGGAATGCTCCAGCGCGTGGGCCTGGCTCAGTCGTTGATCAACGATCCCGAGATCGTGTTTCTCGACGAGCCGATGAGCGGACTCGATCCCGTGGGCCGTCGTGAAGTGCGCGACCTGATCGCGTCGCTCCGTGAAGACGGCAAAACGGTCTTCATGTGTTCGCACATTCTTTCCGATATCGAAGTGCTTTGCGATCGCGTGGCGATCTTGAAAGGTGGGCGGCTCGCGCAGGTGGGACATCTCGACGAACTGCGTCAGCGGACTGAAGGTCCGAACCGGATGGAGATACTCGCCGCCGGCGCTGATCCGGACGAACTCCGAAACCTCGCCGGCGCTGACATCTCTGCCACGCCACGTGGACTACGAATTGAAATCGCTAGCGAGAACGAGATTGAAACCGCGCTCGAGGCGTTGAGAAAAGCAGGCGGAAAAGTTGTGTCGATTCAACCGGTGAAGCAGTCGCTGGAAGAGCTCTTCATGGACGGCTCGCCATCATCCAACTAGCCGTTACTCTTTAAACTTAAACCCCGTCACTTCCATCTTGATGTTGGCACGGGGATCGGTGTCCTTAAATCCTTCCAACATCATTTGCACCGGCATTGTCTTGTTCGCCGCCAGTTCGGCCACCCCTGTCGCTTCAGAGGGAACAACGATGACTGCTCGCTGCTTGATGGGTTTGCCCTCATAGTCCACGACGGAACCCGTGATTTCGAGTCCGTTGAGGGTCTTGCCGGTAAGATTGCGGACCGTGGTTTTGAGCGTCATCCACGTGTCGCCGAGTGCTCGTTTTCCTTCGAAGGCTTCCGGAGTGTCGAGAACGATGTTTGGCTTGTTCTTATCGAACTCAGGATTTCCCGGCCTGATTGCGCCTTGTAAGGTTGGTGCGGGGGTCCTCGCGCCGCCCAGTCTCATCAGACCGTAGAATAAACCTGCGATCAAAACGGCCGCAGCTACTGCCACGACGATTATCAGAGTTCGATTCGACTCGGTGCTTTCGAGTCGCCGGTCCGGAGCCGCCATAGTGTGGGAATTGTATAAGACTGCCGCCTAGTTCCCAAGTAGCCGCGAGATTAGTAGTTCCAACTGGCTGAAATCGATTGGTTTGGTGATGTAGCTGTCGCACCCGGCCGCAAGCGCGTCAGCCTGGAAATCCGAGGTGTCGTGGGCGGACACGGCGACAATCGGGACTTTCCCGAGCCCGTCCAGTTTGCGAATGGCACGCGTGGCCGCCAGGCCGTCGATAATCGGCAGACTCAAGTCCATCAGAATCAGGTCGGGACACTCCGATTGCGCCAGGCGCACGGCCTCCTCGCCGTTGGTGGCTTCGACCACGCCATACCCTGACATCTCCAGCAGACGCCGCATCATGAAGCGGTTGTCTTCCGTGTCTTCGACCAGCAAGACGGTCGCGATCTGTTCCTGACTTTGCATTTGACTGACTAAACTGAGCGCAAACTGGACGCTCGACCCATCCCAAGTTATTGATTTTACTGTATCACTAGAATACGTGCGGCTTTTTTGTTACCATCCCGCATTGAAATACAACACATAAAACTGCTGGACCATCGTCCCTTTAGTACACTCGGTTCGGCATGAGGTTCCCTCCACTACGGCCCCCTGACAAATGAGCTGAGAGAGATTTCGCACCGATGAAGGCGTTAACGTCGAGGACAGAAGATAGGGAATCGCTTCAAGACCTCGGGCGAGCTTCGATTCAAATCGTCCATGACCTCAAGAACCAACTAAATGGTCTCAAACTGTATGCCACGTTCCTCCGGCGGCGTATCGAGAAGAGTGAAAGGCCCGACGACGAACAGGAAACTATCGGCAAGCTCATCAACGGCCTCGACCGCGCGGCTAACGATCTTTCGATGATTGTCGAGCTTGGACGGGAGGTCGAACTGAAACGACAGCCCGGTTTCGAACTCGCGAAAGTGCTGCGTAGTCTTTGTTCGAGTGTCCAGGAAAGCGAAACGCAAGTTGTTTGTGAATCAAACGCCGATTCGATTCAGGGTGACTTCGATCATTCCAAACTTACGGACGCCTTCAAATCGATATTTGCCGGAGCGATGAAGTTCAAACAGAACGCTGAAAATGCTGAAAGTCTGAAAGTGTCCCTCAAAGCCTCCGAAAACAACGCAGTGATCGAGTGGTCGGGCCTTCGACCGTTGAATCACGATCCCTTTCGCACCTTTGCCGGCACTGATGAGATCCGACTGTCGCTGGCGAAGAAGATCATCGAGGCGCACGGCGGCTCGACAAACCTGGCGGACCAAAAGCTTGTCGTGGTGTTGCCGCTTTCCGGATCGCAGCCCGATTAACATTAATTCTTTCGGATAAGGGAGAGATACCATCATGGTGCCCCAAGGCGCGGCTATTTCGAGAGAGGAGAAAAAGGTGGAGAACAAAGAAGTGCGAATTCTTGTCGTGGACGACGAGCCGATGATGGCTGACTCGCTGCGACAAAATTTCATCGAGGAAGGTTATTCGGTCGACACGGCGGCAACGGGTGCGGCTGCGATCGAGCTGTTCGACCAGGGCGCGCATCATCTCGCGATTTGCGACCTGCAACTGCCGGACATGGACGGCCTCGAAGTGTTGCGGCACATGAAAGACGCGCGACCAACCTCGGAAGTGATCGTCGTTACGGGATACGGCACAGTCCAGAAAGCTGTCGAAGCGACAAAAGCCGGTGCTTTCTATTTTGTTGAGAAGCCGTTTGATTTTGAAGAACTTCAGCCGCTGGTCGAAAAGGCGCTCGAGCGCCGCGAGCTCGTCGCGGAGACCGCGAACATGCGACGGCAACTTTCAACGCGCGCTGAGTATTTCAATATCATCGGCGCGTCGAAGCCGATGCAGCAGATTTATGAAACGATCGAATCGGTCGCGAAATCTGATGCGAATGTTCTGATCGTGGGCGAGTCAGGAACGGGCAAGGAGTTGATCGCCAACGCGATCCATTACCAGTCGCTGCGATCAAAGAAGCCGTTCATCAAAGTAAACTGCGCGGCGTTGCCGAAAGAGCTAATCGAGTCGGAACTGTTTGGTCACACGAAAGGCGCCTTCACTGGCGCGCACGCCGACAAGGAAGGTCTCGTGCAACACGCCGCGGGTGGTTCGTTGATGCTCGACGAAATCGCCGAGATGCCGATCGAGTTGCAACCGAAGCTGTTGCGCGTGTTGCAGGAAAGAAGTTACCGCAAGATCGGTTCGGAAAAGACTTACGCCGTCGACTTTCGTCTTGTCTGTTCGACGAATCGTCCGCCAGCGGATGCGATCCGCGACGGGCTGCTGCGTGACGATCTGTTCTATCGCATTTCGACGATCACGATTCACGTGCCGCCGCTGCGTGAACGGAGCGAAGACATTCAACTTTTGACCGAGCATTTCCTTCACATGTATGCTCAAAAGTACGAACGCCCGATCACCGGTGTTTCGCAGGCTGCGTATCAGCGGTTGTTTGGTCACGCGTGGCCCGGCAACGTGCGTGAGTTGCAAAACGTGATCGAGCGCGCGGTGCTGCTGGCGAAGGACAAGCAGATCGAACCGATCGACCTGCCTTTCGATAACGGCAC
>DATANW010000171.1:0-2694 GCA_036266055.1 Pyrinomonadaceae bacterium | reverse complement strand
GTTCTTAGCGGATGGCACTCCGGTGTTCGACAGTCCCAGTGGCGGGCCGCTTGGCGGGTTCCGTTTCTTCCCGGAACGTGACTTTGTCGCGCCCTACGCACAGCAATGGAACTTCACCGTGCAACGACAACTGCCGTGGAGGATGGTCGCTGAAATCGGTTACGTCGGCACGAATGGCAAGCGACTGATCGGCACAGGCGCTCCGGTCAATCCCGGTCAGATTTGCACGGTCGCATCTCCTTGCATCATCCCCGCATCCTTGGCTTCTGACGTTTCGGCCGCAGACATTCCAGCCGGGACGCCAGGCATCACCAGAAATGCGGATGGCAGCATCAGTATCACTGCCAGTTACGCCGAAAACATCAACGCTCGCGTTCCCTCGCAGTACCTCGGGCTCGCGACTAGCAGACTCTTCGCGCAAACGCAGAACGGATTCTCTGAATACCATTCGTTGCAGGCTTCGTTGACTCGTCAGTTTTCCGATGGCGTCTACTTACAGGCCGCGTACACGTTTGGTAAGTCGATTGACAATGGATCCGGATCGAGTTTCGGCGATGAGTTGAATGGCCTTCTCGACGTGGGCGATCTCTTGAATGCGGCGTCGAACAAAGGTCTTTCCGACTTCGACCGCACGCACCGGTTTGTGATCAGTTACAACTACGAGTTTCCGTTTGCCAAGTGGTTTAGCAGTTGGCCGCGCCGGCTCGTCGACGGCTGGTCCATCAACGGTGTGAGCACGTTCCAGTCAGGCACGCCGTTCCTGATCGTCGACTTTGGTGCGTTCACGCTTCAGGACACCGACTTCATCAATGGCAGCCGGGCTACGATAGGTTCGGGTGCGATCTTGACGAGTGGTGGCACAAGGGAACGGCTCGACAACTTCGTAAATCTCGATGCGTTTATCTCGGGCGGGCGCTGTGTTAACGATCAGAATGTGGTTGTTAGCTGCTCCAGTCCTTCGAGCACCGGTTTCTCGGCCTTCGGCGACATCGGCCGGAACACTTTCCGAGGACCATTCCAAACCAATCACGATATCTCAATCGTGAAGCGGACAAACATAACTGAAACTGTCAACCTCGAGTTTAGAGCAGAGGCTTTCAACTTCCTGAACCATCCGACGTTCCAGAGCCCGCAGGCTCAGGGCGGTTCGTTTGGAAACTATGGTATCGTTGACGTCAGCTCTGGCGACTCTTCAATTCTCGCCACTGCGAATCGTCCGCGCACCATTCAGTTTGGTTTGAAGCTGAACTTCTAGCGCGACGTTTGGTTCTGTCTGGAGGGCGCGATTGCTTTTTTATCGCGCCTTCCAGATTTGTTTTCTGGTCGATTCCGCCCATGCGCGCTCTCGTAATCTTTCGTTGTCTCATCCTGTTCTTCGTTTCTACTTTTCTTCCTGCAAGCACATTGGCCCAGCGTGACTTCGATCCGCTCGCGCCCGGTTCATTGTATGAAGTGTCAGGACAGGTGCGGACAGCAGACAATAAGACGGTCGAAAACGCGATGGTGAAACTGGAGACTCACAGCGGTGCTCTCGTCGATCAGGGCACGACCGACAGCATGGGACGGTTTCGGTTTACCCGGCTGCGCTCGGGAACGTACAAGGTTTCGGCAACGACCGGAAACGCAGTTCCGCAGAGTCAGGTTGTAGACGTCAATCGCGGGAATCCACGCCCGCATTTGTTGTTTCAACTCGTGCCGGAGTCGTCGAATGTAAAGCCGCCTACGCATGTTGGAGTAATCGACGTGCGTGTGCCTGTTGAAGCGCAGACGGCTTTTGACAAGGGACAAGCGGCGGTTGCGGAGAAGAAGACTGACGTCGCCATCTCGCACTTCAAAAAAGCAATCGAGATCTATCCGGAGTACTACGATGCACACTTGTCGTTGGGCCAGTTGTTCATGGATAGCAGTCAGTGGGACAAAGCTGAAGCGAGTTTTCGTCAAGCGATGACGGTCCACCCGAAGGCCGTGCGCGCGATGATCTCGCTCGGTGAGGTCTACCGCCGCGAAAAGAAGTACGAACAAGGTGAGAAGGTGCTCGCTGAAGCGTTGAAGCTTGATAACAATTCCTGGGAAAGCAATTTCACACTCGGTCGAATTTATTGGGAGCTGAAAGACATCGTGACGGCCGGCAAATACGTCGCGCGCACGCTGGAGATCAATCCCGACGTCGCGGAGGCTCACCTTCTCGCCGGCAATATCTTCATCCGCGCCGGCCTCCCCGCCAACGCCTTAGTCGAATACCAGGAATACCTCCGCCTCGCCCCCCACGGCGAGTTCGCCACCCAAACACAATCGCTCGTCGAGAAGCTGAAGAAATCCCTGCCCGAGAAGTAATACCGACTGGCGTTATCGTCAGCCTATTGAGCGTCTCAAGACCACAGCAGTCCCAACAAAAACCGCACGACGCCTGCTCCAAGAATCACCCAGAACGCGTTAGGACGAAACCGAATCAATACAAACATCGCGACCAGCATGATCGAAGCGCCCATCCACGTGTGAATTCCGGCGCGGCCAACGCTTAATGCTGCCGCGAAGAGCAGCCCTACGACCGCCGGTGCAATCCCGCGCAGAAATGATTGCACCTGTTCGTTGCTGCGAAATCTGCGCAGTGAGGAAGCCGCGGCGATTGTCATCAAAAACGCCGGCAAGAAGATGCTGACCGTCGTAACCAACGCGCCAAGTGTTCCCGCCACT
>DATANW010000170.1:0-17324 GCA_036266055.1 Pyrinomonadaceae bacterium | reverse complement strand
CTTTGATCGCGTCTGAAGTGACTGCGTTACGAAACCCTGGCTGGTCCAAAGAAGCCTCAATGCGGCCGCAAATTTCGTCCGTATGATAACGGATTACGGCCCCGTTTGAAGCTTTTGCATGGTAATCGTAATCATCGGCGTCGCGCCCCCGGTTTTGTTGTACGACACCCAGTAACCGGCTTTCGGATAGCGTACGAGTTTGTACTTGGATCCGTCGGCCTTCGACTCGATGTCGCTGCCGAAAACCTGCTGGGGCGTGATCGGGCTGTTCGAGCCGTTCATGAAGTCGACCGAGATCGCGGTAACTTTGCGCGTGGCCTTGTCGTAAATGACCTGGCAGGTTTCCTTCTCGCCGAAGACGAAAAGGTCCTGCTCGTCGCCTTTATCGGCAGGGTTTCCCAGTTTCTTGCGCACTTCATCCGCGAGCCAGCCGATTTGAATCCCGCGATACTCGAGAAACACCGGCTCGTCATCACCGGCGGCGGGAGTCTTTCGCGTGGTCTGTGCCGACACTGAACTACCCGCAAGGAAGAGACAGACACCGATAAGCGTAGCTCGACTTAGTATCCATAAATTTGAGGATCTTGAAAGGCGAGTCATAGTTACTCCTTTCCAGGAATAATATGTTTAGGAACCAAAACGTGGCAGGGTAAGAGCCGGCTAAACCTTCTCAAAAACACCCCAACCGGCTTGCATGTCGCGAACAATAATCCGAAGAAATGGGCGATGTCAATGGCCGAGGAGGGCCGGAAACCACCCCGCCGCGACCCCCGAAAAACGAGATGTTTTCCCAAAACACTGTTGACTCGCAATCCGGATTGGCGTAGAAGCAGGGGTGTTTTTGGGCCAGCTTTTTGAAACCCCTGGTTGATGAAGCAAAGGAGTCATACGCAATGAACAGAAACGTACTATCGATCATGCTCGCATTGGCAATTGCGGCTATCGGTCTCGCCTCGCTGTCGTGTTCGTCAAACGGTGACACGAACCGCGATGCGTCGCTGACAACGAACAGAAATACGAGAGCAGAACCCGTAGACACCGCCTCTATCGAAGCGGCCTTGAAAAAAGCGGAAGCCGATTGGGCCAACGCGTATAAGACCAAAGACGCGGCAACGATCCGGCGCATCCTCGCCGACGATATCGTGCTGACCTATCCTGACGGAACTACCGGGACCAAGGCCGACGAAATTCAAATGACCGAGACCGGCGCATTCTCCGCGGACTCCTGGGAAGTAGTGGATTCCAAAGTGAGCGTGATCGACGCCGATGCGGCATTCATGACCGGACGAACTGTTATCAAGAATGGCAAGTTGAAGGATCCGAAGTCGGGACATACGATCGATATCAGCGGCGAGTATCGCTTCCTGGATGTCTATGCGAAGCGAAATGGAAACTGGCAGACGATAGCTTCGCAAGTCACGAAGATAGCGGAACCCGCGGCGGCACCCGCAGCTTCGCCGGCTGCTAAAGCTTCGCCAACCGCCAAGGCTTCGCCAGCAGCGAAGGCTTCAGCGACTCCCGCAAAACCCGCTCCGTAAGCGGATTGATCTGTCTATCTTAGTTGGTGGTCCAGATGCCGGGGATGGTCGTTGAGCACTTCGGGCAACGACCTTCACCGGTGACGTTTACCTGGCGAATCAAATAACCGTATCGTTCGACCAGCAACGCGTCGCACGACGGACAATAAGTGTTTTCCCAACGTCCCACTCTTCCCGGCAGATTGCCCGCGTAGATGTAATTCAGTCCAGCCTCTTTCCCGATCTCACAGGCGCGAATCAATTGTTCCGCGGTCGTGTTCGAGTTTTCCGTCATGCGATAGTCCTGGTGGAACGCGGTGACGTGCCACGGGATGTCGGGAGAGACTGACGCGATGAAGTCTGCGGCGCGGCGCAGCTCGTCGCCGGAATCGTTGAAGCCGGGAATCACCAGCGTAACGATCTCCTCCCAGAAACCGCGCTCATGGACCATCTTCACCGTCTCGAGAATGTTGTCGACCACGCCGCCGAGTTGTCGATAGTTCTTGTCGTTCATCGACTTGAGATCGATCTTGTAGCAGTCGGTCCAGGGACGCAGGTAGTCGAGCACCTGCGGCGTCGCGTTTCCGTTCGAGATGAATGCGGTGCGAAAACCTTCGGGTCGCGCTCTCTGAAAAACTGATACGGCCCACTCGGCAGTGATCAGCGGTTCGTTATAGCTGCTGCCGACCATCGCCGCGCCGTGCGCTTTCGCCATCGTCACCAACCGTTCGGGTGAAATCGGCGTCGGGTTCGTGCCGGCGGAGTCGTCGCGCAGCGCTTGCGACGTGAGCCAGTTCTGGCAGTACGCGCAGTGCAAGTCGCAACCCAACATACCGAACGTCAGCGTGTCGGAACCCGGGAGCACGTGAAAAAACGGTTTCTTTTCTGTCGGATCGCAGGCGAGTGCGGCGACGTAGTTTGCGGGGACGCGCAGCGTTCCGTGTTCGTTGAAGCGAACCTTGCAGATGCCTCGTTTGCCGGGTTTGACGAGGCAGCGGTGGCCGCACGCGTAACATTTCAGCGCGCCGGCGTCGAGATTTTCGATCAGTTCGGGCGCGGCCTCGACGGTCATCGCGTCGAGCTTGATTGCGAGTGGTGCTGAGGCGGTGGCGATAGGCATTGCTTTTACTTCCGTGCTACAAATTATACGGCAATGATTATCGAACAAATAACGGTCACTGCGTTTCAACAACACACTCGCCTTCTTGGCTGTGAAAACACGAAGCGGGCGATCTGTATAGACCCCGGCGACGAAGCGGAACGCATCGTGGAAGTGCTGGAACGTCACGGTTTGACGCTCCAGGCGATCACGCTGACTCATGCTCACCTCGATCACGTCGGCGGTGTAGCCGCACTGAAGAAGCTGAAGCCGGAAGCGAAAATCATTCTTCACAAAGGCGATGAGTTCATGTATGTCGGCCTGCCGGAGCAGCCCGCGTGGATCGGCGTTCCGCGTGCGCAATGGGCGAGGCTGGGGATGGAGTTCGAGACACCGCCGCCCGTTGATGAGTATTGGACGGATGGGCAGAAGTATCCCGTTGGCGACCTCACGTTTGAAGTGATTCATTGTCCCGGACACACGCCGGGTCACGTCGTGCTGTTTGAACCTCGTGAACGCAAGGTGTTTGTTGGCGACGTGCTGTTTGCGGGATCGATCGGCAGGACGGACCTGCCGGGTGGTTCGATGGAGCAGCTACTCGATTCGATCAAGAACAAGTTGTTGACGATTGGCGACGACGTTGAGGTGTTTTCTGGGCACGGACCGACGACGACCATCGGCGAGGAACGCTTAACGAATCCATTTCTGACTGGAAACTACTGGCGAGAAGGTGGCCGGTTTTAAAGTTCAGCGCAGGCGCTTGGCTTTCATCTCTTCCCACAAATCTTTCTGATCGTTGTTTAGCTGGCTGGGTAGCGTGTCAACGGAAAGTCCCTGCTGCGCGCAAAACTGTCGCCACAGCACGAACCGCAGATCGTACTGGCCCGTGGAATCTGAAACCGAGTTATCGAGTTCTGGTTGTTTGTTCCGCTCTCCCGTATTCATCGCCCTTTTTTTACTCTACTTACTCCTGAGTTTGTGGCGTGAAGTGTAACAGCTTTACTTGCGATGCGCGATCCGTGTTTCCCGTCGCTCGAACGGAAATCCGCAAGCGCGAGACACATGTAAAAGGAAAATCTTCACACTACAAACCGCTGCGAAGATAGATGGCGCTGGTCGGCGCGCTGGAGCCGCCCACCGGCTCGAGTGTGATTGCAAAAACGCCTGAGCCGCGTGCTTGTCGCGGAACGTCGTCCGACAACTCACCCTGCCCGCCTTCGTCTGGTGAGAACGTCTTCCCCGGGATGGGTGGATTGTTGCCGACGATAAACCAGAGTTGATATTCCTTGCCGGTCGGAGCCGGCGGAAGCCTGTTCGCCAGCAACAGCGCGCGACCTCCCGGGTTGTAAACGAGCTGTGCACTCGCGCCGGCGCCCGGCCCGCTGCCGGATAACGGCGTCGCCTTTGCCCCGGGTGTGCTCAGGATGCTGAGCAGCTCCTTCGAGACTTGCGAGTCTTTCTCGACGTAGTCGAGCTGCGCGTAAAGCTGGTCGCGCTGGTGGCGCAGCGACCGGTTCTCCTGCCACAGCACCACGGCCCAAAGAATCAAAACGAGGAACAGAACAGCGGCGGCAATCGCACCAACGCGACCGAACGCGGTCCATTGCGCCCGCCGGGCCTGCGGGAACCCAACCACGCGCGACTTCGTCCACTCCTGATTTCGACGCTCATTCCGAACCGCGCTCATGAGGCGATCGCGCACGCGCGCCGAAGGCTCAACAGGCGAAACGCTCAAGGCCAGCGCCGCGGCAGTGCTCTCCCAGTCAGCCAGCTCTGTCCGGCACTCGGCACAGTCGGAGAGATGCTCGTCCAAGGCGCGCTCGTCAGCCGCGTCGAGCGCGGAAAGCGCCCGTGCCGGTAACATCTCTTTGTAGTCTTCGTGTGCCATCCTTCGTTCAGCGACTAAAAATACTGACCTCGCGCCGAAAGCAGTTCGCGCAGCTTCATCATGCCGGTGCGCATCCGCGTTTTGACGGTCCCGAGCGGCGCTCCCAGTTGCAGCGCGATTTCCGACTGCGTGAGACCGTCGAAATACGCGAGCATCAAGGGGCGCTTTTGGTCTTCGGGGAGTTGCGACAGCGCGCTGTTTACGACGCCGCGTTGTTCCGACCGGATCGCGTCGGTCGCCGCATCCGACACAGCTTCAGATGCTTCGTTGGCGCCCGCCTCAGCCATCGTCGCGACACGCTCGCGCGACGCCAGCGCCCGTAGACGATCGATGCCGCGGCTGCGCGCCAGCGTCACCAGCCATGTAAACGGTCTCCCGCGATTCTCGTCGAAGTCTGCCGCGCGCCGCCAAACCTGCAGAAAAACCTCTTGCAGCACGTCCTCCGCTTCCTCGCGGTTATTCAATATACGCATGAGCACGCCGAAGAGGATGAGGCGGTAGTGATCGTAGAGTTGTCCGAGGGCGGCCTCGTCCCTGGCGGCGACGGCCTTCAGCAGATCGACGTCCTGGTCGTGTGGCTGTTCAGATCGCAAGAGAGGTTTATCCGTGTACCCCAGGGAAAATACGAGAGGCACACGGATTTGGGATTTAAGCGACGGTAATTTCGTCGGAAAGGTAAACGTCCTGGATGGCGTTCAACAGTTGGACGCCTTCATTCATCGGACGTTGGAACGCTTTGCGGCCGGAAATGAGTCCCATTCCGCCGCCGCGCTTGTTGATGACTGCCGTGCGCACCGCCTCAGCCATATCGCTCGCGCCTTTCGACTCCCCACCCGAGTTGATCAAGCCACAGCGGCCCATAAAGCAGTTGGCCACCTGGTAGCGAACGAGATCGATCGGGTTGTCGGTGGTGAGTTTCTCGTAAACGAGTTTGCTGGTCTTGCCGTACGAGCCGCCCAATGCGGCCTCGACTGCATTGTAGCCGCCGTTTCGCTCGGGAAGTTTCTGCTTGATGATGTCGGCCTGGATCGTGACGCCGAGATGGTTCGCCTGGGCCGTCAAATCGGCCGACGCGTGCATGTCACCTTCCGCAGTTTTGAATTTGGAATTCCGCAGGTAGCACCAAAGGATGGTGCCCATGCCGAGCTCGTGCGCCTGCGCGAACGCTTTACTGACTTCCGTGATCTGGCGCGTCGACTCGTCCGACCCAAAATAAATCGTGGCGCCGACGGCCACCGCGCCGAGGTTGTAGGCTTCACGCACCGTTCCAAACATCACCTGATCGAATTTATTGGGCAGCGTGAGCAGCTCGTTGTGGTTGATCTTTACGATGAACGGGATCTTGTGCGCGTATTTACGACCGACGGTTCCGAGCACGCCGAATGTCGAAGCAACTGCGTTACAACCGCCTTCGATCGCCAGCTTGATGATGTTCTCTGGATCGAAGTACTGCGGGTTCGGTGCAAACGAAGCGCCCGCCGAGTGCTCGATGCCCTGATCGACCGGAAGGATCGACAGATAGCCCGTGCCGGCGAGACGGCCGTTATCGAAAAGCGACTGAAGTGAACGCAACACCCGCGTCGGACGATCGGAGATGGACCAAACGCGATCGATGAAGTCAGGTCCCGGCAGTTGAACATTTTCCTTCGGGATTGTCTGCGACGTGTGATCGAGTAGCTTCGGAGCGTTATCTCCGAGAAGCTCTGCGATTCGATCGAGCGTAGGTGAACGTTGTAGTTCGGTGGCCATGCGGTTTCCTCCTGGTGCTGCGGGGTGATGTCTATTGCCCGTAAATTAAACTGCGGAAATTATATTAGCCGCCGATCATCCGGGCAATGGCAAAGGCCGCGCCGGCGGCGACGCTGCCGATGAACGCCGTTTGTAAGGCGCTTCTGATGGGTCTCGTGCCCGTAAACCGGCCCTTGACGAAGCCAAAGATCAGCAGGGCGATGAGGGTCATCGCAATCGAAAGCAGCAAGGCGCTGGAGGCTGTGTGGAAGAAAAAGTAGGGCGCGAGTGGGATGAATCCGCCGGCGATGTAGGCGCCTGCAATCGTCAGCGCGCTCCTTACGGCGCGTTTCGGATCGGGCTTTTCGAGGCCGAGTTCGAATCGCATCATGAAGTCGACCCAGTTGCGCGGCTGTTGTCGCAAGGCCTGAACGATCGGCCACGTTTGCTCTTCAGTCAGGCCGTAAGCTTGAAAGACTTCGGCAACCTCGCGCATCTCCTCGTGCGGGATCTCGGCGACTTCGCGTTTCTCGCGTTCACGTTCTTTGGCGTAATGTTCGGCGTCGCTTTTGGCGGCCAAGTAGCCGCCGAGACCCATCGCGATCGATCCGGCTGCGATCTCCGCGAGGCCGGCCGTAACGATGATTGCGGTTTGATCGATTGCTCCGCTCAAGCCTGCGGCGAGTGCGAACGGCACCGTCAAACCATCAGCCATTCCGATTACGACGTCGCGAACGATTTCACTCGAGGTGAAGTGACGTTCGATGTGGGGAGTTTGGGGCACGCTGAATCCGTCTCAGAATTTGCCCATTAGCATAAGTACTCCGATGACGATAAACAATACGGCAGCGATGCGCTTCACCCATTCAAGTGGAACGTACTGTCCGGCCACGCCGCCCACCAGAACGCCAATCGCCGACACCGCCGCGAGCGCAACGCTGGCGCCGATGAACACGGCCCACGGTTTCTTGGTCTGCGCCGACATCGTCATCGCCGCCAGTTGAGTCTTGTCACCCATCTCGGCAAGAAAGATGATGCCGAAAGTCGTCAGCATTACACGCAGATCCATGTTTTACTCCGTCACTATTTTAAATCGGTGATCAGCACCGCATCGCGCATCAGCGAGCCGCGCGTCGCCGCGAACATCTTGCCGTCATGCGACCACGCGAAGCCGGTCATTAGACTGTCTTTGAAATCAGTCAACTGCTTCGGTGCGCTGCCGTCAAGCGGCTGGCTCCAGACGTTCGAAACACTGTTGCGATTTACCGTGTAAAGAATCGACTTTCCATCGCTGGCCCATTGGATCAACGTCGGCACAGTGCTGCTCGCACTAAAATTAAAAGTCGCGACCGGCCTATTGTCGGCGAAGTTCACCACGACGAGCCGGTTCGGCGGCGCAAACGGATCCGGCGATTCAGGATACGAGTACGCCAACAACTTACCATCCGGCGAAACGATCGCCGAACTCGCCACGTGATCCGAAACCTGCACCGGCGTGCCGCCGTCAATCGAAACTTTCCACACCGTCGGCTGCGTACCTTCGTTTTTGATAAAGACCACCCACTGGCTATCGGGAGTTACCGATGGGTAGATGTCTGACGGACCATTGCTCAGACGAATCGGATTGCTGCCGTCGAGATTCATTCGCCAAATGGCCAATTTGCCGTCGCGCGCGGAAACAAAGACGACGTACTTGCCGTCCACCGTGGCCACAGGACTGCCGCCGCCATTCGTCGTCAATTGTTTCCGACTGCCTTCCGACGGATCGGCAATCCAGACATCCGGCACACCACCTTCGTTTGACATGTAGACGACGCGCTTGTCCAGGGTCCAACTAAGATTGTTTCCGCCCGACGCATAGAAACCAACATTACCAGTGGGCATCCGGATCGCACGCGTCGCGTCACCTTCCGGCGCGACCCACAAATTGATCAAACCGTCGACCTGGATCGTCGCGAGTTTCCGGCCGTCGCTGGTCAAACTGATCACGCGATAAGCGCTCAGGTCGTTTGTCACTCTGCGTTTTTCGCCGCCCGGATAACTCAGCATCCAGTGTTGCGAGTTATTAACTCCATCGCCGACGATGACCAGTAGACCACTCATGTCGGGCAGCCACTGCACGCGCGACGCAAACGTCCATGGCTCGCGCGTCAACACCTGTTCCGTGCCGTCGGCGACGGAGAAAACGACGACGTTACACTTCCGCGGCGAAGACATCACTGACGCGGCCACCAGCTTGCCGTCAGGCGACCACGAAGGACCGGTAAAAAATATCGGCGTGAAGAGATCGGGACGTTTACGCACCGCGAGTACCTGCTCGTTGCTGCCGTCTACATTAGCGATCACGAGGGCGCTTTCGCCCGGCTTGGGATAATTACCGCGCACGAGGACAAACCGCTTCCCGTCCGGTGCAAAGCTGATCACCGCATCGATCTTCTCGAGCACTTTCGTGGATGGACCACCAAGCACCGGGACGCGATACAGTGTCCCGGCATCGAGTCTGGCTTTGATCGCATAGAAGATATCGTTGCCATCGGGAGAAAAAGTAATGCCGAAGAAGCCGACGGCACTCGGAGGCACAATCTCCTTGTCGTTGGCGGTGCTTACCTGCCGGACCCACAAGCTCTGTTGGTTTCGATCGCTGCGCACATAAACGATTATTTTGCCGTCGGGAGAAATCGTGGTGTCTATCACGTCGCCCGAGTTGGTCAGGCGCGACAGATGAATGTTCTGAAACGCGGCCACCGGCGGTTGCCGATTGACGAGTTTGTAAATTCCGAACGCGCCGATCGCAACGACAGCCAAAACAGTTGCGAGCACAACGGCAACGCCGATCTTGTGTCGCTTCAGTTCGATCGTCAGTGACTCGGTGATCGTGTTGATTGCGCTGCGGGTTTCCGTCGGTTCCAGCCGGGCTTCACGCGCCGTCGAACGCGCAACGTCCATCGCCGCCGTGGGACTATCGCCGTTCTCGGACGGAAGCGAACGATCCAGTTTCGCCTGAAACTCGAGTTCCTGTCTGAGTGCTTTCAGGTCGAGCCAAAGATCCTTTACGACTTGATAACGTTCCTCGCGATCTTTGCGCAGCGACTTATTGACGATGCGAATCAGCTCCGCGGGCAGTTGCGGGACGAGGCGCTGAAGCGGCGTTGGCTCGGTTTTCAATATCGACGCGAGTGTGTCGCTCGGCGTCTCACCTTCAAATGGTTTGCGACGCGCGAGCAGTTCGTACATCACGGCGCCGAGACTGAAAATGTCCGAGCGGTTGTCGACGACGAGACCCCGCGCTTGTTCGGGAGACATGTAACCTGCCGTGCCGAGCACGAATCCGGAACCTGTACGCACTTGCAGTGTCGGCGCTTCGGCGGCAACTGGCCCGGTCGTGTCCTCGCTTAGTTTCGCGAGTCCGAAGTCGAGGATCTTGACGTAGCCGTCCGGTCGCAACATTACGTTTTCGGGTTTGATGTCGCGGTGGATGATGCCCGCTTTGTGTGCGGCGGCGAGCGCGTCGGCGATCTGGATCGCGATGTTGAGCGTTTCGGAAAGGCTCGAGCCGGAGCGACCGAGTCGCTGGCGCAGGGTTTCGCCTTCGACGTACTCGGTGGCGATGACGTGCGTCGAGTTGGCTTCGAAGATCTCGTAAATCGTGATGATGTTTGGGTGGTTGAGCGCCGAGGCGGCGCGTGCTTCCTGTTCGAAACGTCGCAGGCGATCGTTGTCTTTCGTGAACGCGCTCGGCAGGAGTTTCAGTGCGACTTTGCGGTTCAGGCGTTTGTCCTGCGCGAGATAAACTTCGCCCATGCCGCCGCGACTGATGAACGAGATTATTTCGTAGTTGCCGATCGAGTTGCCGGATGGAAGCTCGGCTTTTTCGTTGGCGAGGAGTTCGGCGGCGGCGCAATAGGCGGGTTCGTCGATGAAGCTGCCTTCCTTTTCGTGAGACGTAATCAACGATTCCACTTCCGAACGCAACTCCGCGTCGCCGCCGCACGCCTGCGATAAAAACCCGTGGCGCTGTTCAGGCAAATACTTGATCGCCGAATCAAAGATCTCTTTAACTTGTTGCCAACGCTCGGGGGTCATCCGTGTTTATCCGTGCTATTAACACTCGCCTATTAATAAACGCGTCTCTCGCGGCGCATCTCCCTCACCTCGGTGTAACTATGATTCCTTTCGAGTCGGCTATGCCGCCGGATGTGCGGCGGGGCTTCGCCCCGCCGGGAAAGCTCCCTTGATTCAGTTCAGTCCGGCGGGGCGAAGCCCCGCCTCACATCAGGGCGGCGAAGCCGCTCCGATTACTGCTCCAGTTGGCGGCGGAGCCAGGCGCGGGCTGACTTCCACTCGCGTTCGACAGTCGCATGACTAATCGACAACACCTCGGCCGTTTCATCGATCGATAGACCACCAAAAAACTTCAACTCCACAATTCGTCCCTGCTGCGGATCCATCTGCGACAGCTCTTCCAAAGCTTCATTCAACGCCAGCAAGTCGACCGCCGGCTGCGCGAGCAACTCTTCCGCACTGGTGATCGAAAGACGCTGCTGGTCCGATCCGCCACGTTTTTCAGCCTGGTGCCGCCGCGCATGGTCTACCAGAATCCTCCGCATCAACTGCGCCGAAATCGCGAAAAACTGCGCCCGGTTCTGCCACTTCGCGTTCTTCTGCCCGACCAGTTTCAGATACGCCTCGTTGACCAACGCCGTCGGCTGAAGCGTGTGGCCCATTCGTTCCCGGCGCAAGTAATTAGTCGCAAGTCGTCGCAGCTCCGCGTAAACAAGCGGCATTAACTTGTCGAGCGCGGCCTGATCGCCGTTGCCCCAGTCGACCAAAAGCTGCGTTATGCCTTCCGGCGATTCCATCCTGGTTCCGTCTGGGCCCGCAATTTCTCTCAAAAAACGAGCCGGATTCTACAACAAATAATTTTGCGACGTGAGGGACGGCGGCGAGATCGTGCGCGTAACTCAATGAAGGCCAAAAGCAATCACGGTGGCCACACGATTGAAAATCAGGAGGTTTTAGCCATGAAAACGTATCTTAAACTGCTCGTCGCAATCATCGTTGCCGGTGCAGCTTTCGCGATCACGGGGAACGCACAAACATCAGCGGCCCACACGATGCGGGCGAATATCCCGTTTACGTTCGCGGTGGGAGACAAGACGCTGGCGGCAGGCGTTTACACCGTCAGCATTCTAAACCCCAGTTCGGATCGAGAAACCTTGCAGATACGGAGTGAAGACGGTCACGTCAGCGCGATCGTGCAAACACTCCGCGTCAAAGACGCGCTTGCGGGCAAGGCGAAGATCGTGTTTCGTCGCTACGGCGATAGCTACTTCTTCGCGAACGCACAAATGCCGGGTGAGTCAACCAGCCTTGCCGCAACCAAAACACGCGCCGAGCGTGCAACGCAGCGCGCGCTACGACAACGAAGCAACGGCAGCGCCGTCGCCATCACTGCGGAATAGCTCGACTCTTTCTCCCGTTGGCCCTCCCGCAGCGCTAGCGTGAGTTCGATGGAATCGGCCGGCAGAAGTTGGGGAACTCCTTGCAGGCTGAACAAGCAACACCCGAAGTCTCCGCGGCTTCGGGTTGTTGCTTTTTGATCCGTTGAAGTGGTGGTCATCTGATAATCTCTCCCGCTGATGACGACCCCGACCGCCCCACACCTCCGCACCGAAGCAATCGCCGGCATCACCACCTTCTTCACGATGGCTTACATCGTCGTCGTCAACCCCGCGATTCTGTCGACGCCGGGAACCGGCATCGCATTCAGTGGCGCGCTGACAGCCACCGTGCTGATCTGTTTCACGATGACGCTGCTGATGGGCGTCTACGCGAAACTCCCGTACGCGGTCGCGCCCGGCATGGGCATCAACGCCTTCTTCACGTTCACGATCATCCTGACGCAAGGGGTTTGGTGGCAGGTCGCACTCGGAATCATCTTCTGGGCCGGCGTGCTTTTTCTTCTCATCTCCGTCACGCCCATCCGGGAAACGATCGCCAAGGCCATTCCGTCAGAACTAAGAATCGGGACCGCGGCCGGCATCGGGATCTTTCTGACGTTCATCGGTCTCAAGAACGCCGGACTGATCATCGGCGACCCCGTCACGCTCGTGCGTCTCGGCAGGCTCGACGAAAAGACACTGATCGCCCTCGCCGGCATGGGAATCATCCTCTTCCTTTTGATTCGGGGCAGCTCGCTCGCCTATCTCGCCGGGATTTTCTTCATCACCATCGTCGCCCTGCTGCGCGGTCACATCACGGCTCCCCCGCAACTCTTTAGCAGGCCCGACTTTCATACTGTCTTTCTCAAACTCGACATCCTTGGCGCACTGAAGCTCTCGTTGCTGCCGGCGATCGTCGCGATACTCTTCACCGATCTCTTCGACTCGATCTCGACGTTCATGGGCGTCTCGCACGCCGCCGGTCTCCTTGACGAAGAAGGACACCCGAAAAACCTGCGAAAGGGATTGATCGTCGATTCAATCGCGACCTTCGGCGCGGGACTCTCGGGCACGTCGTCCGGCACGGCGTACATCGAAAGTATTGCGGGTATTGACGTCGGCGGTCGCACCGGATTGACCTCCGTGTTCACCGCGCTCTGCTTTCTGCCGTGCTTCTTTCTGGCGCCACTCGCCGGGATGGTTCCGCTTTACGCGACGGCTCCGGTGCTCGTGCTGGTAGGCGCGACGATGTTCAAAAGCGTTGCGCAAATCAACTTCGTCAAAATCGAGGAAGGTCTGCCGGCGTTTTTGACTATAATCCTCATCCCCCTGACCTTTTCGATCACCCAGGGAATACTCTGGGGCTTCATTGCGCATGTTGGCCTTTATCTCATTGTCGGCCGCCGAAAAGAGATTCATCCAGTAATGTACGTTTTGGCGTTGATTGCGATCGTGCTGCTGTTGCTCGAGCACTCAACGTTGTGGGCAAACAGATCATGAGAAATATCGTTTTAGTAGTCGTAATCGCGTGTTGCGCGATGATGGTGGTGGCACAAAATCCCGCGCCGAGTCCGACGTCAACTCCGACGCCAGTCGATCAGCGAGGGCTGGGAGTTCAAAGCACTACGTCAACGTCAGGCGCACAAGGTGGGCAGCAATCAAGAGAAGCTAAACCCGAGCTCGTACTGCAAACCGGCTACAACAATATCTTCGGCGCGACGCGGCTCGTTTTCAGTCCCGATGGGCGGCTGCTCGCGACCGCAACTTTTCGCAGCAACACGATCAAGCTTTGGGAAACCGCCACCGGTCGAAAGCTGCGCGATCTTTCGAGTAGTGGACCGAACGCGCCGGGTATCGCACCGTCTGTCGCGTTCAGTCGCGACAGTCGTTTGATTGCCGCGGCAACTGCGGATAATTCCGTGAAAGTCTGGGACGTGATGAGCGGGCGTGAGTTGCAGACTCTCGCTGGTCCACAAGGTTCAGTCGTCGGCGCGATCGGCGTTTACTTTATCGGGTTCGCGGCAAACAATCAGGTCATTACTGTCAGTGATGCCGCACGCGTTTGGGACGTGACCACCGGTCGTGAACTGCGCACGCTGCAAACCAGCGCGACGCCGAGTGCCGCCGGTTACAACGGCATCGACGGTGGGATGGTCCTTTCGTCCGATGGAAATCAGTTTGCGCTGGCGAGCGATGACTCCGACGCGCACGTGAAGGTGTTTGATCTGGCAAGCGGGCGTGAAAGTCGTCGCTTCAAACTGCCTGACGATCGAATCGAGAGCCTGCAACTGGTTTTCACTCCGGATGGACGCTTGCTCGCCGCCGGAGTCATCGATCGCCGTTTCAAACTGTGGGATCTCTCGGCGAAGAAGGACCAGGAGCTCGCGCGCACCGCGAAAGACTACCCGCAGGTGAAGTTCAGTCGTGACGGCCGCCTCCTCTCTTTATCTGAGAACTACAACGTCCGTGTTTGGGATGTTGCTGCGGCGCGCGAACTGTCGAGTTTGAAGGCGCCGAACAGCGGTCTTGCTCCGACGGGCGACGCGTTTGTGAATTTCAGTGACGACGGAAAGCGCATCGCTACCGGAGGTTTCGATACCGACACGATCCTTTGGGAAACCGACACCGGGAAACAACTCGGCAACCTGACCGGACGCACGAACATGGCGTTCAACGTCGCGTTCAGCCCTGACGGAACGCAGCTTTGCTCCGGCGATCGCACGCGTTGGGACTTGCGCACCGGACGCGGTCTGCGGCTCGGCGCCAAATCACCGGGTAAAACGTGGGGCGTTACGAGTCGTGACGGCCGTTTGCTGGCAGTGATGCGGCCAAACAACGCGACTGTCTCGCTCATCGACGTCGCGAGCGGACAACAACTGCACACACTCGCGCCTTCGGGCAATGCCCCGATTCTGGTCGAACGCGTTCGTTTCAGTCCGGACGGAACGATGCTCGGCGTCGTGTATGGTCAGGATTACTCACAACCACAAGCTTCATCGGGCAGGGCATACTTGTTCGGGGCGCAGTTAAGGCTCTGGGACGTGAAGACGGGTCGTGAACTAAGGACAATCACTTCCACCTTCACTCCCACCGAAGCAGAATTCAGTAGTGACGGTCGCACGATCGCGGCCATTGGGATGATGGGCGAGATCTCGCTTTGGGATACGCAGACGGGTCAAAAACTGCGCGATCTGAGTTCGTCGCCGATGCCTTCGTTCGCGAGCCCCGGCGGGTTCGGCAATATCAAACCCGGCCAGATGCCGAAGATGCCCAGCCGCGACGAAATCGCTGCCGTGCTGAACAACTCCTTCGGCATCATGTCGTCGGGAACGATGGGGCAGAAGACACTCGCGTTCAGCGCCGACGGACGTATGCTCGCCACCGGCGGATTTGAGTCGAAGTCGAATATTGATTTCAGCGCGATGATGACTGGCGCCATGAGCGGCCAAAAACCCAAAAAAGGATCGAAGCAACCTGATCCGCAGGACATGATGAAAGATTTCAAAGTTGAAACCACGGGCGAGGTGAAACTTTGGGACGTCGCCAGTGGCAGTGCAATCGGCGCGCTGAAAGGACACGGGCGCGGCGTTACCAAGCTCGTCTTCAGTCGTGACGGCAAGTTCATCGCCACCGCCGCATCAGACAACACGATCAAGATCTGGGACGTTGAGAAACGAAGTGAAGTCCGCACGCTGACGGGTCATACTTCAAATGTCGAGTCGATCGATTTCGCTCCCGATGGACGACTGCTCGCTTCCGCCAGCGACGATGGCAGCACGTTTCTGTGGGACACCAAAAGCGGCGAACATCTGTTGACCTTGATCTCGCTCGACGACGGCAGCGAGTGGATGGTCGTGACGCCGCAAGGTCTGTTCGACGGCACGCCCGTTTCCTGGAACCAGATTCTCTGGCGCTACAATCAGGACACTTTCAACGTCGCGCCGATCGAATGGTTCTTCAACGAGTTTTACTATCCGGGTCTGCTGGCCGACGTCTTCGCCGGGAAGCGCCCGAAAGTCGCGCAAGACGTTTCGAAGAAAGATCGGCGACAGCCGATCGTGAAGTTGTCGCTTCCTGGACCACCAGCCGGCGATTCCGGGATCGCGGCGCGCACGATCAAAGTGAAGATCGACGTTACCGACGCACCCGCAGACAAAGACAATCCGAAAGGAAGCGGCGCGCAGGACCTGCGGCTGTTTCGCAACGGCTCGTTGGTGAAGGTGTGGCACGGCGACGTGCTGAACGGACAGTCGTCGGTGTCGCTCGAGCAGGAAATCACCGTGACGGCCGGACCGAACCGGCTCGTCGCATACGCGTTCAATCGCGACAACGTGAAAAGCAAAGATGCGCCGCTCGTGTTTGCCGGCGCGGATAGTCTGAAGCGCAAAGGCACGGCGTACATCATTGCAGTCGGCGTCAATGAGTACGCGAATAGTCAGTACAATCTGAAGTACGCGACAGCTGACGCGCGCAGCTTCGGCGAGGAGGTGCGGCGGCAGCAAACGCAGGTCGGAGGATTCGAGCGGGTTGAAGTTGTCGAGCTGCTTGACGCAAACGCGACGAAGGAGAACATCCTTTCTGTTATTAAGCGGCTCGCCGGCGATCCTGGACCACCGACGCTAAAAGCCGGACCGGGCGATGGACTGAAACGCGTCGAACCTGAGGACACGGTGATCATTTATTATGCCGGTCACGGCACGGCGCAGGCGCAGCGGTTCTATCTGATCCCGCACGATCTCGGTTACACCGGTGACCGCACGAAGTTGACGGAAGCAGGATTGAAGACGATCCTGTCGCACAGTATTTCCGACGTCGAACTTGAAACTGCGGTTGAGGGTTTGGACGCCGGACACCTGCTGCTGATCATTGACGCGTGTAATTCGGGCCAGGCGCTCGAAGCCGAGGAGAAGCGTCGTGGTCCAATGAACTCCAAAGGACTCGCGCAACTTGCTTACGAGAAGGGTATGTACATCCTGACTGCCGCGCAGAGTTTTCAGGCCGCGCTCGAAGCGGCGCAACTCGGTCATGGATACCTGACGTACGCACTCGTCGAAGAAGGTTTGAAGACTCCGGTGGCAGACGTCGAGCCGAAAGACGGTGTGCTGATCGCGCGCGAGTGGCTCAACTTTGCGACCGACCGCGTGCCGCGAATGCAGGAAGAAAAGATGACCCAGGGACGTGGCCTCGGCGTGCAGATCGCGTTCACTGAAGGTGAAGCGGACGTCGCCGATCCGCAGCAGCGCAGCGTGCAACGTCCGCGCGTGTTCTATCGGCGCGAGCTGGAGGCGAATCCACTTGTAATTGCAAAGCCGTAACCACAACACTCAAAATGTTTTTCGTCTTGTGCCTTTTGTGAATTTTGTGCCTTTTGTGATTGAAAGAGAGTGGCGTGTCTAAACCGATCGGCAAATCGTTTCCCCGAAAAGAGGGGCGCAAGAAGGTTACGGGGCAGGCGTTGTACGTCGACGACCTGTCGTTTCCCGACATGCTGCACGGCGCGACCGTTCGCAGCCCGTCGCCACGCGGGAAGATCGTGAACATAACGTTCGGCGGCGACATTCCATGGCATGAATTCACGATAGTCACTGCGAAAGACATTCCCGGCGCAAACTACGTTGCGCTGATTCTCAACGATCAACCGTATCTAGCCG
>DATANW010000169.1:0-1702 GCA_036266055.1 Pyrinomonadaceae bacterium | reverse complement strand
GGACTGGCGGCGGCGCCAACGGCTCGGTCTCGTTGCAGGGGGCGGGCGCGACCTTTCCGAACCCGCTGTATCAGAAATGGCTGAGTGAGTACGGCAAGGCCCACGCGAACATCAAGATCGACTATCAGTCGCTGGGCTCCGGCGCCGGTATCAAGCAACTGAAGGAGCAGACCGTTGATTTCGGTGCGTCCGATGCGCCGCTGAAGGACGAGGATATCAAGACGTTTTCCGGCGAGGTTGTGCATATTCCGACCGTCCTCGGCGCCGTCGTCATCACCTACAACCTCGCCGGCATTAGCCAACCACTGCGGTTTTCTCCCGACGTCATCGCCGACATCTTCCTGGGCAAGATCAAGAAGTGGAACGATCCGCGGATTGTTGCTGACAACGCGGGAGTGACGCTGCCGGCGAACGACATCACTGTGGTCCATCGTTCGGACAGCAGCGGCACGTCGGCTGTGTTTACCGATTATCTGTCGAAGGTCAGTCCGGAGTGGAAAGAGAAAGTCGGCGCGGGCGTTTCGCCGAGTTGGCCCACCGGTATCGGAGGAAAGGGTAACGAGGGGGTAACCGGCCAGGTGAAGAACACGCCCAATACGATCGGCTATGTCGAGCTAGCTTACGCGATGCAGAACAAGCTTCCGGCGGCCCAGGTCAAAAATCAGGGTGGCAACTTCATCGAGCCGACGATTGATACTGTGACTGCAGCGGCGGCTTCGTTTGCCGCGACTACGCCTGAAGATCTGCGGGTGTCGATCACCAACGCGCCGGGCGCACAGGTGTATCCGATCTCCAGCTACACGTACATCCTCGTCTATAAAGACCAGAAGGACGCGGCGAAAGGAAAAGCGCTCGTCGATTTTGTCTGGTGGGGAATACACGACGGACAAAGCTTCGCGAAAGATCTGCATTACGCCCCGTTGCCCGCCGACATCGCGAAGCGTGGCGAAGCGAAGATCAAGTCGATCACACACGGAGGCTCGCCGTTAAAAACCTAAATGAGTGCTGCGGTTGAAAACAGCAGACCGGGGTTTGGACGAGGTTACTCAAACTGGCGTCGGGTGATTTCGCCGACTGGAAACACCGGCGACGCGATCTTTCGCATCATCCTGCTGCTCGTCGCCTTGCTCATGGTCGCGATCGTATTGGCGATGGTGTGGGCACTCACGACCGACTCGATGATGGCCATTCGTCAGTTTGGTTTCGGGTTTTTGACGACCAGTCAATGGAATCCGATCAAGGGCGAGTTTGGCGCGCTGCCTTTTATTTACGGCACGGTGATGTCGTCGCTGATCGCGTTAGTGATCAGCGTTCCTTTCTCGTTGGGGATCGCGATCTTCCTCGTCGAACAAGCGCCGCACTACATCGCGCGCCCGGTAGGTTTTTTAGTTGAACTGCTCGCCGCGATCCCCTCGGTGGTTTACGGCTTGTGGGGCATCTTCGTGCTGGCGCCGTTTCTGCGCGAGTACGTCGAACCCGCATTGGCGACGGCGTTTGGTTGGCTGCCGTTGTTTCAAGGATCGATCACCGGTATCGGACTGCTGACCGGCGGGATCATTCTGGCGATCATGGTGACGCCGATCATCTCGGCAGTCGTGCGCGACGTGCTTGCCGCGGTGCCCGGTTCGCAACGTGAAGCAGCACTGGCGTTGGGTGCGACCAAGTGGGAAATGATCCGCGTTGTGCTTGTTAACGGCGCGCC
>DATANW010000168.1:0-3352 GCA_036266055.1 Pyrinomonadaceae bacterium | reverse complement strand
GCGATCACGTTGCAACAACTCGGCGAGATCATGTCGGACTTCAAAACCAGCGCCAGAATGTTGGGCGGCGGCGAAGTCGAACTGATCGGTCTGCATAGCTGTTCGATGAGTGCGATCGAAGTGTCTTATCAGCTCAAAGGTGCAGCCAAGTACCTGATGGCCACTGAAGGAGTTTCCTTCGTAGCCAGTTGGCCTTACCGTCAACTGCTGAAGAAGATCCTGAAAACCATTGACGACGCCAAGAAGGCCAATCAAAAGGTCGATGTCGACAGGTTGATCAACTCGGTTCAGCGCTTGTCTCTTTACAACAGCACGGACTTCATGTTCTCCGGGCTTTCGGCTGACCTCTGTCTCAGCAGCCTCGATCCGGCGAAGATCGATGACCTCAACGCTCCGATGCAGGCACTCACACGGGCACTGAAGAAAGGACTTGCTGATCCGCGTGGCCTCGAGTTGATAACTCTCGCGCACCTGAAAGCGCAGAGCTACTGGCAAGAGACTTACACCGATCTTTACGACTTCTGTCTCTGTCTCGAACAGCAGTGCACCAAGAAGGGCAATGACATCCAGGACGAGATGGCGGCGGCGTGTGAAGCGATGCGGAATAGGTTGGATGAGTCACCCGACGGCGTTATCATCCAGTCTGACTTCTTCGGCCCGCTGTTTCAGTACTCACACGGCTACTCAGTGTTCTTCCCGTGGTCCCGGCCGGCTGCTGACGGTGAGGACGACATGCTGGCGAGGTACAGGGATTACGAGTTCACCAAAGCACTAAGAGAAGACTCGTGGTTGAGTTTCCTCGAGGAGTATTTCGCCGTAACGCAACGAGATAGTCGGAGAGTCGAAGACGATAAATTGGTCCCGGTCGTCGTCACGGCCGTAAGCCAAAACGGAACCAGGACCAGGGCGGTTGCGACTGCAAACGGCAACAATGGCGCCTTCGGCGTTGGCAATATTGCCGCCTTCGACGCGCTGGAGGGCGGTATCGAGAAAGGTAGTCCAGCTTTGGAACCGCCGGAAAAAGGCAGTCCGGCTTTGACGGACAGCATGGGATGCAGTTGCAGCGTGAAGAACTATCCGATGGAGTTTTTCACGAGCCGGCCTGTAGAAGATGCGAACGTGGAGACGCTTGCGGCTGCCAAAGCGCGAGACGCCGCCATGATCGCGGGTTAACACGACGATGAAAACTCGTTTGCTACTGATTGCGGCGTTTTGTCTTCTGTCGCCCACGGTTGCACTTCTCGCGCAGAGTGAAACAAGGAGTTTCACCGACGAAGAAGACGCTAGAGTTGCAACTGTCGCAGCAAGACAAAACGCCGTGACAGAATCCCTCACCGCCGGTGACCGGTTTCACAATGCCGGTGATAACGAGAGGGCGGCCAGCGAATGGAATCGCGCTGGCCGTTTTCAGTTGAAGTTGAACAAACCGGAAGACGCGATTGTTACGTTTCAACGTGCGGTCGACGTGCTCGCTACAAATGCCGATTCGAAAACGCGCGTCGACAGCCTCAACGGACTCGCACGTGCTTACGCACGCATAGGCAAAGTGGACAAAGCAACGCCTCAAGTTAGGGCAGCCTTAGCTGTAAGCGAGAGGATCAATTACGTTGAAGGACAAGCCGAGGCCGCTCTCGTCGAAACTTATTGCGTCGCGAACAAACTCGAAGCCCTCAACAAAGCGCAAAGATCACTCGAGCTGTGGACGTCTATCAATAATAAGTTGGGGATGGCGCAGGCTTATCAGATGGTCGGGGAATACCAGCTCATTCAGAACAATCTCATCGAAGCCGCCAATAATTACGAAATGGCCCGGCAGTTGTGGCAGGAGCTGAACGTCCCCAATCAGGTCGCCGAAGCTCTCATCAACCTGGGTTTTGTTGAGTGGCGCAAGGGTGCCTGGCAGGGGTCGTTGTCGTTTTACATTCAAGCGCAACAACTGATCGTCGAAGAGGCGTCGGAACCCATGATGATGGGCCAGATCAAAGCCGGTCTGGCGGAAGCATTTCTTGAAAGTGGAATGGAGGAGACGGGACTCGATAAGTATCGCGAAGCGCTCGAGTATTTTCGTCAGTCAAAATTCCCAACTATCGTCATCGGGATTGAATGGGGCATTGGCTCCGCTCATTATCTGCTTGGTAACTACACTGAAGCGCTGGCCAATCTTCAGACCGCCCGCGTCGAGGCACTGGGAGTCAAGGACTTCAGGCTGGCCGCGATGTGCGACGACTTTCTCGGCCGCACCTACTACGAACTCAAAAATTATCCGGAGGCCTTGGATCATTATCAGCTTGCCTACCAGGGCTTCGTCTCATCCGGAAGCCCGATGGAAGCAACGCGAACGCTCGCGTTGATGGGTCAGGTCTACCAGCAACAGGGAAACCTCAAGACTGCGAAGTCGAATTATCTGAAAGCGCTCGCGTCGTTTGAGAAACTGTCCGATCAGGTCAATGAGTCCGCGACGCTTTACGCGTTGGGCACGCTCGAGTTGTCGCAAAACAATCTGGACCAGGCGGAAGAGTATCTCGGCAAGTCGATCAAACTCACGGAAACGATGCGGCGGGTTTCGTCGAACGTGGATCTCACGGCGGCGTTTTCTTCAAAAGTCCACGATCGTTATGAGAAGTACATTGATTGCCAGATGCGCAAGTACCAGGCGTCACGGTCTGAGCACGTGGCGATCGATGCGTTTGAGATGAGTGAATTATCGCGAGCGCGTTCACTCACGGAGTTGCTGCACGCGACGCAGGCGAATCTGTTTCCCGGACTCAACCCCGAGCTCGCTTTCCAGGAACAAAAGCTGCGCGGCTATCTTCGTCTTAACGAGAACACCAGGCTGTCGCTGCTGAGTGGCGAATATAAGACTGAAGAGTTGAAGGCGCTCGAAATCGCGCATCAGGATCTGCAAACGAAGCACGACCAAATCATCCAGGAGATACGCACACTAAACCCGCGTTACGAACAAGTTATTCAGCCTTCGGCGTGGAACCTGTCGATGATTCAGAACCAGATCGTTGCCGACGACGATACAGTGCTGCTCGAATACAGTCTCGGTTCCGAGCGGAGCTACCTGTGGGCCATCACGCGTTCCGGTATCAAGAGCTATCCGCTGCCTGGGGAAGCAAAGCTCTTCGACATCGCGGCGCGCGTTTACAGCCTCCTGAAAGAAGCACCTGAAGGAAACACTGATTGCGAACTGTCGATCGCCGCCGAAGAGTTGGCAAACGTCGTGTTGCTTCCCGCGCGCGAACAACTGAACCATCGCCGCGTAATCGTGATCTCGGACGGTATTCTCAATTGCATTCCGTTTCAGATCCTGCCCTCGCCTGTCGACAAGGAACCACTGATAGCGAGT
>DATANW010000167.1:0-36379 GCA_036266055.1 Pyrinomonadaceae bacterium | reverse complement strand
GCCGCCGACTGTCGTTGCCGGTTGCCACTTAATCGCGACCTGAAGACCTGTGATCGACGATTCGGCACTCGTGAGTTCTGAGTTTGCGAGGAGGTTCTCCTGAAGTTCGCGGGCTTCGATGAGTTCGCGTCTGAGCCGGGCATCGCTCTTTCTCGTGTCCGCGAGTCGACCCTGGAACGTTCTTCGCGCGCGCGCATGCTTCACTTGCTTGCGCAACGTTTCCAACAGTCGCGGGTTGTCCCACGGCTTCTGTACGAAATCGCGAACGCCGCGACGCATCGCGTCGACCGCTAGATCGACTGTCGCCCAGGCCGTCATCACCACGATCGGAAGCGACGGATCGAGTGCCTGGATGCGCGAGATCAGATCGATCCCTTCGCGTCCGCTCGTCGTGTCGCGCGCGTAGTTGAGATCGATCAGCACGACGTCAAACTGCGACCGCGCGATCGCCTCGAGCACCGCCGCGGGCGACGACACCGTCTCCGGCTCGTACCCGTCTTTCTTTAGCAACAAATGCAGGGCAGTCAGGATGTCCGCATCATCATCGGCAATCAGTGTGCGGGGGTGCCTACTCATGAGCGCTGGCGGGGGAGTGAATGGTGATGTAGCTTGCGGGAAAAGCATTTGAGTTCACCGATGTTTCTTAAGAACGCGTAGAGATAAGACGGAATTTCAGTCGTCACTTACGACTTTCTGCCGCTGCTAAGAAACAAAGGGTGTGCCAACGTGAGTCTTTGAGGATAAATCGAGTTTCAGCGTGGGTGGATCGCGCTTTTGTTTTCAGAAATGAGACTGCGCGATCCCATTTTCGATCCTCAATTCATTGACATTCAACATCAACGGGCCTATCGTGACTGCGCTCAATCCCACTCAGGCCACTGTTACTTCACGTTGAATCATGAGAAAACCAACCCCGCCTCGTCCGCCGCCAGTTCAGCCTAAGGTTGCTACGGTACTCCAGAAGCGAAAGCCACCTGTTGCGCCTCCGGTTTATCGTCCTCAGCCTCAGCCAAGGGTTTTGCAGAGAAAGGTCGCTACGGCGCGTCAATCGCCACCGACTCAATCAAAGCCGGCGCCAGTCGCGCCGCCCGTTTACCGGCCGCAGCCAACACCGGCGGTCCTGCAAAAGAAGGCCGTGTTGCCAACAACCGTGCCTCCTGTTCTGCAACCCAAGAAGACGGCCATCAATCCACGCGAACAGTTTCGGCATGACACAAAACGAGAACTGGGGACTTCCGCACCACGCCCGGCGGCTGCAAGTTCCACGGTAGGCACGCAGAATCTCAATACTCCGGCTCGGGCTCATCCTGGTTCAGTCGTACAACGGCAGTTGTGGTTTACGGGTGATGCTGAGCCAACAAAGCCCAAGTATGTCCAGAGCCGTGATGACGTTTATGAAGAGGCACGGTGGTATGTCCGTTCAGCCCTTCGGGATGCGGACCTGGTGGCAGAAAAAGAAGAGCTGGATATGTGCGTCGGCGCAATTCATGGACGATTGATAAGGTGGGCCGGCGATGATGAACCGCGAGCACAGATCAGCGTCGCGACTGCCGTTGCAAGAGCTGCTGAATCTTTGGTTGCCGAACCACTGCTGGTGAAGATTGCGGCTGCGGTACGGGCCAACCATCTGGCGGAAGCAAGAAGGCGTGAGGAGGAGGAAATAATAAGCCGTCGGGAGGAACAATTAAGGCTTCAGGAGGCCGAAAGAAAGCGACTCGCGCTGTTGCCAATTGCGGGCACCGACCCCGAATGGCTGAAAGAAGTGATCATTCGGTTCGTCGGCAGAGTTGACGGGGTTAACCGGTTCGCCGCCAGAGTGCGAAGCGTGATAGGCCAGTGGTCTTTTTTGACGGGCTATGAATACCAGGCGCGCGTTGCTCTCGACCTCGGAGAAAACCTCGCCGGAATCGAAGTTCCTTTTGATGCAACACTGACACCCGAGCGAGCCGGCGATCTGCAGACACGGAATGGGACGATGATCGAGTGCAAGGTTTTTGCTGGCGGCGAACCTGCCGAAGGAATAATGAAGGGGTTCTTTCTTCAGGCATTGGACTATGCCAGAAGCCAGACCGGGGTTAATTACCTTTTCAAGAACCCGGTCGAGCCGTGGGCGCGACAGTTATTGTTTTGCGCAAGCTTCTGGGGCAATAGCCCCATATTCCTGAGCGGCGTGACTATAACGTTTCCCATAGTCTTCGGTGGCAGGAACAATGTTCCGATAGTAAAGAAAGCAAAAACATGGTATAGCGGCGCGCTCAGTCACGTACCCGAACCATTGCCCGAGAAGTAATAAGAATCCAACCCCTAACTCGACTTCGGCGTGCCTTCAACCGGATGCGGGAATACCGATCTTTCGCCGTCAGCGAAACACATACGCGCTCGCGATAGCTCTCTTTATTCCCGAACTGTTGAAATGATTGGTGGAGCCGAGGGGGATCGAACCCCTGACCTCATGACTGCCAGTCATGCGCTCTCCCAGCTGAGCTACGGCCCCAAATACTGCGCGTGAGGGCTGGTAAATAACTGTTGCAGACTAGCGTAGGGTTTTGCGTTGAGTCAAGCAACTGCGTTGCTTTGCGTGATGCATTTACTCTTGTGGCCAAATTGCGGCGATTACCGAAATTGTCCCACCGCGTTTCATGTAGCGGACCGCTCCCCTATTGCTTCGGCGATACAGGCGGCACGTGCATGAAGCTCGGGGAAGTCGCGGCGTACGCGTCGCTCAAGACGCGAAGCGATCGCGCGGTTCGCTTTTGCACCGCCGATCAGGTGCGTGTACCCCACGCGTGCCGCGGCTGATTCGTCGAAGGCTTCGTCGGTCGATTCAAATACGTAAGCGACTCCCGGATGGCGGAGTCGTTGCCTGTGGAACTCGACGCAGGCGGCGAGCATGTACTGCTCCACCAAAATGTTGTCGCCGATCACGTTGCCGATCGATGCCCACGCCGGCTGATTTGCCGGATGGAGGACCATCGTGATGGCTGCGTCGGCATACCGCGAGAGAAACCTCACATCGTTGCCACCAAGAATGCCGCAGCAGATCGCCACGTTCTTCTTCTGCTCGATATACCAGCACCACTCCTTGGGCAGCCAGCCGCCAACAGAACGCACCGCCTCGTCGAAGAACTCAGGCCGGTACCAGCCGTCATTAGACGGAAACCACTCCGGGTTCTGACCGAACACGGCAGCCTGTTCAAGTTCAGGTGACAACCGCCGCCAGAGGTACACGTCGCTATCGAGATGTACGAAAGGTTTTGTCTGCTGTCGATAGGCCCACAGTTTTCCGAGGACCCACCATCCTGGATCTGTACCTTCGAGGTTGTTGAGCGCTGTCGACACTTCGCTGAACTGCAAGCCCAGCCGGCCCACAAGGAGATCGGCTCCGGCGTCGTCCGTGACGAGAGCCGTCTCCTTGTAGTGCGCGGATACAGAAGCGACCGACAGAATCCACGAAAACAGATGGTGTCGTTCGCTGAGCCATACCTCGCGGTGATGCGTGATGAAGGGTTTGGTCCAAAATGACCAGACGGCCCTCATAGCTGTTGCGTCCCGATGCCGGAGGTGTTCGAGGTTGAACCGACCGACCCTTGGATCACCGGGGCTGCCGTGACTTGTACCGGCATGTCCGTCAGATCACCGAACCACTCGATTAATTCCTGCAACATCCGCCACTGAAAGCGATATGCACCTGGTGCAGGAGCAATCACATCAAATGCGAACGTGACCTCGCCGCCGGGACTTACCGGACTGGGAAGCCCTCGCCGGGTTAAGCCCCAAGTGTCCGAATCGCGGTTCGCACCGAGACCGAAGGAGTTTGCGCCTCCACTCGTCCACGTCGTGATACCGGTGTTGCGCATGGTGACGGACACCGGGTACTTGCGACCAGCAATCATTGACGTCGGAACCTGGTGACGCACGAAGGTAGCGTCGGAGGAGGGCCACTTCACCGGTTGGTCCGGGACGCTCACATGACCTACCACGTCTTCGAACCAGATACTGGTACCAAACTCGATCGCACCGATGTGGTTGCTGTACTTCCGTAGGTCCGCAGTCGACGCCGGCAGCCAGGTGTATTCGAACGACCCATCTGCAAGGGGCGTGAAGTTGTCGGGCGTAGTGACTTTGTCCATGAGTGTCACGACGCCTCGGGTGGGATCGAGCGCCGCCATTCGAACTCGCCAAACGTTGCTGAAGGGATCCTGCAATCGCGAAGGAACAAAATTCACGGAAGCATGAAGCGGGCCGGATGGGTCGCGCGGTATCCAACGGAGGGATGCGAGGCTCACGCCAGGCGGCTGGGGAACTTTCTGCTGCGCTGACAGTTTTACTTTCACCTTCCGGCCGGTCTTCGCCAATTCGCGACCTTCTCCGTAATCCAACACCACAAACGGCTTCTCCACCAACGGGACGAGATCGTCATCACGCTTGTCCCAATACATGGCAATCCATTGTTGACCACGGCGGACGATTCGGAGGCGAGTATCGCGGTTGAACAACGACGGAGGTAAAATCCGGCTCTTGAATGGACGAGGCACCGGCGGTGGCCCGTTGTGGTCGTCGCTTGACGGTGGCCCGTCGGTTGATGGTAGGTTTTTTCCGAGCACCTGCTTCCAGATAATTTCAATGACCAACTTGAAAGCAAGCAATGCGGTCCAAACGGCCGATAGGGGAAGCCTCATCCAGTCCAATCTGAATCCGTATCCTTCCACCTCAAGCTGCTTTGAGTCGTCGATCCATCCTCCGGTCTCACTCGCGGCGAGCACGGCCGCCGCTCCCTCCGACTCGGGGGTCACAAAATAGAACTGCATCCTCGAGTCGACGATGTCATAGACGCCGAAGTGGCTAAATTGATCGACGCGCTTGAAGACCGACTCCGTCATGAACTTCCAGGGATGTTGGTAATCGGCGCTCGGACGCCGCGTACCGTAGCAGTCGTTCTCCTCCATGCGCTTCTCGAGGTCCGCAAGGAGCGCCTCGAGCTCATTGATTCTCTCGTTGATTTCCAAGATCCTCTCGTTGCGCTCTTCCTTGGAGCCTATCGGAGCAGGGCCCTCGCCGGTAAACGGTTTGGTGAGCTCGTCTTTCTCATGCGTCAAAGCAGAAATCTCGAGCTTGGATTTACCGATCTCTGATAGCAGAACACCGCAAACAGGCAATTCTGTATGTTGAATGGCCTCCAGAGGAGGCGCCAGCACATTTGTCGACGGGAGATAACGCTGATACCACCGTCCTGACTCATTGCCAACTATGCCTGGGCCTCGTCCCTGCAAACAGATGGTCATGTCGTCGCGAAGCCTGACAGTCTGTGGGTATACGCAGGCATCCGTTCCTGGCGGAATTTGCTCATCGCCGGTTAGCTTTGTCAGACGCGGTGACCAGAGTGTTGCACCATCGAAGTAGCGGACGGGAGCGGGGAACGCACGCCAACGCCAGGTAACGTCCATTGAAACAAACGAGAAGTTCGTGCTAAGGAGTAGCGGTTTCCCGTTATCGGGACACTCACCGTTAACAAGCACAACTTGTGCAGCTACCGCGAGCCGACTCCTTGGGCCAACATGGCCCGTGCGAAACGGGCACCAGAAACGTTCCCGTTTGTATAGGTAGCGGTCGGGTCTGTTGTGGATCGCCGCGACCACTGACGCCGACATCCCCTGCCAATCGTCAGGGTGCGCGATGCGCCATCGCTGGGTAAAAAACCCCTGCTCTTCCGAGTAGAGAAGAGCGTAGGCGGCATTCCGAATCAGGGCGGTTTGCGCGGTGCCGTTAGGAATCAGGGTGGATTGCTCGATCTGACGAATCTCCTCGTCGGTCTTAAGTTGCACGAGCAAATAATAGTTCGCGGTTCCATCGACAAACCCATCGCCATCAGCAACCGGGCCGTTCAAGAACCGGTAAAAATCTGCTTGAGTCTCGAAAATGTCGTCTGGAAATGATTTGGCGCGCAACGGCTGGCACTCGCCACCGGTGATGCCCTCGTACTGTTCATGGTGATGCACATGGCCGACACCGATGTCGAGCACGAGCTTGTAGTCGACCGATTTTTGCCATACGAGTGGCGTATCAGTGGACAGGTAAGACACATGCTGGTAACTCGGCGCCCACGACGGTGGCTCTGTTGGCACCACCTTAAATGTGCGAACCTCGTCCGACCGCTCCAATTGCAGCTTGACGGTTTCATAGTCGGGAAAGGACGGGTCGAGCGCCGCTGGGAGGCGCGTGACTGGATTCACGGCGGGCGGCCGCGCGTCGATGCGATACCAAGTCAAGCGATTGCTTCGGACAATTGCCGCTTCGATCAGTCCGTAGGACATCAGCGCACGGTAGGCTGGCCATCGCTCGGTAGCCGGGTGTCCACCGAACGCCCGAGTCTGTACGAACCCCTCATAGAGATGGTGAGCCATACGTCTTAGGTCCCATGGTTCCCGTCGGATGCCATCGGAATCGAACAAAACCCTACGTTTGTTGAACTCCGGATCCAACTTGAAATAAACGCTGGGGACCGAGAACTCCGGAGTCCCGGGAACGATGGCATGGATGTAGCCATGATCGAGTAACGCAAAATAGAAGCAGTCCACACCTTTCTCCTTCGCGAAGACTCGGCCGGCGTTCGCTGCAACCATGTCGAATTGGGGGAGCGGTTCGATCAACTCTCCCGCGCAACGCTCATCATAGGAGATGGCGCTGGGGATAGCGGTGAGTCCGTTAGCCGGGGGCTGAAACGAGATTGCGCCGTTGCGAATCTGGAATTCGTATCGCTTGCCGGAGTCTCGGTAGAGAAAGCGGGCCCCCTGTTGTTTTCGATCGAATGCGTCGGAGGGAATGCCTGGCATGCTAAAGCACACAGCAGATTTTTTTGGAACCGATTCGATGGCACGTCGGTTATTCGATGCGTCGATTCGGTAGCTATCCTGAAGGACGGCGGCGTGCATGTTTGTTAGCGTTTTGCTAACTGATGTCGGCAGCAACCAGGTGGTAAAGTCATTGATGATCAACGTGCGTTCCAATCCAACCTTCCAAAGCTCTGCTGGTCCCATCGACGCAAACAGACCAATTGGCTGGCCGGGAGGTTCAAATGGCCCATCGCCCCACACCCGCACGCGGTCTTCGAGGCCGTAGCTCGACTGCCAAATCCTGAGGAGTCCGACGCCCTCGACTTCAATTCTAATGAAAGACTCCGGCTGCACACCTCCCGAAGCACCCGGAAAGCCTACAGCGCCCGGCGGAACAGTAAGTGACTGGCCCGGTTCCACGACAAACTTCGGAGTGGTGCTGAGCGACTGATAGATCTTTGCGCGCGTTGCAGCGTGGTTTCGGATCTCAGCGATGTATTCGAAGCCCATGAAGTTACCTCCCTAAATTTGAAAGCGAGGATGCCGGCGGTTCGCGACGCACGCGGCGTCTCTGCCCGCGAAAAGGGGGGGATTATTCTGAAGAGAGTCGGTCTTACTCGCTGCGTTTGAGGAAACGATGAACTCTTAGCACGCGTATTCGGGCGCGCGCTGCGTTTACCAGACTATCGATCAGTAGTCCAATCCGGCAGGTCTTTGAACTGAGAGATATCGGACAAGTCGACGTTTGGGTTTAGACGACCGAACGCTATCTGCCGGGGTGAAAATACTTCAAGACGTTCACCGTACGGTGCGTCGCATTTCCATTTACGTTCGGCGCTACAATAGCAGTGCGCCATCAATCTCGGAAGGGTAAATCCACCACCGCTCTTATTTTCTTGGCCACGATAAAGAGCGGACCGGGATCGTAGGTGGGGCGACCAGCTGCATTGAAAAAGATCCAAGATGGAATTGTGGCCAAATTGTGGCCGGAGAAAACCGATACTGTCCGTGACGTTGGACCAACCATCTGTAACGAAACGGGAAATGGCCCAAATTCCTCGCTGGCTGCAACCTGTTTAATTGTTATTGATTAGCAAAACGGTAGGCTGAGGACTGCCAGTCATGCGCTCTCCCAGCTGAGCTACGGCCCCAAATACTGCGCGTGAGGGCTGGTAAATAACTGTTGCAGACTAGCGTAGCGTTTGCTTTGAGTCAAAGCAACGGCGTTGCTTTGCGTGATGCATTTACTCTTGTCGACGAATTGCGGGCACGCGAACTCAACATCGCTGCCTGAACTGCGCGATAACCCTAACGAGGTGCTCCACGAAAGGCACTCGAAGGCGCCGACACCAATTACTTATTGACTTCTACGGCCTACACCATTATCTTTCCCGACCTCGACAGATGGCTGAACCTTCCGGTCCTTCCTATCGCGATTCCAGCCCTTCGTCGCGAGTTTTTTGAAACAGCACCTGAATTCCCCCACTACTGCCTACGAACGCCCGTTCCTCGGCGTGGCGTCCTACGCATCATTTGAGGCTTTTAGGATAGATAAGATCCAAATATCGCAACCACTTACAGCCAGGCCTCGCACAGGAGTTGTCTATGAAGCAGTCCAGTCACCTAAATGGAAGCGTCTACAAGCTTTCTACATTTCGAGCTAATTCTTAACCTGCCCGGGACGTCGAAAAACTGAGTCCTCGCCAGCCGAGCCTTCAGGTATGTCGTTGGATCGTGCGCTATTACTCGGCGGTAACAGCCGCTCGAGTCTGGAATTGGAAGCAATGATCGAATCTCGCTTCCGAGTCGAACTGCATCGATTCGATGTAGACGCTGGATTCGACTCCACTCGCGCGCTGGAAAAGGCGATTCGACGTTTCAACCCCGATATTGTTTTTACGGTCATCCCTGATTCACTGCCGCAGACGACTACGCTTTTGAAAACTACGATTCGAGCCGCAAACAATATTCCCGTAATCGTCGTCCTGGAAAAGTGTGAGCCCGATCAAATTATCGAACTGCTCGAAAACGGCGCCCTGGATTTTGTCACTCTGCCGTTGCGAGTTTCCGACGTGTTGCCACGCGCGTTGCGATCGATCAGGCCCGTAGAGAGTCCAACCAGAGCGAACGGCAACGGATCTCAGTTTGGATTCAAGAAGGTAATCGGCGAGAGCCCGATCTTCCTGGAGCAACTGCGAAGAATTCCGATGATTGCCAAGTGCGACGCCAACGTTCTAATCGCGGGGGAAACGGGAACCGGCAAGGAGCTATATGCACGAGCAATTCACTACGGTAGCGCGCGTCAAGGCCGGCCATTCATGCCGATCAATTGCGGAGCGATACCCACGGAGTTAGTGGAGAATGAACTCTTCGGTCATGAGCGCGGAGCATTCACCAGCGCCGCCACCTTCCAAAGTGGACTGATCGAAGAAGCTAACGGCGGCACCCTGTTCCTCGACGAGATCGATTGCTTGCCGGTGTTTGCGCAAGTGAAGCTCCTGCGTTTCTTGCAGGAGAAGGAATACCGTCCGCTGGGCTCGACAAAAATTCGACGCGCCGACGTTCGCATCATCGCCGCAAGCAATCTCAATCTCGAGGAAGCGGTGGCTAACGGACACCTGAGGCAGGATCTGTATTACCGGCTCAACATCATCTCGCTCATCCTGCCTCCCTTGCGCGAACGACGAGAAGACATTCCGTTGCTGGCGCATCATTTTCTCAATCGTTATGCGAGCGAACTCGACAAAGACGTGCACGAACTGTCGAGTGATGCCATGCAGTTGTTGATGTTACACAACTGGCCCGGCAACGTGCGTGAGTTGGAACACGTGATCGAGCGGGCAGTAGTGCTTTGCGAGGGCCCGGTGCTGCAAACTCACGATCTCGTTATCAATCAAACCGTGCGCAAGGACGCTCAGGAGTCGTTGCAGGAAGCCAAAGCGAAAGAGATCGCCCGCTTCGAGCGCGACTACATTCAGGGACTCCTTTCCGCCTGCAAAGGCAACATCACGCGCGCGGCCCAAGTAGCCAAGAAAAACCGGCGCGCCTTCTGGCAGTTGATTCAAAAACACGGAATCGACGTCGCGCGCTTCAAAACCAGCCCTTGATGCCCTCTTGTCCTCGTTACTGTTTTTGTCCTAGTGCCATGACAAAAACATCCTGTTTCCACCTCACATCCACTTCAAAACACGAACTTTTCGCTGTGGCCTCGTAGTTGCCGAGAGTCGGCAAGCGCAGAGTCGAATCAATGAATGAGATGAGACGGTCGCAAATCGCGCAGGCGATTCTCGATTACCTCCTTGAGCATCCGGGTGCTCAGGATACTCTCGCGGGGATTGCCGAATGGTGGTTACCGGAAGCTAAAAAGGTGACCCGCTTAACAATCGTCAAGGAAGCTTTGGACCATCTCGTCGCCAAAGCACTCGTCCTGGAGCGAAAAGGCAAGGACTTACAAATCCATTACCGCATCAACAGCCAACGATTGAAAGAAATCGAAAGACTTGTCAGATAAGCACAGGCCGTCAATGAATCCTACGTTCTTACTTCTTGGAGGTTACTCATGCCAGTTGCACTAACTTATCCAGGCGTCTACGTCGAAGAGATCGCCAGTGGCGTGCGGACAATCACCGGAGTTGCCACGTCGATCACCGCCTTCATCGGCAGCGCCTTGCGTGGGCCAACAAACGAAGCCGTGACGATCAATAGCTTTGGCGACTTCGAACGGATCTTCGGCGGTTTGTGGAAGCCGAGCAGTCTGGGTTTTGCCGTGAGAGATTTCTATTTGAACGGCGGCAGCCAGGCAATCATCGTCCGCCTGTTCGCCGATCCCGGCAGCGCGGCTCAGAACGCTGCTGCAGCTGCGGCCGCCGCGGCAGCCGCCGCAGGCGCAACTCCACAGACTGTGGCCCAAGCGGCACGCGACGTCGAAGCGGCAGAAACTAATCCCGATCGCAAGGGTGCGGCTGACAAGGTCGCCGATGCTGCCGAAGCTGCACGCGATCAGGCAGGCTCGACGCCGGCGTCAGTTAACACCGCCGCCCAGAATGCGGTTGCAACCGCGGCGCCCCAAACCAAAGCGACGATCGACGCTAACGGCCTCAAGCTGATAGCCGCGTGGCCAGGCACATGGGGAAATAAGTTGCAAGCGAGAGTAGATTACGACACCGCCGACACAAACGACGCCAAGCTCTTTAACCTGACTATTCGCGACGGCGGAACTGAAGTAATTGAAACCTTCCGCAATGTATCCATAGATCCGAACGCTGTTCGACCGGTCAACCGCGTCCTCGAAAATGAATCAAACCTGATGCGCGTAAACGGCGCGCTGCCGGCAGCGCGGCCAGGCAAACATGATGCTCCCACTCCTGACGACCCGCTGTGGGATGACAATGGCACCAACGATAAAGTCAGCGGCGCTGGTTCTAACGGCATTGGACTTCTCGACGGCGACTTCACCGGACCGGGTCTGGAAAACGCCAAACAGGGAATGTATGCGCTGCGCAAAGCCGATCTCTTCAATCTGCTTTGCATCCCGCCTTACACCGCGACCGGCAATACGAGTACGTCCGTAATCTCCGCGGCAACGGATTTCTGCAAGCGACACCGCGCGATGCTGATCATCGACCCGCCCGCGGAGTGGAACGATAAGGACGATGCCAAGACAGGCGTGAGTACGTTCGACAAGAGTAATTACGCCGCCCTCTTCTTCCCCCGGCTGCGCCAACCAAATCCGCTGCGCGACAACCAGATGGAAGACTTCGCACCCTGCGGCGCGGTTGCCGGCGTGATGGCCCGCACCGATGCGGACCGCGGAGTTTGGAAAGCTCCGGCCGGTATCGCCGCCAATCTCATCGGCGTGCCGCAACTCAGCGTGCCGCTGACGGACGCGGAAAACGGCGAACTCAATCCATTGGGCATCAATTGTCTGCGGACCATGCCTGCGGCCGGCCGCGTGATCTGGGGCGCACGCACTCTCGAAGGCGACGATCGCCTGGCGTCGGAATGGAAATACATTCCGGTGCGCCGCACGGCACTCTTCATCGAGGAGAGTCTCTATCGCGGTTTGCAGTGGGTAGTGTTCGAGCCTAACGACGAACCGCTTTGGGCGCAGATCAGACTCAACGTCGGCGCATTCATGCACAACCTGTTTCGCCAGGCTGCGTTTCAGGGGCAAACGCCGAAGGACGCTTACTTCGTGAAGTGCGACAAAGAGACCACCACTCAGAACGACATCAATCTCGGCGTGGTCAACATCGTCGTCGGCTTTGCGCCGCTGAAGCCTGCTGAATTCGTGGTCATCAAGCTGCAACAGATGGCGGGCCAAATCCAGACCTAATAGGTCTTATGTCCGTTCGATTCAATAAGACCTATCGATCTCAGATTGAAGGAGCACTCTATGGCACAGTTCACTGTAAACGCTCAACGCTTTGATCCCTACAAGAACTTCAAATTCCGCCTCAAGTGGGACGGTCGTTATGTCGCGGGCATCAGCAAGATGGGCGCACTGAAGCGCACCACCGAAGTCGTGAAGCATCGTGAAGGTGGTGATCCAAGCAGCAGTCGAAAGTCACCGGGACGCACTGAGTATGAGGCCATCATGCTCGAACGCGGCGTCACTCACGACACCGAATTTGAGAAGTGGGCCAACAAGGTCTGGAACTTTGGGGCCGGCCTGGGCAGCGAAGTCTCCCTCAAGGACTTTCGGAAAGACATCATCATCGAGGTCTACAACGAAGCCGGGCAGTTGGCGCTCTCGTACAAGGTTTACCGCTGCTGGGCCTCGGAGTTTCAGGCATTGCCGGACTTCGACGCAAACGCCAATGCCGTCGCGATTCAACACATCAAGTTGGAGAACGAAGGATGGGAGCGTGACGTCGAAGTTCCCGAACCGTCCGAGCCGACTTTCACCGTTCCCGCAACTTAACCAGTGGAAGTTGGAAAGTGAATGCGAGGGCTTACCGCCAAAGAGATATTGGGCGTGTGGGAAGTTGGGCAGCAGCAAATGCCGGCTGAACGCGCCCTCACTCTGCTCTCGACATTCTGTCCACAAACAGCGCGCGAGGATTTGGAGCGGCTGAGCATCGGTAGACGCGACGCACTGTTGTTGTCGATGCGTGAACTTCTCTTTGGTTCACAGTTTTTCGGAATGACCAGGTGCCCGCACTGTCGCTCCACTCTCGAGATTGGCTTCAGTTGTTCCGATGTTCGCACGACTGCACCGAACGAGCCGGCGGAAACGTTTTCGGTGAACGTCGATGAGTATGATTTCAACTGTCGCTTGCCCAACAGTACGGATCTACTCGCGGTGATGTACGGGAGAAGCATCGATTCGATGAGCAACGCACTATTTGAAAGGTGTGTAACGGACAAACGATTTCGCGGCGCCGACGTTTCGCTTCCCGATTTGCCTGCGGAAGTAATCGAAGCAGTCGCTTCGGAGATCGCAAAACACGATCCGCAGGCCGACATTCGTTTCGATCTCGTTTGTCCGGATTGTTCGCATCAGTGGGAGGCGATCTTCGACGTCGTGTCGTTCGCGTGGCATGAGCTCTCCTCCTGGGCCACTCGTCTGATACGGCAAGTGCACACACTGGCACTCGCTTATGGCTGGCGCGAGCTCGACATACTTTCGATGAGTCCGGCGCGACGGCAAGTCTACCTGGAGATGTTGGGCGAATGAACGGCTACTTCAACAACCTGGCGTTAAGAAGCATGAATGCCGGCAATCTGGTAGAGCCACGGTTGCCGTCGTTGTTCGAACCACAGCGCAGCGAGCCGGATGCGGCGACTCCTGTCTACTCGGAGTCGCGGCCAGTTTCTGTCGATGCGCCGTCGCCAACGGAGTTTCCTCGGGCGAAAGTATCGACGGAAGAGCCAATCGTTGCTGAGAACGTGGCTGGACCACAGTCTGAACTGCGGCCTGCTGTTACGACTGCCCGTTCGATCGAAAACTCCGACGAAGCACCTGCGCCGGTCGTACGATCTACACACGAAGATCACACTGCTCCGATCGCTGTTGCTGAACAGCCTACCGTGCCGGCTGAGACTTTTTCCGCCGATCAAACAACAGCACAACCCAAGCCTGTGGCGCTGCAATCCGCGGTTGAATCTGTTCGATCCGTGGCCCCTCAACTGGACAAAACTGTGCCCTCGGTCGCTGTTACCAAGATCGGTTCGGAACCGTTGCCCGCTCCTCAATCAAAGATCGTCGGCAGTGAAACAACTTCCGAAGTCGAAGAACACGTGGCGCTGGTTGAAGAGCAGGAAGCCTTTCTCGAACCACTGCCAATCCTCCAAACACCAGCCTTGTTCAAGACGGAAGTTAAACCCCACGTCGTCGAACATGTAATCGAGAGGTCCAGAAATACCGATAGAACGGATTTCCGCTCGGTAACCAGGTCGATAACGAATTACGCCTGGCGCGAGTCAGAGGCTGCCGCACCGGAACCATCAATAAACATCACTATCGGACGCGTGGAAGTCCGCGCCGCGCCCGCAACGAACACGAAACCAACCAGGACCAGGCAGGAATCGCCGGTAATGCCTTTGGACGAGTACCTGCGAAAACAGCGACGAGGTGGTGAACAATGAGTAACAGCCGCGCCATTGCCGCAGTCACCGCGACGCTTCGCAGTTTGATCGAACGTGGTTTCGATCCGGCAAAGGATCCCAACGCCGATCCACTGGTACAGGGCACTTCGATAACAACGCAACCGCCGGACGAGGCGCGCTCCGCTAATCCTCCACCCGAACGACAACTCAATCTCTACCTTTACCAGGTGATGCCGAATGTCGCGTACAGAAACGCCGACATACCCGGACAGCGACCCGGCGAGACAGGCCAGCCGCCGCTTGCACTCAATCTCTATTACCTGCTGACTGCTTATGCCGTTGACGATCAACAACCCGTGAGTCACCGAATTCTCGGGCGCGCAATGGCAGTCCTCAACGATCATCCTGTGCTGGGCCGCAGAGAGATCGAAACGGCGCTGCCAAACACTGGTCTAAGTGAACAGTTCGAACGAGTCCGCCTTTCGCTTCAGCCTCTCGCACTTGAAGACATTTTCAAACTCTGGTCCGGCTTTCAAACCCACTACCGCCTGTCTGCCGCTTACGAAGCCACCGTTGTCCTGATCGACAGCATGCGGCTACGCAGTGCCCCATTGCCTGTGCTGCAACGCGGCCCGGATGATCAGGGCCCGGCGAGCACGGCCAGTGTCAGTCTGCCCAGCATTAAGGAAGTCCGTTTGCCACATGCGCAAAGCAGTGCATCACTCGGCGACCAGTTACTGATCATCGGACAGAACCTCGACGGCGTGGAGTCAGTGCGCTTCACCTTAATCAATCCACGTTCAAACGGAACGCAGCCAATCGTACTTCTGCCGCCGGCGATAGAGGCTACTAACGACGGAATCAGAGTCACTCTGCCTAACGATGCTGCGGCAGGCGAGGCGTGGTCCGCTGGTTTCTACACTGTCGCCGTTGTTGTTACTCGTGGTCTGCAATCGTGGAGTTCTAACGAGGTTCCGATTTCAATAGCGCCACGCATCCTGAGTGTTGCTCCCGGCAATACTGTCGCCCGCAATGCGCAAGGTGATGTAACTATCACGATAACTTGCCGGCCAAAAGTCAGGCTCGTGAAGGTTGACAACGCGCACATGCGTTTCGATCAGCAGGTGCGGCTGCTGCTCGGGACCGCGCAGCCGATTGCGCCGCAAGAGCCGCCCGCTCCGCCTCCCGATCCAAACCCGCCACCCGCCGGCACCGATCAGTTGACATTTGTTTTTCACATGGAGCCGTCGGAAGTGGGTGAGCACCTGATGCGTCTTCGCGTCGACGGCATCGACAGCGTGCCGATCGATCCGTTGTCCGACATTCCAACGTTTGCGAACGATCAAAAACTCGAGGTGACTTGATGGGTGACCAGGCTACCTGGCAACAGAAGAACGAAACGTATCTGGCGAAGGCGTTTGCGCAGCAGCGTCTCCGTCTGACGCGTTTTGCTCAAGCCCATAACGGTGCGGGCGCTTCGACGAGCAGCGACGACAACACCGCCGAACTGGCCGCGGAGCTGGAAGCGCTCGAACGTGAATCACCACCACCGGCAATCGCGGTCCTCAGCCGCTTGTTCAACTTGTCTCGCTTTGAACGGGACCTGCTGTTGTTGTGCGCAGGACTGGAACTGGACACGCAAGTCGCCTCGCTTTGTGCGCGGGCGCAAAACGATTCGCACCGGCCGTATCCAACCTTCGCGCTCGCACTCGCATTGTTCGACGAACCGGCGTGGGACGTGTTGTCGCCGGAGCGACCACTGCGACGGTGGCGCATGCTGGAGATCAATCAGCCAGGCCACACACCGCTGACCGTGAGTCCATTGCGCGCCGACGAGCGCATCGTCAACTACATAAAAGGGCTCAACTATCTCGACGATCGACTGTCGCCACTGCTGTTCCCGCTGAGTCCCGATGCATTTGACGCGTCGTTGCCTGAATCGCAAAAGGCAGCGGTGGATCTGATCGTGCGACAGCTCAAACGCGAACGGTCGAGTTGGTTTCTGCCGATCATTCAGATGGCGGGTGCCGATGTGCAAAGCAAACAGCTCATTGCGGCCCACGTTACCGCGGAACTTAATCTGCGGTTACTGCGCCTGCCCGCGACGCTCATGCCGTCGCAGGCGCCTGAACTCGAGACGCTCGCCCGCCTGATAGAACGCGAGATGGCCCTCTGGCCCTTCGCCATCTACATCGATCAGCAGGATCTCGAGAAAGCTACGATGAAGGAAAACGGCACGCAGCCGCTGCAACGGCTGCTGACTCGCAGCAATGGGCTTTTCTTCCTCGACACTCACGACGTCAATCCCGACTTCAATACACTCGGCCGCGCCATCTTGACACTCGACATCAATCGACCAACGCCAAGCGAGCAACAGCAAGCCTGGTCAGAAGCGCTTGGACCAGACGCGGGCGATACACCTGCCCAGCTCGCGGGCCAGTTTGATCTGAACGTCTCCACGATTCATGAGATCGCGGAAAACGGCTGCGAAGGTTCTGCCGGGAATGGTGTCACCCGAGGGGAACACGTCTGGGATGCGTGTTTGGCAAGTACGCGTCCACGGCTCGACATGTTGGCCCAGCACATCAGACCCAAAGCGACGTGGGATGACATTGTTTTGCCTGAATCCGAACTGAGTCTATTGCGCCAGATCGCGGGACAGGTCGGACATCGCCACACGGTTTACGAGGAATGGGGCTTCGCCGCCAAGCGAACGCGCGGCTTGAGTATCAACGCGCTCTTTGCCGGCGAGAGCGGCACCGGCAAGACGATGGCTGCGGAAGTGATCGCCAACCACTTGCGCCTGAATCTCTATCGCATCGATCTCTCGGCGGTAGTGAGTAAATACATCGGCGAAACGGAAAAGAACCTGCGCCGCCTGTTCGATGCAGCGGAAGACGGCGGCGCGATTTTGTTCTTTGACGAAGCCGATGCGCTGTTTGGCAAACGCAGTGAAGTCAAAGATAGTCACGACCGCTACGCCAACATCGAGATCAACTACCTGCTGCAACGTATCGAGTCGTATCGCGGGCTGGCAATTCTCGCAACGAACATGAAAAGCGCGTTGGACCAGGCTTTCATGCGCCGCATTCGCTTCGTCGTAGAGTTTGCGCCGCATGGGCATGCGGAACGCAAAACTATCTGGCAAAAGATCTTTCCGCCACAAACGCGCACCCTCGGTCTCGACTACAACCGCCTCGCAAATCTCAACCTCAACGGCGGCAGTATTAACAACGTCGCGATCAACGCCGCGTTTCTTGCTGCTCAAAACGGTTCGCCGGTAACGATGTCGCTGGTCCTGCAGGCCGCCCGCAACGAGTTTCTGAAACTCAAACGGCCATTCAACAGCGACGATTTTAGTTGGACGGAAGAGAGGGTCGCCACCGCATGAACATCAACCTGCACATCGAGCGGCTCGTGCTCGAAGGACTGCCGCTGTCTCGCGCTCAAGGCCCGCTGGTCCAACGCGCAGTCGAACTGGAGCTGGCGCGTTTGTTTGCGGGGACAGGTATGGGGCCGGCTTTCACTTCCGGCGGAACGGTCCCGCGTGCAAGTGGCGGTGCGATGCAGTTCGCGCGCGAGGCGACGCCGGGGCAGTTGGGAACACAGATCGCACAGTCGGTGCACGAAGGTCTAAGCAAATAAACAACCGGCACGATGAGTAAACGCTCCACTAAACCTGATCCCAAGCTCGGCGCGGCCGTCACTCCGGTCGCGCGACCGGTGCTGCAACGCAAGTGCGCGTGCGGTAACGAGGCGAGTGGTGGTGGCGAATGTGCCGAGTGTCAGAAGAAAAGTCAGGCGCTACAACGGAAGAGCGCAGAGCCTGAAAACTCAAGTGCTCACGGCGTCGCAATGCCGCCGATTGTCGATGAAGTTCTGGGGTCATCGGGTCAACCGCTCGATGCAACCACGCGCGCGTTCATGGAGCCGCGCTTCGGACACGATTTCAGTCAGGTGCGGGTGCACACCGATCCACGTGCGGGCGAATCGGCAGAGGCAGTGAATGCGCACGCCTACACTGTCGGCCGCGACGTTGTTTTTGCTCCCGGCCAATATCAGCCCGCGACGGAAGCAGGCAACGCGGTGCTGGCCCACGAACTGTCGCACGTGGTCCAACAGGACGGCGTCAGCGGTTCCCCTGCAAACACAATCAGTCGTCCTTCCGATTCTTCAGAACGCGAAGCAGACGCAACCGCGGGCAACGTTCTTCGCAGCGAGCCCGTCGCCGTGAGTCAGGCGCCGAGCGCTGCGATCCAGACTTTAAGCACCGATGAAGGACTCGGCATTCTGGGTGGCGCAGCCGTCCTGGGTGGGATCGGCGTGGGTATCGCCGCGTTGGCGGGCGCCTTCGACAAGGAAGATTTCTCGCAGACCGAACTCGCCGCCTACCTGAAACACCTTCGCATCAACAAGTCGAAAGAAGGCAATCGCGACAGTGACAACAAAGCCCGCGACGTTGTGCGAAAGAAGCTGTTCAAAAGCGAAAACCTCGACGTTCGCATTCTTCTGATAGACGAGATGATCACGGGATCTGTCGGCGACGACGATGAAGACGCGATTCTCGTCATCATCACTGACGCGACACCGAAAGAACGGCAAACGATCGCTGAACGCATCGGTTACGACCGCTTGTACGACAAGTTTGATGGCGAGCAACTCGATACGCTTTATGCCCTGTATCCGGAATTCAACTCGCTGCATCCGCGTGGTCCAAAGAAAAAAGCCACCCACAACATCAACGACTTCATCGATATGTGGGAGAAGCAACACGGCCACTCGATGAATCCTGACGAGAAGCGGACTCTAGGTCGGGGTTGCGTCGGAATCACGGCAGTCAACATGGAAGATCTGAAAAACCCCGATCTTTCCAACTGTTACGACAGCTTTACGGAAGTTTGGACCGCGGCCAAAACCGCAAACGAGTTTCTCGAGGCGAACTTTCCTGACAAGAAGGCTTTCATCTTCTCGAAACGATTCTGGTCCGGCGATAAAGAATACAAAGCAGACCCCAAGACAGGTAAGGTCGATCTAAGCGGCCATCACAACGTACCAAGACCTGCTACTTCTGATTACAGCCCGGTCAATTTCGATTACGGACTCTACGACGAGAAGACAGGCAACTGGTGGCATGCCAATCACTGCGATTTTCCGCTGAGCGGAAGTCTCAGGTGCCAAAAGGCGTTCGGTTCCGAGAGGATGGAAGTTTACGAGAGCAATCTACAGTCGTATTCGAAGCCGTTGTTTGATTTCGATCGACAGGTGTTTTGTTGGGCCGTTGGGCGGCGTTGAAGTGCGAGGTGAAACATGAGTTCGGAAACACGCGATTGGAGTAAGTCAGAAAACCAGGAAGTAGACGTGACGGGCACAGCGGAAAACGCCAAAGCCGGCGCGCTGCTGATGCTTGAACCCGACAGCCCGATTCTGCTTCGCGGAGTTCCCGATTGGGATGATGACACGGTGGGCAAGCGAGTGAGTGTCAAGGCGATCGTTCGGCGCGTTCCTGGTTTGCCGCAGGCTGATGATTCGGACGAGGCGATGCAGGGAACAGCGACTGACAGAGATATGTGGGTTTTGGAAGTGCAGCAGTATCACGTGATCGAGTAACACGATGGCGGAACACGCAGCACCAGTACAGGCCGTGCAAGCACCGGCGCCACAGTCGCCGGCGCAGAACGGATTTCATCTGCAGCGCAAGTGTGCGTGCGGCAGTTACGGCACTGGCGGCGGCACGTGTGACAAGTGCCGCAAGGACGGTTCGAAACTCCAGCGCACTGCGGCGAGCCCGCCGGCACCGGAAGCGCTGCCGTCGATGGTTTACGACGTGTTGGGTTCGTCGGGCCAGCCGCTGGATCTGCATACGCGGGCGTGGCTCGAGCCGCGCTTTGGTCACGACTTCAGCAGTGTGCGAGTGCACACCGATGCGCGAGCGGCCGAATCCGCGCGAGCAGTTAACGCACTGGCCTACACGGTGGGAGACGACGTGGTGTTTGACTCGGGCCAGTACGCGCCACGAACGGAGCGCGGCGGCCATTTGTTGGCCCACGAATTAACGCACGTGGTCCAACAGTCGCGTGGCGGAGCGAGCGTGCAGCAGGCGAAAGCAATCAGCGAACCGTCAGACGCGGCGGAGATCGAAGCTGACGCGATGGCTGATCGGGTGATGACTGGCGATGAGGTGAGTGTGACACAGGCGCCAAGCGCCACGTTACACGCCGCGCGTGGCGACACCGAGACTGTCCTGGGCGCCGTCTTCGGAGCTGTCGCGGCGGGAGTTGTAGGAATAAGCATTGCCGCGATCGCCGGTGGTTTCGATCGCGAGAAGTTTACCGACGACGAGTTGGTTGAATACCTGACCGTGTTGGCGACAACGCATCGTATCGAAGGTACCAGCACGAGCGACAACAAGGCGCGCAATGTCGTTAGCCGGTGGAATGCGCCAAATAAATTCGACGTCAACGCCGGCTTCAGCACCGGTAAAGCCTCACTGACGGCCACTGAGCTCAAGCGTCTGCTGATCCGGGAAATGATAGATGGTCCAACCGGCGAGTCTGACCAGCTTGCCATTATCGCTGTCTTCACAAAATCCAAGTCTGAAGAGGTCGAGGCGCTCCTTGATCCAACTCAAGGACTCGCGCTGCAAGACATCGAGACGGAGATGAGTGAAAAGAATCTGAGCGCGCTTCTCACCGTACTCAATGAAAAACTGCCGGATATAGGCAAACCGCAAGTCAAAAGGAGTGAGACCGCCCAAACAGGTGAATGCAGCGCGGGTCGCGCGATCAAGCTCAGTTTTGCTCATCAGCGCGCCGAAGATGCTGTTGCGCACGCGATTACGCTGCTCGACGAATTCATAGCGAAGCCCGATGGAAACACGGCGCTCCTAGCCGCGCTTAATTGTTACTTCAATAAGCCGACGGCAGACCAGGTCAAGCAGATTCGTTCAGACTTTGCGGGGATGAAAGAGACTCTCTCAAAGATCACCTACGTGTGCCCCGCGGAACCCTTCGTGGGTTATACGGTACGCGATACAACAGGCGTAAAGAGCTACAAGCCGGAGAAAGATCTATGGATGAGGGCCCCGGTCGATCTTGCCGAGGGCGAAGGAAGAACCTTTAAGAATGTGGTCTTTCCCGATTTCTTCGGCATTGGCCCGAAAGATCAGGCCAGGGCCTGCGCGCATGAGTCGTTCCATCACCTCAAGAGACACGGCGAAACCGCCCCCGATGAATACGAACCGTCATGTGGCGCCCTCTCCACCGACTTCGCCCTGAACAATGCCGATAGTTATGCGCAGCTTGCGATGGCGCTCGAATCTGTAAATCCGTCAGCCAGCGGACAGCAGAAAAAAGGAGTCCAGCGCAAGGCCGGCGACAACGACACGCCTGATGAAGTGCCCGACGTTGTTGACGACGTCCTGCGCACACCTGGCCAGCCGCTGGATGCAACCACGCGCACGCGTATGGAGTCGCGCTTCGACCGTGATTTCAGTGAGGTGCGCGTCCACACAGATTCCGCAAGCGCCGAATCGGCACGCGCCGTTAATGCTCATGCTTATACCGTGGGCCAGGACGTTGTTTTCAACACGGGACAATATGAGCCGGGTACGGACCAGGGTGCGAGGTTGTTGGCCCATGAACTGACACACGTCGTGCAGCAATCCGAGAATGGTCCAACCGCGACACAAACTGCGAAGCCAATCAGCGAGCCTGACGACGCGGCGGAAGTCGAAGCTGACCGAGTTGCTGAGGTGGTTTTAAACACTGACGCCGCGGTCGAGGTGAGCCAATCTCCGAGTGCGGCGGTGCATGCGGACCCACTGACAGGCGGCCAGATAGCCGGACTGGTCGCGGGAGGAGTCGCCCTCGGCGGTGTGGCGGCCGGCCTCATCGTGGCCGCGGCGATCGGTGCTTTCGATAGTTCGAAGTTCCGCAACTGCAACCCGGATCAGCAGACTGTTATCAACGCGGCAACTGATACGGCCAAACAATGGATTGACAATGCGGTACAAAAAGTCGATGCCGTTCTGAACAATCCAAAAGCGGCCGATGAGTTTGTCCTGCAACAACTCCGGACTCACTTCAAGATCACAGCGGATGACAAGGAAAACGTGAAGAAGGTCCGCGAGGGTCTGGGGCAGATGCAGGCCGGGTTTGGAAAATTAGAGTTCGAATGCGATTCGGCATGTGGCGAGACTGACAAGAGCGCTGTGCCGGCGCGCGTACCGGGCTTACTTGGCGGCATCACTTTAAAGTACGGCCGCATTCACGTGTGTCCGCGATTTTTCAGAGAAGCTCAAAATCCTGAAGACCGGCGTCCTGATGAAAAAGCCGACACGATCGCGCACGAGATGGCCCACCGGTTCGTCGGCGCACGTGGTGACGTGTATCGGCAGCCTCCTGAGGACGACAGGTACGCACAGAAATACAAGGATCTGACAACCTCCGAAGCGCTGGAAAACGCCGACTCATACGCGCAGTTCGCGAAAAATGTCTTCAATATCACTCAGAGTCATGCGCCCGAACCCGCCACCGGCGCCGCCAAAGAAACTACTGCGCCGAAAGCCGGCGAAGTAAAACGTAAGGCCATCAGATCCGGTGTGAGCCGTAAGCAACTTCAACGACAACCCAAAGGGGAACCACCGCCGCCGCTCGATCAAGAACCAGAACCCGCGCCTGAGAAACAGGCTGCACCCGAGACACAGCCCACTCCCGAGAAGAAACCGGAACCAGCGCCGCAACCCGAGCAGCTCGGAGGAATTCCTAAAGTTGATCCCACGCGTGGCATGGCCGGTTATCCGCCCGACCCGCGGAATCAAGAATGCTTCGATATCCTTTGGGCGCGCGAGTATGAGCGCATCTTCCGGCTCGATACCGTTTCCGTCATTGGCGTAACTGCGAAACCGGCCAGTGAGAAAAAGGCAGATGTGGGCGCTGCCCAGAACAAGAACCAGGATCTCGCGGGCGCGCTGGTTCCGGTGTGCCGCGCCTTTGAAAACGAAAAGCATCCATTCCGAGTCCACGTTTACTACCTCGATTCTGATCCGCGAAATGAAGTCGGCGAACCGCTCAAAGAGGATCATGCAAAGGCCAACCGCGAACTCGGAGAAACCCTCCACGCCAGCCAAACTCCGGCAATCCGCATTTTTGTAGAGCGAAACCTCGAGCGCGAAGAGAATTTCAGCGACGCCAAGACACTCACTGCGAGTGTGAAAACCGTAATTGCGGATGAGAGTCGATCTGCAGCGCGGCGCGGCGCCGTCACCGGATTGAAGGTAGGAACGGTGGTTGGTGGCCTGACCGCGTTGGGCGTCGGCATTGGTGTTGGTGCGGCGATCAGCGGCGGCGGCGGTTCTACCGGCGCAGCTCTCGGGTGGGGCGCTTTGGCGGGCGCGGTTGCGGGAGGCGTGGTGCTCGGACTCTCCGCCGCCATCGGCGCAACCATCGGCGCTATCTGGGGAACAGATCGCGGTACCAAGGAGCTCTCGAAGGAACGGATAAAGGAAGTCCAGACGTTCGTGGCGTTGCTTCGCAAGACAGGCGAAGTGAAGGGCGACCCGTTAACTAACAGCGACGCTGACAACCTCGCGCGTGATGCGATCACTCTGTGGATCGATAGTCCAGCCACTATGCCGTTGACAGTCAAGGATCGCCGTCTGCTGATCCTCGTCATGCTGGATGGACCAACCATGGATGACGACGAACGAGCCATCATCAAGTTGTTGGAGAACTCCACTGATGCAGAGGTCCTCCAGATTCTTGATCCGACGGCGAGTGACAAGGAACGCGTGACGCTGCAGCGGCTTGATGAGGAGATTGACGGTCAGGAATGGAAAGAAACAAAAAAGATGCTGGACGCGCGTTTTCCAACTCTCGGAGCGCCGGCCGTGCAGCGCACCGAAACGGCGACCGAGCCCAAGTGCGAGTCCACGCAGGCAATGATGGTGGTCCAGGCACTGAAACGCGCCGGTGAAATGGTGCCGATCGCCATCCAGCGATTGACGGAATATCTAGGCGATCCCGAGAAGGAGAAAGCCGTACTAGGCAAGATTCAGTGTTACTTCCCGGGAGCTGCGGCCGCGGACGTACAAACGATTAAGGGCCTGTTTGAAAAGATACAAGGGTTTATTCCTACAGGTCGCTACGTTTGCGTGTCGAAAAAACCGCTTCCGGTGCGCACGCCTGACTGCGAGGACGTACTCGATTGCTCGAGCCGTCCCACTAGCGCAGACGTGGCCTTCACACTTGCCTGTAAGGTCCCGAAGGATGGAAAGATCACCTACGTTAGCTACCCGGAAACATACCTGTGTCCGGTGTTCTTCGAGAACGGCCCGATCTACCAGGCGACGAGCCTGATCCACGAGTGGGTTCACCATGTCATCCCCGAAAGTGACGTCGAAGATTACGGTCCAAAGTGCGGCACCATGGAACTGGCGAAGTCGCTGATCAATCCGGATTCCTATGCCCTGCTCGCCCGCGATCTCTCCGAAGGGATTGCTGCGCCGGCGAACGCCCCGGCAACGCCCAGCGTCAAGCTCGGCAATTTCCGCAACATGGGCGCTCCAACTCCCGAGAACCGTTGTTTGAGTTGTCCCAACATTCCGGCACTCGGACCCAATCCCACATCAGGCGAGAACTTCATGGAACTTCGCGGCGACATAACAGGGCATCGTCCCGACGCGCTCTACGATTTCAAGCGAACCAAGGAAGTGGCGGTCTGGATGCGGGTCAAAGGATCATGGAAGGAAGCCAGACCATACGAGCCGCCCGGAACGCTGGATGATGCTTCGGCGGACGATGAGGATGCGGTGCCGAAAGCCGATCGAATTTACACGATTGATGGCCCCGGGCTGCGTCAGCCGATGCCCCTTCCAGCTCCTCCCGAAGTCGAAGGCGGGGTCTACAAGGGCAACTTTGTGGAGTCAGTAAATGTGAAGGTCGGGAATGGACCATGGACGCCGTCTTCCGACACGTTCAAGTGGCATTCGCTGTTCACGTTTGAACGGGCACCAGACGGACTCGTCAGACGGGCCGCGAAAGGCAATGAGATTGAACCGGATCACATCACGATCGGATCCGGTCCGCCAAGTCCATAAATCGCTCAAACCAGGTGAAGGTCAATGGCTTTCAGATCATATCGAGCAGCAACCTTTAACTTCCGACAGTTCGGCGGGCCCGGTGGCGGTCGTGTGCTGCAACGTCGTTGTGCATGCGGCAATAAAGCTGAATCGGAAGGTACTTGTGACGAGTGCGCCGAGAAGGAAGGCACACTCCAGCGAAAGGCTCACTCAGGCCACACCGGCGAAGCTCCGGCGATTGTTTACGACGTCCTGCGCACGCCGGGCCAACCGCTCGAGACCGAGTCGCGCGACTTCATGGAAGAGCATTTCGGTTTCGACTTTAGCGGAGTCCGGGTTCACACCGACGAACAGGCTCACCGCTCTGCCGAAGCGACTGACGCCTACGCCTACACCGTCGGACATGACATCGTCTTTGCCTCGGGTCGTTACTCACCCAACACTTCCGCGGGCCGAGAATTGTTGGCCCATGAACTAACCCACGTGGTCCAACAGGATTCTGCTCCCGCCAGCTCATCCGGCGCGATCACCGTGGGCCCGGCTGACGAGCACGAAGCGGCGGCGGACTACACTGCGAACGCCGTAACGTCAAACAACGCGACCAAACCCGCGATTGGCGCCGCGAGTGCTAGTCTCCAACGCCAACCGGCCGAGGGAGCTGCCGCCACCACGGAAGCAACGGAGGCCAAACCCGCTGAACAACCGTGTCTCGAGGAGGTTGTTGGTGAGGATGTTCCTTCACTGCTGCAAGCGGGCGTTCTTACCGTTGTTGAATTTGGCGGCGCGTCGTGCAAACCGTGTCAGCGGCTCAAGGCGAACCTGGCCGAGATCTGCCAGAACTTTCGCGTGAACGCTCCTCCCGTGAACGTCCGTTTCTATTCGCTCGATCTCGAGGCCGAAGGTAATGAAGGCTTGTACGACAAGTACGTACCCGGGGGCACCGTCCCTCACCTCTACTTCTACGTAGGCAGCACAGAGCGATCCCATTACGACTCTGCACCCGAGCCTGACGTGCTCGAACAGGTCATGGCCGACCACATCAAATATGCGAGCACTTCCGGCGCTGCGCGTGGCGCGAAGAAGGGATTGGGATGGGGCGCATTGGCCGGCGGACTCGCGGGCATTGGCGGCGCGATAGCCATCGGCACGCAAGCAAATCTCGAAGGCAACGCAATGATGGGCGCGATCCTCGGATCGGTCCTTGGCGGCGCCGCGGTCGGACTTGGCCTCGGTGCTGCGATCGGCGCGATCGCCGGCACCGCAACCGATGATCGGGACAAAGGTCCCACAGAACAGAAGCGCAAGAAACTGCAAAAGAAGTCGCCTTCCGATAGCAAAGACGATGAACAGGAACGCAAAGCGGACCAGACAGCCCAAACCGTGGCCGAGAAAAAACCTGACCTGCCGAAGACCCGCGGCCAAAGAGCAGGAACAGGCGCGGGGATTGGCGCCGGTGCGGGGATTGTAGCGGGAGGGATCGTTGGCCTAATCGCCGCTTCGCAGATGAAGGACACGCCGTACGGTCCGGCCGCCGGTATTGGCGCTGCCATCGGCGGCGCGGTGGGCGCACTCATCGGCGGCTTGATCGGTTACTTCATGGGCTACGACGAAAAAGTCACTAATTCCGGCGTTGCCGACGGATTGATCCGCCGACGCTACGGGAAATATATACCCGGCGGTGTTGGACCATTGAACAACGCCAGCGTACATCTGGTTACGAAGAAAGAGATATGTGAGAAGAACGCATGCCGCAAAGGCACTGCCGTCGATCCCTCCTGCGGCTTACTCGGTTGGACCGACACGGGCCCGGCGGTAAAACCCGGCAAATTACCGCAGGACCAACCTGCGCCGATCAAAGCAGAAGACGAACCAACCTGCGTTGACAATAAGCCACTTGAACACGCTACGAAAGAGCGTCCCGTGATCTACTACAGCACCGACGAAACCGGCGGCACGCTCATTCACGAAGGACTACATGCGTACGCCGACCCGGGCATCGAGATGCTGCACAACCATGTGAACGAGGGCCTCACTGAATACTTCGCGCGTCAGGTTGAAAGCGATATCAACATGCCTCACTACAGCAACAATTACGATCGCATGGTAGTAAACGTGGAGAAGATCATAGATCTGTTCGGTGAAAACAAATTTGCCGAGGCTTATTTCGGCCGTGGCCAGGTGCCTCTCCTGCACCAGACTGTAAACAACGTACTAGGACCATGTGCGCTGATCACGTGGGCTATGAATTTGCAAATGAACTCAGACAGGCGGGCGGACGCCATCCTCGAGAATCGAAAGGTGAACTACTGCAAATCGAACGAGCTTCGCACGGATGCAACTCCGGGAGAGTTGACGCCGGCAGTTGAACCGGCAAGCCCGTCTCCATCAGCTCCAACGAAGCAGCAGCCGAAGGAATAAATATGAGCGGCTTTCCCAATTCACCGTACATCCTGAAAGGTGGCATCGTGCTGCTCGATCCCACGACTGCGCAGGCGCAACGAATCATCGTGCTGCAGTACAACCCCGACACACTCACGCGTTCGTTGCAGGTGCAGGCGGTGGCGGAAGGCAGTGACCGATCCGAGGCTTTGCGTTTGAAAGGACCACCGGTCGAAACGTTCAAAGTCGAGGCAGAAATCGATGCTACCGATCAGTTGGAGGAGTCGAAGAACAACCGCACCACAGTTGACTACGGCATTCATCCGCAGATCTCCGTGTTGGAGTCGATCGTCTATCCGAAGAGCACCGAGGCGCAGACAAATTTCACGTTGGCCCAACTCGGCACGCTGGAAATCATGCCGATGGAAGCTCCACTCACACTGTTTGTCTGGAGCTCCAAACGAATCCTGCCGGTGCGACTCACTGAGTTCAGCGTCACTGAAGAGGCATTCGATACGAAGCTAAACCCGATTCGCGCGAAGGTCAGTCTCGGAATGCGCGCCTTGAGTTATGACGATCTCGGTTTCTCAACCAAGGGCGGAAGTCTGTTCCTGGCCTATCAACAACAGAAAGAGCGTATGGCGGCGTTGAGCAAGAACGGCGCGTTTGGCGCGCTGGGCATTGGAGGCATTCCATGAGCGATGCATTACAGGCGTTGATTGCGGCCAATTCAAAGAAGCCCAATCCACATCCGATCACGAGCCGTTACTACAGCGTTGAGATGGCCGAACTGGTTTTGACGGGTGGCAAGACGATCGTCTATCTCCGTCGCCGCTTCGTTCCTTCTCCCGAGCGTTTTCAGCTGCTCCGGTTGCACACAGTCACTGAAGGCGAACGGCTCGACAACATCACTGCGAAATATCTGGCCGATGCGGAACAGTTCTGGAAAGTTTGCGACGCCAACAACGCGATGCGTCCCGAAGAGTTGACCGAAACAATCGGACGGCAGATCCGAATCACTTTGCCCGAGGGAATCACTGGACCGACGCTATGAACCAGCGTTTCTTTCTTACGTTACGAATGGGTTCTCTCATGAATCCTTCACCAGTGCCGCAGCAAGTCATCGAGGCGTTGACGGACGTGTCGGTGAGTTCGACCGTCGGCGCGCAGAGTGGGTTTCAGTTGAAGTTCACACTCGGCAAGAACTCGCTGCTAGGCCGAACCCTTTTGCCGTCAGGTTTTTTCGACCCGCGTCAACGCGTAATCATTACTGTCAGCGTGAACGGCGGTTTGGAAGTGTTGATGGACGGAATCATCACCAAGCACGACGTCACGCCGAGCAGTGAACCCGGCAAGTCGACGCTGACGGTCACGGGAATGGACCTTTCGGCCCTGATGGATTTCATCGATCTGACCGGCATTCCGTATCCCGGTGTTCCAAACTTCGTGATCGTCGACATCGTGCTCGCGAAGTACCTGGCGTTTGGCTGTGTACCGGTTGTGATCCCGGATCTCATCAACATGATCAAGAACCCGATCGAGAAGTTTCCGAAACAGGTGGGCACGGATTACCGGTACGTCAACGCGTTGGGCCAAAAGAGCGGCTACATCTTTTACATCGATCCTGGACCAGAACCGGGAATGAGCCTCGCTTACTGGGGACCGGATTTTGGCGGTTTTCTGCCGACGCAACCGGCACTCAGCATCAACATGGACGCGGCGACGAATGTGGAATCGCTGAACTTCTCCTACAACGGTCTCGCCGCGACGCAGTACCTCGCCACGATACTCGAGCCGAATTCGAAGATCCCGATCCCGATCCCGATTCCCGCGATCGACTTTCTGAAAGCTTCGCTGTCGGCAAAAGCGCCAACGCCGTTGAAGAGCAAGGTCATTCCGGATCTGGCGAGTAAGAGTTTTCCTGAGGCTGCTTTGCTGGTGATCGGCGCCTTGATGGCGACTGATGATGCGATTACGGGATCAGGCTCGCTTGACGTGTTGCGTTACGGACACGTCCTGAAGGCCCGGCGCAAAGTGGGCGTACGCGGAGCAGGTGATTATTACGACGGGCTCTACAACGTCAAGAGCGTCAACCATACGATCAAACGAGGCGAATACAAACAGAGCTTCACGCTGGTCCGCGGCGGCGTGAAATCGTCAGTTTCAACGGTCGAACTATGAGCGACGGAACACCAAAGTACTACGGGATTTATCGAGCAACGGTAGTCAACAACATCGATCCGATGCAGACGGGTCGCATTCAAGTCATCGTGCTTGATGCGGGAGGCTTCACACCTTCGTCGTGGTGCAATCCGTGTGTGGCTTTTGCCGGACGGCAGTCAGGCGCCTTCGTACTGCCGCAGATCGGATCGGGCGTTTGGATTCAATTTGAAAACGGTGATCCCGATCAACCGGTGTGGATGGGAGGTTGGTACGGTTCGGCTGCCGAAGTTCCCGCCCTTGCACTCGCCGGTAATCCCGTCAGCCCGAGCATCGTGTTTCAGACCGGGCTGCAGAACACGCTGATGATCAGCGATATGGCTGGACCAACGGGCGGCTTCCTGCTCAAGACGACCCTGGGTGCATTCATCAGTATCAATGACACAACCGGCATCACCATTTCCGACGGCAAGGGCGGAATGATCACGATGCTCGGTGGATTGATCACGATCAATCAGGGGGCGCTGCTGATCAAGTAGTGCCCGATAAAGGAGAAACCAATGCCTGGATTCTTAGTTCATGTCGGCGCAACGGTCCAATGCGCGCACCTCGGTACAGCCACGCCAACGGCGCCGAATCCACGCGTGCTGGTAAGCGGGCAGCCGACAGTGACGATGGCCGCGCCGTACGCGGTCGCGGCTTGTCCGTTCAATGTCAGTGGCTCGCCGTCGCCGTGCGTAACGGCGCAATGGACCAGTGCCGCCACGAGAGTGTTTTCAAACGGACAGCCGCTGGTATTGCTCGATAGTCAGGCGACCTGCGCGCCGAACGCAACGCCGCTCGTAATTCTCGCGACGCAGGTACGCGTGACCGGCACGTGAGTCACCGGCCCGAGGAGGTCAGTACCCAGGGGTGACTTACTTACGATTTTGGGGGAAAGCGTGATGAATATCGACTTCCCATTTCACTACGACACGCGCGGGCGCACCGCCGCCTCCGGCGACGACGATCACGTGCGCGACATGATCGAGCAACTGCTCTTCACCAATCCCGGCGAACGCGTCAACCGGCCTGACTTCGGCAGTGGTCTGTTGCAGTTGATCTTCGCGCCTAACAGTCCGGAACTGGCGGCCGCGTTGCAATTTACAGTGCAGGCGGCGTTGCAGCAGTGGCTGGGCGACGTCATTCAGGTGCAAGCGCTCGAAGTCAGCAGTGAAGACTCGAAGCTGCAGGTGGAGTTGAAATACTTCGTGCTGAGCACCGGCGAACAACGCACGGACGTCTTCGAACGAGGAGGCGCGTAATGGACACATCGACTTTGAAATGCGCCAACGAACTACGCCGCCAGTTAGTGCGCAACCAGGCCGAGCTCGAGGGCGGCCTTAACGGCATCGATTACGTTGAGGTTGTCGACGGCACGCACCAGCGTTTCTTGTGCGTCCACTTCTTTGGCATCGTACCGTCGCTGGTGCGCGCCAACGTGCGTATCGAGGGTGGAGTTCGCATCCGCGACATCAAAGTGGTCGAGATCGGGAAACACGAGTCTCCCGATCCGGAACATCAGGACTGCTTGCGCATTGAGGTCGATCGAGCCGGCGATTTCTCTTGTTACAAAGTTTGTCTTTATGAAGCCGACGGAGACGGGCTCACGACCGCGGAGCGTTTGCGTGGATTCGATCCGCGTTACACGTGCGGCGAGTTCAGTTTCAAAGTCGAGTGTCCCAGCGATCTCGATTGCAAAGTCGACGCAGTGTGTTTGCCGGAGATCTCGCCGACGCCGGAAATAAACTACCTCGCCAAAGACTACGCGAGTTTTAGACAACTGATATTCGACCGGTTGTCATTGTTGATGCCGGAGTGGCAGGAACGGCACGTGCCCGACATCGGCCTCGCGCTGGTCGAGGTGCTTGCCTACACCGGCGATTACCTCAGCTATTACCAGGACGCGGTCGCTACCGAGGCATACCTCAACACCGCGCGGCAACGAATCTCGGTGCGGCGGCACGCGCGCCTGGTCGACTACTTCATCCACGAAGGTTGCAATGCGCGCGCGTGGCTCACCGTTTGGACCAATCAGGATTTAAACGATCCGGCGCTGACGTTTAGAAACATCTACTTTACGGCCGGTCCCGATGACATCGATGCGATAGTTTTCGAGCCGGTGGTCCAGAACAAGGATGCGACGATTCAGCTCTTCAAAGCGCACAACGAGATTCCGTTTTATACCTGGGGTAACGAGGACTGCTGTTTACCGAAGGGCGCCACTTCCGCAACGCTGAGAGATTACTGGGTGGTTGAAAAACCCGAACCGCAGCCGCCGCGTCAATACAAGCCTGGCGGTTATTACCCGCCGCCGGAACCATCCGAACCGCCTGCGCCGACTCGTCTGCTGCACTTAAAAGCCGGCGATGTGCTGATCTTTGAGGAAGTGATTGGCCCGAAGACCGGGAGTCCGAACGATGCGGATTCCACGCGCCGTCACGCCGTCAGGCTCACCAACGTGCAGCCGATCGAAGATCCACTGGTGAAGGCGAAGCCCCTGGAAGCCGGGGGAAATGACAAGCCCGCGGATTGGGCTGATGAGTTGCCGATTGCGCTGTTGGAGATCGAGTGGGCCATTGAGGACGCGTTGCCTTTTCACCTCTGTCTTTCGGCGCGCCTGCCGATTCCTAAGTGTGACCTTGTAAGTGGGATCAGTATCGCGCGCGGCAACGTGATGCTCGTCGATCATGGCCGCACGATCGGACCTGAGTACCTGGGCCAGGTGGGCCAGACGAGTATTCAAGGCGAGTGTGCGTGCGTCGAAGGCGTGAGTTATGCCGGAAACAATGACAAGAAGGACGCAGTCGACATCATAGACATTACGCCCACTGCCGAAGTCTTTCGTCCGATTCTTGAACGAACACCGTTAACGTTCCGCGAACCAGTCGACTGGACCGCACCGGCCTCGCGTGCATTGACTCAGGATCCGCGTAACGCTTTGCCGCAGATCCTTTCGTTAGTCGGTCTGCCGGCGAAATGTGCCGAACCCGACGATGAGAGAACCCCTGAGCCGCTGCCGGGAACCGACATCAACAACAAACGCTGGCGCTGGTATTCGCAACGCGATCTCCTGGGCAGTGGCCTGCTCGACCATCACTTCGTAGTTGAAATCGACAACGACGGGCGCGCGCACTTGCGCTTCGGCGACGGCGAGCTCGGAAGCCAGCCACAAGCATGCGCGATCTTTCAAGCCGTTTATCGTGTCGGCAATGGCGCTGAAGGGAACGTCGGCGCGAACGTGATCACAACCGTGGGTTGGCGCAATCAGACGCTCAGCGGTTTGGAACTGCGTCCACGCAATCCACTGCCGGCAAGTGGCGGTCTCGCATTTGAGCCAGTGTCGGAAGTGAAGCTGTTTGCGCCAAAAGCGTTCCTGCGACAACTCGAACGCGCGGTTACTGCTGACGATTATGCTCGTCTGGCGGAGCGTTCTCCACGGCGACAAGTACAACGCGCCGGCGCCTCAATGAAGTGGACGGGAAGCTGGTACGCAGCCGACGTTTCGATCGACCCACTCGGTGGTGAAACTGCCGACCCCGAGTTACTCAAACAGATCAAGCGTCATCTGTTTCTCTATCGCCGGATGGGCCATGACGTGGAAGTTGAGTTGGCCCGTTACGTCCCGCTGAAGATCGAATTGCAAATCTGCGTGAAGCCTCATTTCCTGCGGGGCCACGTTGAAGCTGCACTGCTGGATGCGTTCAGCAATCGAGTGCGACAGGATGGCGGTTTGGGCCTGTTTCATCCGGACAATCTCAGCTTCGGCGAAGGTATTTTTCTGAGCAAGTTGGTGGCGACCGCACAGGCCGTCACCGGCGTGGAAAGCGCGCGAGTTACCAAGCTGGAACGGCTGAGTGAAGGTCCTCACGGCGAACTTGAAGAAGGCATTCTCAAACTTGGGCCGTTGGAAGTGCCTCAACTGGACAATGACCCCAACTTCCCCGAGCGGGGGACGTTCAAGATCACACTAAGAGGTGGGCGATGACCTGCAATTGCGGATGCGGCGGAAGCTTGCCGTGCGGGTGTTGTGAAGGCGTGGAGGAGCTCACGCCGGCGACCATCGGCAACCGGCCCGGCCTTGACTCGATCAGCTATCGCGTAGGAACGCACGGCACGTTTCTCGAAACTATGAAAGCGCGTCTTGCGGGGAGCGCGTTCTCGTCGCTCAGTGGTCTCAAAACGCGTCACACCACTGATCCGTCAATCGCCCTGCTCGATGCGTGGGCGACAGTCGGCGACGTGTTGACGTTTTATCAGGAACGAATTGCAAACGAAGGATACCTGGGTACAGCTACGGAGCGCCGTTCGATTCTGGAGTTGGCGCGGCTCGTTGGCTACGAACTTCGCCCGGGTGTAGCAGCCAGCGTCTATCTCGCCTACACACTGGATAAGCCAATCGCTCTTCCGCCATTGATCGAGCGACCGACATTGACTGTCGAGCCTCCCGACCCCCTCGTGACGATTCCCGAAGGAAGTAGAGCTCAAAGCATTCCTGGACCAGGTGAGCTGCCACAATCATTCGAGACCTCAGACGACCTGGTTGCACGATGGGCCTGGAACAATCTCCAGGTGCGTTTGACACGTCCGCAAAAAATAACTGCCGCAACGCGCGTGATCTATCTCAAAGGCTCGCCAAATCTGAAACCGGGCGATCCTCTTTTGATCATTGCGAGTCCACCGGCGTTATTTCGCGTAGAAACTGTCACACCCGATCCACCGAATGACCGGACGAAGGTCTCGTTCAAACCATGGCTGGAGCCTGACAACACGAATGATGAATCACTCGGCCTGTTAATAGAGAGGATAGTAACGCGTTTTGGCGCTACCGACCGCTTTGGCGTGGTGCGGACGAGTCGATCCGGCAGCGAGGTGCTGCGGGTGTTGGATCGCTTGCTGCAAACTGTGCGATCAGGAGCCACGGCGGACCAAATCAAACTTGCGCTCGAACGCGAGGCATTGCCGAAACTGGTGGAGTTGCATCGGGCAGCCATCGTTGGTCGCTTTACGCGCGTCGAGCCGTGGGTGCGCAGCATCATCGAAGCACTTCAAAGTGCTATCCGTCGACAAACCGTCTCGACAGCGTTAACTCCCGCTGGCGTCGCCGCCGCTACAGTCACCGATTTAACTGCGATTCTTCCCGCGTTATCGCGTCGTCCTTCGGTTCCTCCCAGTGATGACACCGCGTTACCGAGAACTGTTTCGGACAATCTGGGAAACACAAGCGACATCGCTCCTCAGTTGCTTACTTCGCTGCGACCGGAGTTGAAACCGATCCTCTATAAAGCTTGGGAGAACGTTCCCGTCACACCAGCGCCGCCGTTTGAGGTTTTCGCGTTCCCGGTGCGCGCGTCAGTATTTGGTCACAACGCTCCGCTCGAACCAGTCCGAAACGACGCCGGCGTAATCATCGATACGAAAGAATGGGACCTGCAGGCGCGTGGCCCATCGACCAGGGAGACGTTCCAATTGGTTGTTCGTCGGAGGGTGGAAACAGCATCAGGACGTTTTATTCACCAGGCTAGCATCGACATCGACGGGCGATCGACTGGCCTGCAAGACCTGGACGAACTGAAAACCAGGATCGCGTTTTCCGCGGCTAGTGATCAAGTGATCGTCACTCGCGACGAGGGCGAAACTATAACCACTTACACTTTCGATTTTGAGAAAAGACCTATCCACGTCAGGGTAACTGTCCCTGACCAGGGAACACCGCGCGCGTCCTTAATCACGCCGGAACCTTCGGTGACAGTTAACAATCCACCAGTTCGTTCGGGCGACGACGTCACCACTACGGGGCTACGGATAATTCCCGGAGTCAGTAGGACCAGGGAAGAGCCCGCCCTGCTCTGGCTCGACGCAGCCTACAACCAGATTCTGCCCGGCAGTTGGGTGGCTCTCGAGAAGCCCGCGAGTGCCGTCACTACATTAGCCACCGGTGAATCGACGCTGATCATTTCGCGAGTCAACGAGGTCTCGGAACGTTCGCGCGCCGAGTATGGCATGACGGCGAAGAGTACGCGTCTGCGACTCGACACAAACTGGGTCGATCCGGCGCCCGATAAAGATTCAATGGAGGCGATTCGGGGTACCAGTGTTTTCGCTGCCAGCGAACGGCTCGAGTTGGCGGAAGAACCGATCGAGACGCCGATTTCAGGCAAAGAACTGGAGTTGGATGGTTTGTACGACGGCCTCGAATCCGGGCGCTGGTTGATCCTTTCCGGCGAACGAACCGATGTAGTGGGTGGCCCGCTACGAAAGCAAGCGCCCGTGACTGTCGAGCCAGTCATTGACCGCGCCACTGATGAGCGCATTGAGCGCGAGGAGGCCGAGAACGAAACTC
>DATANW010000166.1:0-27527 GCA_036266055.1 Pyrinomonadaceae bacterium | reverse complement strand
ACCACCTCCACGCTTGGCAAACGGCAGTCGGTACGAAGGTCACTTCCACTCACCTTGCAGCACAAACCCCGCCCAGTAGTAAGGCGCCGCCCATCGCTGCTCTCGCCACATCGAAACCTGCGCCGCACGCAACGCTGCTGCCGGGCGCTTTCCATCCTTGAACATCCCTTCGTAGAAGCGACTCATCAACTCCGACGTCGCCTGATCTCTGACGTCCCACAGACTCGCCACCACACTCGGCGTGCCGGCGTACATGAAACCTCGCGTTAATCCCACCAACCCTTCGCCTTTGATCTCTCGTCCCAGCGCCGTGCGGCAAGCCGAAAGAACCACGAGTTCGGCGTTCAACTTGAGGTTGTAGATTTCGTGCAGTCGCACAAAGCCGTCGATCGGCCGGCCCTGTTCGTCGTAGAGCGAGAGCACGATGCCCGAGAGCGTCGGATGCTCACTGTTCAAGAGACCATGCGTGGCGAAATGAATGATGCGGTACTGGTCCAGCCTCGAATTGAATACAGTCTCTCTACTCGCCGTGAAATCGAGCGCCTTGAGAGTTCGAGGCTGCGCAGCCTTCGCGACAATCGCGTCGGCTTCTCGTCGACTGAAAGGCAAGCGTTGAAAGTCGGCGACCCCAACGTCCTCGGCGGAGCGCATCAGTGGACTTTGCGCTGCCGCCTGATCGGCTGTCGTCGAGGCATGTGCTTTTCCGCCTCGTTGCGGCAGGCGTGAATCATTACTCTGGAACACAGCATCGGCCAGCACTGCGAGCGCTTCGGGAGCGCGTTGATGATTCGACATCTCCTTCCGGAGCACGCTCAACACGGATGCGGAAGGCAGGCTGACGACTTCATGACGCACGATTAACGGTTCGTAAGCTCCAGTCGCCTGCGACGAAGTAAGCGGTAACGCGGCAAACGGTACATACTCCAACGCGCCGTCCGCAACTATCAACACTCGTTCTTTCTTCACCAGACTTGCGGCAGGACCCAAAACCATTCGACTCAATTCCGTCAGCGCCAACTCCGCCGGCCGCCTCGCCTGTGTCCTATTACTCGCAATCAACAGATCGTAGACGCGACGTGCCGCAGCTTCGACGACCGAACGTTTCGGCAACTCAAAGCTTTTCAATTCCGACTGCGTAACGACCCATAAGAAGCTTCTCTCTTCACCCAGCGCGTACTCCAACAGCATCGTCTTGTCGTCTAGCACCTGCTGTTGAATGTCGCGCAGCGTCAAAGGCTCGGGATTCGTCAACGCCGCGTAACGCGGGCTGCGGATACGAATCTCTGATTGGACCGTGTAGTAATCCAACATTAGCTGGTTGACGCGCTTGTCGATCGGGGCAAGATCTTCCGGCGTGTGTTTTCCTCTTAGCACCCGTACTCGTCGCATCTCTTCGTCGTTAATCTGCTGCTGCAGACGACGTTCGCGCTCGAGCAGTTGCGAGTCAACGCCCTCGCGAATGTCAATACGCGATTCAGTCAGTAATTCCAGGAGACTGCGGGCGCGGGCCCTCTCGCTTTCCTGCAACGCCTGCGCATCATGACCTTTGCCGGGAGACTGCTGGTCCAACCTCATCAGCAGATCCATATAAAACTCGTAATACTCACGTCTGGCAGCGACGAAAGATGAGCGCGATTCCTGGTTGACGATTCTAGCGCGCATGGAATCGACGATTTCGAGCGCCCGATCGATATTCTTGCGAGCTTCACTCAAATTGCCGCGGTTGCGTTCAACTCGAGCAATTTTGAAAAGCGCATCGGCCTCTCCACGGTCGCTCGCGTTTTCCCGTAGCAGCTTCAAAGCCTGATTGAAATAGTCCAACGCTTTCTCAGTCTCGCCCAACGAAACGTACGTCGTGCCGAGGCAGACAAGTGTTTGCGCCTCCCAGTTACGATTGATGACGGCTTTGTGTATCGGCAACGCCTCGTTCAGATAACGAAGCGCCTCTTGCTTATTACCTAAGTAGTAGTTTGTGTAGCCGAGACTGGTAATAACCATGGCCTCGGTCCAACGCCGATCATCCTGAGTTGCCGTTATCGGTAGCGCCCGGGTGAAGTATTCCAGCGCCTTGGGCCAATCTCTGAAGCCGACGTAGACGTTACCGATGCTGAAGAGCACCACACCTTCGCCGTATGTATCTTTGATCTCCTCGTAGATCGACAGCGATTGCGTGAAGTATTCCAACGCCTGATGACCATCGCCCAGAAGGTTGTGCAGGCCACCGATGTTGGCGAGCGTCCACGCTTGCCGGTTGCGATCGCGAACGACCTTGCTTTTGTCGAGTGCGAGTTGCATGTAGTCGAGCGCCTGCTGCAGCTCGCCGAGCGCACTGTAGATTCCGCTGATTGCCTGGAGCGCTCCTGCTTCGCCCACGCCGTCGCCGATGTTCCGGCTCAATTGCAGTGATTGATTGAAGTACTCGAGGGCCTTCTGTCGTTCGAGCATTGCACTCGACGCGAAGGCCATGTAGTTATACGTTCGCGCTTGTTCACGCTGATCGCCGGCGAGCTTGTGCAGCGCCAGCCCCTGGTTCAGGTAATCAAGCGCTTTCTGCCGGTCGCCTAACTGGTTATAGACCACGCCTATATTAGTCAGCGCGGAACCTTCTCCGGAGCGTTCTCCGCCCGCTCTATAAAGCGTTACTGCTTCTTCGTACTTCTTGATCGCTTCCTGTCGCTTCGCCGGTCTTGCAAGACGCGCCCGGTCTCCTTCGAGGTAAGCCGCCTGACCGGCAACGACACTACGATCTGCGTCACTGGCGAGACGCAGGTCAGTCAGTTTCAACTCATAACGTCCACCATCGGCGTCCTCGTTTATACGCCGCATATCGACGCGATGAACGCCTTGGCTTTCCGCAATGGCAGAAAGTCGCTCAGGCCCTTGCGCGCCGGTCGGCGAATCGACTTCCACCATCAGCCGTCCATCCGGATGAAAAATCCTGATTGCGACGTCCGCTCCCAATTGTTCGACGAGTAGCCGAACGTACTGACCTGAAGCCAGTGTGATCCGATACGAATGCGTCGCACCTTTTGCTATCTCACGTGAGACGGGCACGCCTACGGACAATTCCTCCTGTGTTTGTTGGGATAACGCGAAGTTGACGAACGTTAGTGTCAACAGCGCGATGAGGAGGCAGCGAACATGACTGGTGGTCATCATCTCGATTCCTGTCAGTAGGCCAGACGGATTGCGTATTCCTCGACCAACTCTCGACGATCGTTTCGCAAACCGTAAATCTTCAGTCGATACTCGCCCGGCGGAAACGAACGGCGATGCATCGCAACCGTGAAATTGTTGTAAGGACTTTTGCGCAGGTTCCGATTAACCCAGATGGTCTTGTTACCGCGATCGGTGACTTCAAGCGAGTAACTGCTGCTCGCGTCTTCTCCGCCGAGATTCAGAATCAACGTAAAGAGGTCTGTGTCGGAAGACAGTTGAATTGCGGCGGGCTGCGGATTCTGCTCGCCCCGTCCGGCGTCGTGAGGGTTGAGATCGATGATGGGAACGTTGACGTCCGGCGGGATCCGATCGGCGCTGGCTTTAGTTCCTGCTGAAGACCTCTGTGCCGCGTTGCGTTTCGCAAGCTGTTCTTCGGCAGCGCGTCGGGCCGCACTCTCTTGTTCGACGCGCCGGTTCGTCTCTTCCAGTAAGCGGCGAGATTCGGCCAGCGCTTCAGCGGTCCGGTTATCAGCCGCGTTTGGTGATGGCTTTTGATTATTGATCTCGGCGAGGAGACGCTGGTTCTCACGCGACTTCGAAAGCAACAGCGCGCCCAACGCAAAACTTAGAATCAGTGCGGCGGCGGCAACGGCGTACGGCAGGTAGAACGAAACTCGCCGCGAACCGATGTGCGTTTCGTGCAGCATTGATCCAACTGCGGTCGCATGGCCGTTCTGCGCGACGGTTAACGGGATCACGCGAACACCGGCGTTCGCCGCCGCGTTCTCAGCCCACGGCTTGAGCGATCGGATCGCCTGAAATTCTCTGGCACAGTCAGAACAGGTCGCGAAGTGATCTGCCGCCTGCTCGCGCTCTGACTGGTTTAGCTCTCCCGCAGCCGCCTGGGCCAACACGTCTTCCGGCAGACAGTCTGTTGCCGATTCACGAGCCGATCGCGACGTCTCTCGTTCGTAAAGCTCTCGCAAATCTTCGCTATTCAATCTCATAATCGATTCCCTCTTCGCGAAGTGACTTGCGCAACTCTTTTAGACCACGGTAGATGAGGTTTCGCGACTTCGGCTCGGTCCACTCCATCAGATCCGCCACGTTCTGACTGGTCATGCCTTGCAGGTACATACCGACTGCGCGCCGCTGTTCGGCTGGCAACTTTGCGAGCACCGACTTGACGCTTTCGATCGCCTCGCGAGACTCGGCCACACGTTCCGGCGAGTCTTTGTCAGGCGCAGTCGCCGACGCGATTCTCGGCGCAATCAGAATCTCGCCGTCATCAGACTTTTGGTCCGTTTGTATGTCCAATTGCTCTTCGTGGCGTGCCTGTATCCGGCGCATCGCGTCAATTGTCGCCGTCGCCGCGATTCTATAGAGGTAAGACGCGTAGTTCGTGACTTCCCTCTCAGACTGGAGCGCGCGCCAGAGGCGCAGGCGCGCTTCCTGCTCGATATCGTCGAATTGCAGGCCTTTGTCGCGCGGGCACATCCGGACGATCGCTCGCCTCAGGAAGACTCCGAACTCTTCAACGACCGCGTTGAATCGTTCTTCGACTTCGACTGCCCGGGATTTCTTGACCATGTGCGTTCCGCCGGCGTGAGGAAGCGTCAAGATGCTGCACCGTTAATCGTGCAGCTTAGAGGTTATTTGTCCTGGCGGGAGGCGAAAACTCACCGCCCGATCATCGCATGAAACCAACCCGTTTGAAGGCCCCGAGTATAACGCGGCGACGCCGGGTTGATCCATTTAATGCGGGCGAGTTGCTGAGGTGAGTTAACGAACAAACGTCGAACGCCGAAGGCGTTGGCTAATGCTAGCCCAGGGTTGCATCAACCCTGGGAACAGAACCGAAAACGATTTCTTAACCCTGAAAGGGTTCGTTCGAGTCGAACGCTTTCAGCGTTTAATATTCTTCCGTCTAACTTCCCAGGGTTGTCGCTCTGCTCCAACCGCTGGGCTAACATTAGCCAACGCCTCCGGCGTACAACTAGATTGGACCATCGTTTGAGTGGCGCACGCGGCTCAACTACTGCTTGTCGTACACCGCAACGTTCGTATGCTTCTTTCCACTCGCGTCAGTTGAGGTGGTTGTGACCGTGCGCGTCTTACCGTCGGCTGAAACGACAACGCGACCCGTCAGCGTCTGTTTGCCACCCTTTGATGCCGTGAGCGCCAGCGTGTGTTTATCGACCATCCGATACGACCTGGCATCGGAGCTGGCATCACCAGTGACCGGATAGTCTTTTCCGTCAAACTTCCCGGTCCATTCGTGGTGAACCGCGCCGCCATTCTCGTCGACGCCGTCCACCGTCACCTTTATCTGATCTCCAGCCGCCTCATAAACGACTGTGTCATTCCTCGCTTTGCCTTCAAACTTCGATTTGGCCGCATTGAGTTTCCAGGTGCCCATCTGGGGATTGTCCTGGAAGCCCAGCGCGACGCTCACAAAAACGAGGGAGATTGTTAGTGCGATCGCTTTTGTTTTCATGTTTCCCCCTTAAAGTTGTACTTGCTAGGAAGTTTTGCCCGGCATTCTATGCCTGCCGCAGCCGCGCCGCAATCAAAATTCCACTGCAAAATACGTTGCAAACACGCCGCCTTCACTGCGCGGCGTGCATGTAACCATCCTGTCCCAGCGAATACATCACGCCGTTCTCGACCACAAACGACGGCGGGTATTTGTTTCCGTTCTTTAGCTCCCAAACTTGCTCGAGTGTGGCAGTCGACAATGCATGGACCTTATTGTCCTCGCAGCGAACATAGACCAACTCGCCGGCAATCAGCGGCGCACTACAGGGACGGGTAATTTTGAATCTCAACTTCTCGGCGCCCGTCTTTGCATCAAGCGCAACGACGTCCATCTCCTTGCCGGAGTAATAGACCAATCCATTGTGCAACGCTGCGTCAGAGCCGCTGCGGGGAACGTCCTTCGACTTCCACCACAACGTTCCGTCAACCGCGGAATACGAGCGAATCTCGCCCCCGTCGTAATGAAGAAAAATCTGATCGCCGAGCACTTGTGGTCCGATTGCATCGCGTCCGGCGTCGACGTTCCAACGCTCTGCTCCGGTCTCTCGGTCGAGCGCGATCAGGCGTCCGGTATCCGTTAGCACGATCAACCGATCCCCGGCCACTGCAGTCGTGAAGATGCCCTTCTTGAATTTGTACAACCACTTCACCTCACCCGTGTCGGCAACGAAAGCATAAAGACCTCTGTCGAACGCGTAGAAGAAAAGCAGATTTCGATCGAGCAATGGATAAGTGACGAAGGAGTGATCTTTGTCCTGAAACTTCCACTTCACTTGCTGTGTGGTGGCATCGTAGGCATGGACCATTCCTTTTTCCGATCCGAAGAACACGATGTTGTCTCTGACTGCCGGTCGCGACACAGCGTTTTGATCAAACTTCAGACGCAGTTTGTTTTTGCCAGTCGTCTTGTCGACTACAAAGAAGTACCCGGAAGAATCGTTGTAGGTGAAGTAGATCGAATCACCGGCGATGATGGGCGTAGTGAAAGTCTGAAACGTGGGAACATCGAGGGCGAGCTTGAAAGGGCCATTCTCGCCCCGAATCAGATCGCTCTCGCGATAGTAGAACAGCTTCTCCGACTTCCAAAGGAGTTGGCTCGGTGGTCGTTCCAACCCTTTCGTCTGGAGGACGCGCGTCCGTTGCGAACCCGTACCTTCCATATCGATCGTGGTTGATTGTGCGTTCGTAGCGAGAGAAAAGATGAAAGTGATGCAGATGAGGGTGATAACTCTTGCGTACAAATGTGTAGCTCCTAAGGTGGGGGTCTTCAGGCAGTCAAAACCAAAAAGCGTTGACCTCGAATAGACTATAAGCTTACTGTCGCGCTGTTTGCCACAACAAACTCTAAGGACCCGCGGTCATGGCAAACAGTCGTTCCGGAGACCAAAACAAAAGGAGCTATGTACATGCGTTGGCTGCTTTGCGCCCTCATAGTTCTTGTCAGTTCGCAGGCTGTGGTCTGTCAGACCGACACGAAAACTCCTCCGGTTCCCACAAAACCAACTGCCGCAGCGGAAGTAGTCAAGAAGGAGCCGGCATTTGATCCTTTCGTTACCCGGCAAGTCGCAGAAAAACTTCTAAGCATCGACAACGTGCAAACGAAGAGCATCGGGTTAGCGCGGCTGGCGAGTCTGATCTGGAAGCACGACGAGGAGTACGCGCGAGCTCTTTTTGAGAAGGCACTTGACATATCGAATCCCCAGTCAAAGCCCAGCGACGGACGACTCAAGATCATTCATCGCAATGTAATCAGCGTGATCGCTACAAAGGATGCGGAGTGGGCCAAGCGGTTGATTGACGCGCCGGCCAACGTGGATGAAAGGGCTCGTAATTCCGTCAACATCAACGCCGCACTGGCGTTGATCGACAGCGCTCCGGAACAAGCCGTCGAATTTGCTCAACGAGCCTTGCACGATCAGTTCGATCCCATGTTCCTGCAGTTTCTGGTGACACTGCGAAAGACTGATCAAGCGCGAGCGGATCAAACGTTTCTTCAGGTGCTGCGTTTCCTGGGTCAACAATCACAGCCGGACATCCGGTCGCTTCATTTGATCGGACTTTACCTGTTCACCGCTCCGGACATGCTCGACTCCGATCACTATGCGATGACGCTGGTCGACAAGATCATTGTGCCGAACATCACGGTCCAGCGTCCGGGTGTATCGCCCGCGCTGGTACGCGCCTACCTGACCACCAGCAGCAGTCTCTTGTTGCGCGCCGCAACCGACACCGCTCAGCAGCAATTTACTTTCACCTTGGGCCGGCTGTTACTGCCGAAGGCGCGCTCGGCAGCACCGGATCTCGTTGCGCAAATCGAGGCCGCGATGGCGGCCGTCAGCGCAGACGTACCGCCGGCGGTAACGAACGAGTCTGCTTTCAAATACATCGACATGACGCCGCCAACGCCGGCGGAAAGTTTGGCGAATGCCGAACGGAAACCGGACCAACTGTCGCGAGACATTGCGTTCCTCGATGTGGCGGCGTCGGCGTGGCGGAAGTCTGACTTCAAGACTGTTCGCAAAGCGGCGTCGATGATTCAAGACGCAGAAGCCGGGGAGGCTCTTAAACTTCTGGTCGATTTTGGTGAAGCTGCCGCACTGCTTAAAAGTGACGCAGCAACTGTATCAACTGTCGAAAAGGTGGCGTACAAACTCCCTGCCGGTTTGGAGCGTGCACTGCTGCTGCTCGCAATCGGTCAAAACCGAATCAAGAGTGGCGGTGTGTCTCAGGTGGAAGAAGCGATCGACGCTTCGTTGAAAGCGACCTCAGCCGTGGATAACTTTCACCGGCCGTGTCTCAGTGTGATCGCGGCCGGCAACCTGGCCCAGGTGCGCTCTTCAAGAACGCCGTTCGTGATTGCGAGTACGATCAAAGACCTGAATTCGTTTGCTGAGGTCAACTGTATCGACGTTGACTGGACGAGACAGATCAAAGTCGGCGCTTTGGAATCAACTTTCTTACTCGACGGTTTTGGACTGAACCTGAATCTGGACGAGGCTTTGCGCGCAATCTATTTGTCTGACTTCGAGATCGGTTTTGCGCGGGCACAAGAGCTAAAAAACGAACCACTGCGGGCGCGGGCGTTGGTTGAATTCGTTGGCGCGTATCTGAACAAGCTCGAGAAGGACGCCTCGCAAAGAAAACCGCGCGTAGAAACCTCCAGGCAACCGCCTAAATAAACCTTCGCGGGTACTGTTCACTGCTTCGCAATCGCCGCGCCGCCCCGCAAAACGTACTTCTGCACTTTCCCGGTCGCGGTCTTCGGCAGCTCAGACACGAACGTCACGCCGTGCGGCGCTTTGAAATGTGCGAGACGATCGCGCGCGAATTCACGGAGCTCTTGTTCGGTCGCTCCAGCGCCGCTCTTCAGCACGACAAACGCATGCGGCGCCTCACCCCAACGCTCATTCGGCAATCCGACGATCGCTACCTCCTGCACCGCCGGATGTCGCAACAACACGCCTTCAACCTCGACTGAAGAAATGTTCTCGCCGCCGCTGATGATCACGTCCTTCAGCCGATCGCGAATCTCCGCATAACCGCTCGGGTGCACGACGGCGGCATCGCCCGTATAAAACCAACCGTCTCTGATAACTCGTGACGTCGCCTCAGGATCGTTGTAATAACCTTTCATCACCGCGTTGCCGCGCACCACTATCTCGCCCAGCGATTGACCATCGTGGGGAACTTCGCTTCCTGCTTCGTCCACCACGCGAAGTTCGCCCGACGTCAACAGCTCCACTCCCTGGCACGCCTTGACCACCGACTTCTCCGCGCAGGAAAGACCTTCGTACTCGGGTCTCGATTCGCAAATCGTGATGAACGGTGATGTCTCCGTCAGCCCGTAAGCCTGCGTGATGATCCAACCCAACTCACCTTCGACGCGCTCGATCGTCGCAGCCGCGGGCGGCGCGCCGGCGGTTACGATCCGCACGCCTGGTCGCGTTTTCCGTCTCAGCTCCTCTGGTCCATTGGCGATGCCAATCAACACCGTCGGCGCGGCGCAGAGCATCGTGACTGACTCCTGTTCGATCTTCTCAAACACACTCGCCGGTTCAACCTTTCGCAAACAGATGTGCGTGCCGCCGGCCGCGGTAACTGTCCAGACGAACGTCCAGCCATTCGCATGGAACATGGGCAACGTCCAAAGATAACGATCGGCCATCGTCATCGGATGGTGAATCAGCGTGCCGACAACGTTTATGTACGCGTTGCGATGCGTGATCATGACGCCTTTGGGTCTCGACGTCGTGCCGCTCGTGTAATTGATCGTGAGCAGATCCGTCTCTTCGATTGGCGCGGGCTGCATCGTGTCATTCACGCCGGCGCCGGCAAGCAGCGACTCATAATCAAGCCAACCGTCCTTCGCGCCCTCTAATGCAACGAACGATGCAACGCTTGACAGTTGCGAACGAATACTGTCGACCGCATCCAGATAATCTGAGTGAACGCATACGACCCGCGCGCCACTGTGATTGATGAGGTAGGCGAAATCGTCTGCGATGAGACGGTAATTCAGAGGCACCAACACCGCGCCGAGCTGTGGAACCGCATAAAACGACTCGAGCATCGCGTGAGTGTTGGGTGCGATGTACGCGACACGATCGCTTTGGTTTACTCCCAGGGCGCGCAAAGCAGTGGCCCACCGATCGCAGCGATCGAAGAATTCCGCATACGTCAAACGCAGATCGCCGTCTACGACGGCTTCACGATCTGCATACAATTTACGAGTGCGGCGGGCAAATTCAAGTGGTGTTAAGGGCAGCTCCATGGATGTGTTTTATCCCATTTTGTCGGAGGTCAAAAAGATCTGACGCAGAATCGTTTTCGGCGGTGTTACTCCTCTGGACGCAGAAAAACCCGACCGTCCGGTTAACACTTAGGCGAGTTGAAACGTTAACAGATTGAGTCGCAGTGAATCCATCGGACCAAGGGTCTGAAACAACCAAGGGTGAATTCGCAATGCTGAATGTAGAACGTAAAAATATAGGCAACGTCTCCCTGTTGAATCTCGATGGCAATGTTGTGGTCGGAGAAACCGACACGTTGCGTGAAGCCGTGCAAACTCTGCCGTCAGCCGACTCCGTCGTGTTGGATCTGTCCCATGTTTCGCTGGTGGATGCGCACGGGCTAGGAATGTTGCTGCAACTGCGGGCTGAGGCGGAGGCCAAAGACATGCGATTCGAACTGATGAACGTCAGCAGTCAATTACGCGAACTGTTCCGAATTACACGACTCGACACCGTATTTCAGATCAGAGCCGGATACGAATTCTTCCTACTCCCCGCGCCGGCTCGTCGATCGCGCGTCGCCGCGTAGATCTGTGTTTCCTCGGGGCGCGAAATAGGAAACGCGGATCTACGTGACACATGGCCGGCATTAATTGCAGACCACGCTTACGGCCTCTGGCTCGAGTTGGTTGCTTGCCATTTCACGTCGCAGCTGACGTTCCGAACGGGAAGGATAAACTTCGCGAGCTGTCTGCTCACCGGCAGTTTCAACTTCCGATAAGAAATAGACGTCGCCGTAACGATTGAACACGAGCACATCCTTTCCCGATATCGCCCGCATTTGCACCGGCTCAGTCTCGAACATCGCTTTATCGTGCTTGTCGTCGACGTTTCGGATCAACAGACCGATCGATTCGTCGTCGTTGATGCGCCTGATCTCATAGTTTCCGGCAGGAAGCGTTCTTCCCTCTACTTTGAAATCAAACGGAATGGTGGCGCGGATCGCCGTGCCCGGCAGTTGTGCCTGAGCGGTCGCTGCAACCAACACGATCAGAACACTTCCGATTACTACAACACTAAAGAATTTTTCCATGACTTCTCCTTCGTGGATTTAGGTTATGTACACACGCCTCCGTGGACTAGAAATTGTCATGCCATTCTGATCTGTGGCTTTAACTTTCAGTTTCTGTGTAATCTTTAAATCTGGAGGGCGATCACATGTTGAGAACACTGTGGCGATATGGTCTGGCTGTCCTAACGGTCGCAGTGGCCCTGGTGATAACGAAGTCGCTCGAGGAATACACTGACATCACGCCTCTCTTTTACGCCGCGATCGTCATCAGCGCGTGGTTCGGTGGCATGGGACCCGGACTGTTGGCCGTCGTCCTCGCGGCTGTCTCGATCGATTATTACCTCGTTCCGCCGCTATACAGCCTGGGTCTTGGACCAAAACCGATCACGTTTCTCGTGGTATTCGGAGTCCTCGCTGTGCTCACCAGTTGGATGAGCGCCAAGCGCAGACAGGCCGAAGAAGGACTGCGGCAAGCGCGCGACGAACTCGAAACGCGCGTGCAGGAACGGACGACAGAGTTACAACACGCAAACGAAATTCTGCGCGAACGAGCCAACCTGCTCGACCTGACGCACGACACCGTCATCGTGCGAGACATGAACAACGTGATCACGTTTTGGAACCGCGGCGCCGAAGAACGATATGGCTGGACTCGCGATGAAGCGATCGGGCAGGTCTCTCACAAGATCAATCAAACAGCTTTTCCCGCGCCGCTAGCGGAGATCACGGCGGAACTCACGCGCACCGGTCGTTGGGAAGGAGAACTGCTCCACACGCGTCGCGATGGGAGCGTCGTGACTGTCGCGAGTCGTTGGGCGTTACAGCGAGACGAACAAGGCAAACCAGTTGCGGTGTTGGAAACAAACAACGACATCACCGAACGCAAGCGCGCCGAAGAAGCGTTGCAAAAGGTGCAGACGGAATTGGCGCACGTCAGTCGGGTCATGACATTGGGAGAACTGACCGCGTCGATCGCTCACGAAGTCAATCAACCGCTCGCGGCGATCGTCACGAACAGCAATGCTTGTTTGCGGTGGCTTGGAGGCGCGACTCCGAATCTCGTCGAGGCTCGACAAGCCGTCGAACGCATCATCAAAGACGGTTATCGCGCGAGCGAAGTCATCTCGCGCGTGCGGACACTGGTTAAGAAAACCCCGCCGCGTCACGATCTGGTTGATCTGAATGACGTCATTATCGAAGTGCTCGCGTTGGCCCAAAGTCAGGCACGGCGAAATCATGTTTTCCTCAAACGGGAGCTTGCGGATGGTTTGCCGCCGGTGCTCGGCGATCGAGTGCAGTTGCAACAGGTGATTCTGAATCTGATCGTCAATGGGCTCGAAGCAATGGCGAAGGTGACTGAAAGTGCGCGAGAATTGACTGTCAGCTCCGGCAAAGATGAAACGGGTAATCTGTTTGTGGCGGTGCGCGATTCTGGTGAGGGTATCGATGAGGCAAATCTGGAACGTGTTTTCGATGCGTTCTTTACGACCAAGCCCGAGGGGATGGGCATGGGATTGGCGATCTGCCGCACGATCATCGAGTCGCATGGTGGGCGTCTTTGGGTGACTGCAAACTCGCCCCGCGGCGCCGTGTTTCAGTTCACCTTGCCGCAAGCTTCTACGCGAGCAGCAGTATGAATAATGTTGAGGCCATCGTGTTTGTGATCGACGATGACGAATCCGTTCGTGAGGCGTTGAAGAGTCTTATACGATCGGTGGGACTGCGGGCTGAGACGTTCGCTTCGGCGCGCGAGTTTTTGGAGAGTACGCGTCCCGACTTGCCGGCTTGTTTGATACTCGACGTGCGTATGCCGGGACTCAGTGGTCTCGATCTGCAACGCGATCTGGTGGGAGCAAACATTCATATTCCGATCATCTTCATCACGGGGCATGGGGACATTCCGATGTCGGTGCGGGCGATGAAAGCCGGAGCGGTCGAGTTCTTGACGAAACCGTTTCGCGATCAGGATCTGCTCGATGCGATTCAACAGGCGCTCGAACGCGATCGACTCGTGCGTTCGCAGCAGGCTGACAACGCGGAGCTACTCAATCGTTATCGCTCGTTGACGCCGCGCGAAACGGAAGTCTTCGGTTTGGTGGTGAAAGGAATGCTGAACAAGCAGATCGCGCTTCAGTTAGGCACGAGCGAAATCACCGTGAAACTTCATCGACGTCAGGTGATGGAAAAGATGCATGCGGACTCCCTCGCCGACCTCGTACGTATGGCGGAAAGGGTTTTAACCACAAAAGGCACAAGAAGCACAAAAGGCACACAAGAAATATAAAAAGGTAGACACACCGCCTCCTCTAATTCCTTCTCCCCGATAATACTTCTCCCCGAATTCTTCCTTTTCCCCGAATTCTTCCTTTGCCTCCCCTAACTCCTCGTCTGCCTCCCCTGATTCTTCCTCTGCCTCCCCCTGATTCTTCTCCTTTTGTGTCTTCTGTGCCTTTTGTGCCTTTTGTGATTAAAACCCATACCAAAGTATAGGTAGCGAATACCTCCGTATAATAGTTTTCCTCCTGACCTCCTCGTAATCTGCCCCTGCAATGAACACCACACCAGCAGCGAAGGATTCGACGGGATCAACCCTAAACCTTCCTGAGGTTCCGCTGATTTCAATTGTTGACGACGACGACTCGGTACGCGAGGCACTGAAGAGCCTGATCGACTCCGTCGGCTTTCGCGCCCAACTATTTCGCTCCGGCGAGGAGTTCTTGAACTCGGCTTACGTCTCCCAAACGGCGTGTCTGATCGCCGACGTCCGAATGCCCGGAATGAGCGGCCTCGAACTCCAGGATCGTTTGCAGGCCGCTCACTTCTCCGTGCCCATCGTCTTCATCTCAGCGCACGACGACAAAGACGCGCGAGAGCGAGGATTGCGCGGAGGCGCCATTGCTTTCCTGCAGAAACCGTTCAGCGAAGACTCGCTGCTGGGAGCAATCACCGACGGTCTGGATAAGAGTTAAAAAGAAAAAGGGAATGAGATGTTACCAACCGTTATTGCTTCGAACTGCCAACACGTGGCTGCCACCTGTGTGAAGCCGCTGTCAAAATCTCCAGGCCGAGAAGAAAGTGCGAAGCGATCAATTGACGATCTTTCGATGCTCTACCCCGGCTCGGTGCTCAAATCAAGCGCTCCCACTGGATGGCACAACGTGCGCGCCATCCACTTTCGTCACCATGCAAGAGAGGTGACGATGCCTGCTTCAGACGACCACTGCATGCTGCTGAACCTCGGCACTCCTTTTTTCGCGAGTGTCTATCCCGGCAAACGCAGGTTTGAGGGACAAATAGGTTCAGGCGAGGTGGCGATCATTCCCGCGGGATCTTCCTGGACGTGCCGATCGGAAGGCACGGAACTGCCGGCAATGCTCCTGCTCTATTTGCGACCGTTGTTCGTCCGTTCCGCCGCGCGTGAATTGAACTTCTCGCACATGGAGCTTGGATTGACACCGCAGATCGGTTTTAAAGACAAGCACATCTGCCACGTCGCGATGTCGCTGTTGCACGAGTTGAACGAAGCGAATGTTGTTGGCCGACTCTACGCTGACTCGTTGGCCAACGGCCTCGCGATCCAACTCGTCAGACGCTACAGCTCGCTGAAAAACGTCCCCGTCGGACACGGCGGGATGGCGCCGCACAAGTTACGACGCGCGATTGCCCTCATCGATCATCATCTTTCAGACGAAGAGGAAGGACGCGTGGCCTTGCGCGCGGTCGCGCTAGATGTCCAGATGAGCTACTTCCACTTTTCGCGCGCCTTCAAACAATCGATGGGAATGACTGCGACGAACTACATAGCGGAACGCCGGATCGAGCGGGCCAAGAAGATGCTGGAGGAGACGGAACTGCCAATCTCGGAGATTGCCCTGCGTTCGGGCTTCTCCAGCCAAAGCCACTTCACCACAGCGTTCCGCCGCCTGGCGGGAGCAACCCCCAAAGCATTCCGCGCTGCGCTGTGATCCGCATTCATCCGCTTAAGCCGTGATTCACTTTCAACCGCCCAAGCCGCTCTCCTCAACAACCAACGAACAGAATGTGGGTGCAACCGCCCTCGTGAGCCCGAACTCTTGGTTACACCCACACTCAAACACAGGGCTTTAACCCCCCTCTTGCTCGATGACCCTGTGTCTAGCTGAAGAACATCCCTCGTAAAGTGACGCACATGTTAGCGCGCCGCGATAGTTCTATCTTTCAGTTTGTTGTCGGTTTTATCAGCCGTTTGCTGTGCGAAGAGCTCCTGATCCATCAGGCCCTGGTCCAGGTCGCGATAGAACTCCTTCTCGCCGCCTTCGAAATGATGACCACGCGCCTTCACCGCGTATAAATGTTTGGATCCCGCCGTCGCTGCGTACAACGACTGCGCCTCGTCAAAAGGCGCGGTATCGTCGTCAGTTGCGTTTAGAAACACGATCGGCGTTTGACCCAGCTTCCGCAGGTACTGATGTGCGTCGAACAGTTTTTCGTGCGGCGTTCCGTGCGTGACGTAGATAACGGCGTCAGTCGATTTCCACGCGAGTTCGCCTTCCTCCGGGAGACTGATGGCGACCACACGTCGAACCGGAAGACTGAACTGCGGCTGAGAAGCGACGATCACGCTGTAACCGGCGCCGAGCGACCAACCCGCCAGTACAACCGGTGACGTGTGATCGATGCCTGGTTGCACCAGCGATAATTGCGCGATTGTGTCGTAGTCACGCGTCAGTTGTTCGATCGAGATCGGTTTTTGCGGACTCGCAAAGTCGACGAGGTATTGCTTGGCGTCGATGCCCACGACGGTATTACCGGTCGCGGCAATGTGCGCGGCAACATCGGCGCAAAACGGACTCCAACCGCCGTCACCACTGGTAAACAGGACCAGTGGTTGGTGCGTCACATTTTGCTGTTGATAGAGTTGCAGCGACAGCGGTTGACCACCGCGAATCGTCACCTGAAATGTCGAATGTTTGACTTCATGCGACAACTCTTCGTGAGTGACGTGATGATAGAAACTGTGGTGCCACCGCACCCCGTATACAGCTACTGCGCACATCAAACCACAGAGAACACAGATTAAGACAAGTCTATTCCGTGTTTTTCCGGGTGATCTGTGGTCCATTTGTTTTCACCTCTCGCATCCAAGTAGCCGCGTCACCAAGCGCCGTGTAAAACTCCTCGCGCGCGCCGCTGAACCGGTGATTACTGGCCTTGATCAAGACGTACCTTTTCGGATCCCTTGCAACGCCAAACAACATGTCGCCAACCTTCTGCGGACTCGCCGTGTCAGACGTGCTCTGGATCATCACCAGCGGCACGGGCGCGATTTGCGCCAGCACGTCCTGACTGCGAAACCCGTAAAGCGCATTTGCTTCAACGTTCAGATTCGCATGATTGCCGCCGACGCCACTCACGAGCTGGTTCTGTTTGGGCAAGCCAATCGATACGACTCCGGCCCAGTTGGCTCGGGTCTGGGCATCCGAGCCAACTGCGATCGCGAAGCCGGCGCCGAGCGACCAACCGTAAACATAAACAGGCGCGTCGGAACCAACGGTGGCGTAGACACGCAGTTCGCGCGCGACATCAACGTAATCCTGCGCGAGCTGTTTGACCGAAACCGGATTCTGCAGCGACGAGAACTCACGCAAGTAAACCTTCGAATCAATTCCCGCAACGGCAAAACCCATGTGTGCCAACTGTTCCGCGGTTCGCGGCGCCAGTCCACGCCAACCACCGTCGCCGCACGCATAAATGGCGGGTATCGCTGGACCAGCTTGGCTCGGGCGGTAAAAGTGCACTCTGAACTGTTGCGCTCTGACAGTTACGTCGCGGTCTTGTCTTTCCACGTCCGCCCACGTCTTAGTGTCGTCAGGGTCGTAGTGGTCCCCCGTCGCAGGCTGTTGCGCGGCGATTCGGAGCGACGCGGTTACGACGACGACGAGAGCAAAGCCCAGCAGAATCCGACGATGAACGAAGCAGCATGTTTCCATGTCTTGAGTTTTTCCTGAACACCTCTGCGTCCGAGTAGCGTCTCGAGACTGATCGCGTTACGAACCTGGACGACTGCGTAGAGCATGCCGAGCGACATTCGCCGTTGATTGAAGCAGAAGTAGCGCGGCTCCCATGTGTGCGGGTGATACTTCGCTTTGTAGCGATACAACAGTTTGAAATCGTAATTGACATTGACGCGCTCGTAGACGAACCGCATGAGTTTCGCCAGCACTGGATGATTTTCGAGATCGGGATCGTCCAGCAGCGCCAGCGGCGCAAGCCCCATCGATGCCATGTGATACCCCCGATCATGCAGCGAGCGAAGGATCTCTGTCGTCAGAAGCTCCATCGTGCCACGCACGGCATCGGGCCTGCGCCGCGTCACATCGAGGTAATAACCGCTGCGTCCGTAGATTGGTTCACAGACGATGAACCCCTCGATTCGTCCAGTTCCGTTTTCGCACCTGCCAATGAAGTAGCGCTTTGCGGACGGGTGGTCCAACCCGAGCGAACCCAGCACGAACCCGAGTTCGTGATTGCCCTTCCCTTTCAGCCATTGGCTGGAGATCTCGCGCAGCTCGTCGTTAATTACTTCCGCACCTTCGGCAAACGGGTGATGCTCACTGACCACCACACCGGCGCGCTTCGCCTTGTTGCACGCCGCGCGGACCACTTCCATCTGCCCTCCGGCAAGAGTAAACCGATCCAGATCGAATATTGCCTCTTTCCCGATCTGTACATCCCCAAAACCCTCCTGCCGAAATGCGTCCAACATCGCAGGCGAAACCTGGTACGCGCCTACCGGCCTCATCATGGCTTTCGCGAAATCGTGAATGAGCCGGCGGGCCTGGTGCGGCGCGCAAACAGGATCGCCCGCGATCAGCGCTACCCCCGCGCTAACCTGATAAGCAAGAAATCCATCCACCGCGGGCGACGTGAAATAGGATTTTGGTCCTTCGAGCAACACATACGAGTTTGAGTTCGTGCCGTAACACTGCACCCATGAGTCAAGTTTTGCCTGCGTTACTTGCATAGGGGAAATCCACCATCACTTTGCCGTTATCACCACATCACTAATCGTCAGTAACTCAGCTTGTTGTGGTGATGATGACGCTTATGGTGATGGTGATGCGCATACCAGTTGCGATCGTGCCGCGTGCGCGCGCTGGCGGAACCTGAATGGAGTCCGAGCGTGGCAGCGCCGAACAACATCGCGGCTCCCAGCGCGAGTGAAACAAGTGTTTTCATGAGCGAGCCTTCCTTTCCAAAATATCGATACCCGCCATCGCAGTTCGCAATGACCATGCCAGCCACACAGAACGGACAGTTCTCCCGCAAAGACGCTAAGGCGCAAAGAAAAGCTCTGAAAAGGCAGTAGCGCTTTGCGTCTTTGCGTCTTTGCGGGGAGACGTCTTCCGCGTCCAGAGCGTGGCAGGTTCGTCGGAAATACAAAGACGCCACACCGCAGAACGCTGCAAATCAGCACAAAAACCTGAAAGATTCAGCGGAGCCAATTGTGCATTGTGTGTTCGGCATGGAAATTTTGTTGATCAAGTACGGACTTGTGGCGGTGTTTGTGGCGGCAATGCTCGAGGCCGACGTCGTACCCATTCTCGCGGGTGTCGCAGCGCACCGCGGCTACTTCATTCCTTTTGTCGCGCTTGCCGCCGCGAGTTTCGGAGCACTGACTGGCGACTGCGTCTGGTTTTTTCTCGGACGCAGCCGCGCGATCAGAAACCGCGCGCTAATTCAACGACTCCGATCCAAAGGCGAAATTCTTTTTCGGCGATTGGGTAACTGGCAGATACCGGCGTCGCACGTGGTCTACGGAACGCGCATTGCCACGATGACTTTCTTAGGAGCGCGAGGCTCAGAGGCCGGCAGGTTTGTGTTGGTTGATGGAGTGTCATGTTGGGCATTAACTACGCTTCTGTTTTGCCTGGGCTTCGCGCTCAGTGCGAGTGTCTCGGTCATTCTCGTCAATGTGAGGCGGGTAGAGATCGTAATGCTCGTTGTGGTTGCTGTTTACGGATTGGTCCTTCTCTTGCTCCAACGGTGTGGGCGAAGACTGGCACGCGATGCGAACATTTAAGCTCCACACAACAACGCTGCTCAGTTCAGTGATCATCGTCGCCATGCTGATCGCTGCGCTCGTGATCACCAGCGCGGCGATTGCCAACATCGAGCGCAATGACGATCAGACTCTCGCGGCGATTCAAGCGCGAGATCTGGCGCAACACATCACCGACATGCGCTCGCACGATCCGGAAACTCTCGTGCGGTCCGCCACCCTGATCAAAGGCACACGACCGAACATCACCGCGGTGCGCATCTGGTCGCTTAACGGAGGACAATTCAACGAACAGGCAGCGGCAGCGGGGAGCGCGCCGGCCATCGCGATACCCGACAACACCCAGAACACGCTGCGCGCGGGCTCCGGCGCGACCGGCGGCGACGCCTCTGCATCGAGCGCCAAACGTTGCCTTTATCGCGTGTTCGCAGTTACGTGGGAAAACGGCCGCCCGAGTGGCGCAGTCGAGATCGATCAGCGCTTCGACAGCATCTGGTCCGTGGCGCTGCGCTACATGAAAGGCGTTATCTGGATGGTGTTGACCGCGATTGCGCTCGTGATGCTGGGCACTTATTTCCTGTTTCGGCAACTACAGTTGACGACGAAACTCGAGACCGAACAGGGCATCTTGCGGGAACGCGTTCGCGAAGCCACGCTCGAACTTCGCAAACGAAATCAACAGCTCCAGGAAACTAATCTCGAACTCTGGCATACGAACCGTCGCATGAATGAGTTGGGCCGTCTGGCTGCTGCCGGACAAACGGCCGCTCACTTTGCGCACGAAGTCGGCACGCCGCTGAATCTGATCAGTGGTCACGTGCAGTTACTCAAATCAGATCTCGGTCGCGATCCGCGCGACGCCGAAACGCGCATCAAAACCATCAGCGCGCAGATCGAACGCATCGAACGAATCGTTCGCCGCATGCTCGACAAGACGCGTTTTGAAACGGAGCTCTCGCCGCTGGATCTGAATGTCGTGCTGCGCAAATTGTGCGATGCGATGGCGCCGACGTTCGATAAGCACAACATTCGCGTGGGCAAAGCGTTTGCCGACAAACTGCCGCTGATGGCGGGTTCGTCAGACCGTTTGCAACAACTTTTCCTGAATCTCATCAACAACAGTCTGGACGCGATGTCTGAAGGCGGCGAGATTCAGATCCGCACCGCGCTGACGGGGCGGAACGGCAAACCGCAGCGAATCGTCGTCGACTTTATCGACAGTGGATCCGGAATGACGCCGGAAGTGATGGGTCACATTTTCGATCCGCTCTACACGACGAAAGATCGAGGACGAGGGACTGGTCTTGGATTGGTCATCGTCAAACAAGTGGTGTCAGAGCTCGGCGGCACCGTAACAGTGGAAAGCGAGTTGGGCGAAGGGACGCGCTTTCGTATCAGTTTCCCGGCGATCCCGAATGACGCGCCCGGCGCTGTCGAGGATCAGGAACACGAAGTGGAAGTAGGTACTTAACGATGAAACACATTCTTGTGGTCGACGACGATCAGGATTCGTGCGAGTTGTTGCGCGAGATCTTTTCTGCGGAGGGTTGGCATGTCGACACGGCGCTGAGCCCGTCGCAGGCGTTCAGTGTCGCGGAAGAGGAGAAGATCGATCTGGTTGTCAGCGATGTGAACCTCGAAGCAAGCCAATCCGGTCTCGACTTGTTGAAAGATCTGCGAACGCAGTGTCCCGTGATCCTGGTTACGGGTTTCGGAACGCTCGACTCGGCGGTCGAAGCGGCCCGAGAAGGAGCATGGGATTTCATTTCGAAACCGTTCAAGGTCCAGGAAGTGGTCGCCATTGCCCGTCGCGCGCTCGAACACGATCGCAACGGCGGCAGTGCTGGTCGCCAACCCGAGCAACTGTCCGCGCGTTACGAGGAGGGAGGACTGCTGGGCCGTTCTCCGGTGATGATCGGTCTCTACAAAGAGATCGCGCGAGTGGCGCCGACGCGGTCGACGATTCTGATCATCGGTGAGTCAGGCGCGGGCAAAGAGTTGGTGGCGCGATCGATTCATCAACACAGCACGCGATCCGCTGGTCCATTCGTGGCGATAAACTGCGGCGCGCTCACCGAAACGCTTTTGGAAGCGGAACTCTTTGGTCACGTGCGTGGTGCGTTTACGGGGGCAGTTGGCGATCGTAAAGGTCTGTGGGAAGAAGCCGGGGGAGGCACGCTCTTCCTCGACGAGGTTGGTGAGACGAGCACCGCGTTCCAGGTCAAACTGTTGCGTGCGTTGCAGGAAGGAGAGATCCGGCGCGTTGGTGCGTCGAAGGCGATACAGGTCGACGCGCGCATTCTTGCGGCTACGAACAGAAACCTCGATCAGGACGTCAAGGCGGGAAAGTTTCGCGAGGATCTGTTTTATCGACTCAGCGTGGTGACGCTGCGCGTGCCGGCGTTGAAGGAGCGTCGAACGGACATTCCAATGCTCGCGGAGCATTTCCTCGCCACGGTGATCGAGCGAGAAACACACGCGCCGCTGACTTTGTCGGAAGAGACGGTACGGACCCTGGTGGCTTACGGTTGGCCGGGAAACGTGCGTGAGTTGGAATCGGCGATTGAGTATGCGGTGCTGCACGCTCGCGGTCACGAGATTGTTCCCGAAGACCTGCCGGAAAAACTTCAGTCGGCGCAAGTACGGGCGGCAGCGCGTTCGCCGCTTTCGGCCCTCTTCGAAGATCTGCCCTCGCTGGACGAACTCGAACGCCGTTACCTGCTCTACATCCTCGAAGTCGCAGGCGGCAATCGCACCCGCGCCGCCGAAATCCTCCGCGTCGACCGCCGCACGCTGTACCGCATGATCGAGCGCTACGGCATCGACAACAACGGGAAGTGATCCCTCGCCCCCGCAGTTAGGTCGCGTCTATCCACGCTCGTATTGACATTCTATACGAAAAGGGTAATCTTTACCCCTGTACAGACTGTCTATAGGAGAGAGATGTGTCAAAGAAGCAAGTTGACCTGTTGCAAGGTACTCTCGACCTGCTGGTGCTGAAATCGCTCGCTCTGGGTCCGCTGCATGGACTGGGCGTTTCAAATCGCATCGAACAGATCACGAAAGGAACTTTCAAGGTCAAGCCCGGGTCACTGTTCCCGGCCTTGCATCGGATGGAAGAGGCGGGCTGGCTCCAGTCGTCCTGGGGCGAGTCAGAAAACAATCGCCGGGCAAAGTACTATCGCCTTACCGCCGCCGGCCGGCGTCAGTTCGATACGGAAACGCAGGACTGGCAACGCATTTCGCTGGCGATCACCACTGCCCTGAAAGCCACCTAAGGCCACCTAAGGCCAACTGAGGAGACGCAGTCGTGCCGTTGATTCCTCGTCTGACGAGCCTCTGGCGCAACCTGTTCCACAAAGACCGAGTGGACCAGGAGTGCAGCGAAGAAATCCAGGCCTACCTGGATATCTTGACGGAAGCGAAAGTCAGGCAGGGCCTCTCGCCTCGCGAGGCACGGCGTAACGCGCTGCTCGAGCTCGGCGGCGTCGATCAGGTCGAAGAAAGAGTGAGGGAGATTAGAATGGGCCAATTCATTGAAACCTTGTGGCGAGACGTTCGGACGGGCGCGCGGGCACTGGTCCATAGCCCGGTTTTCACTGTCGTGACCGTGCTGTCGCTCGCACTCGGAATCGGCGCCAACACTGCGATATTCAGTGTCGTCAACGGTCTACTCCTTCGTCCTTTACCCTACCCTGAATCGGAACAGATTGTTGATATCTGGCATACACCGCCTCAGCAGAGCTTCCCTGGCCTCGACAGATTTTCAGTGTCACCCGCGAACTATCTTGATTGGAAGGCACAGAGCACTGCCTTCGAACAGATGGCCGTGTACACGGACACGGGTTTGAGTCTGAGTACCAGTAACGACCCCCTGCCATTGATCGGCGCGGTGGTGTCTTCAGACTTCTTTTCGGTGTTGCGCACTAATGCAATGCAGGGGCGCACCTTTACACCCGATGAAGAACGACCGGGACGCGACCAGGTGGTTGTGATCGGTCACAAACTGTGGCAACGAGCATTCGGAGCCAACCCCAACATAATCGGTCAAACTCTGACCCTCAACAGTCGAAGTTTCACCGTCGTCGGCATCATGCCCGCCGGATTTGAGTTTCCGCGGGAGGCTGAGCTGTGGGTGCCTCTGGCGTGGGATGACAACGAACGTAAAACTCGATCAATTCACGACTACCTTGTCGTCGCGCGTCTAAAGCAGAACATGTCAGTGCAGCAGGCGCAGGCGGAGATGAGTACGATTTCGAGCAGGCTCGAACAACAATATCCTGAGGAGAACACAGGCTGGGGCGCGCGGGTGATCCCGCTCCGTGACGATCTTGTCGGCGATGTCCGGCTGGCGCTGCTGGTGCTTTTCTCTGCGGTGGGTTTCGTGTTGCTGATCGCCTGCGCGAATGTAGCGAACCTGATGCTCGCCAGAGGTGCCAATCGACAGAAAGAGATGGCGGTGCGGATCGCGCTCGGCGCCGGGCGCGCTCGGCTGATCCGGCAACTACTTACCGAAAGCGTTCTGCTTGCTGTTGTTGGAGGACTGCTTGGACTTTTGCTCGCCGTGTGGGGGAGTAAGATGTTGGTTCAACTGGGCGAGCTTCCTAATCCGGGCAACATCGGTATTGATACCTGGGCCCTGGGCTTCACGCTCTTAGTGTCGTTCGCTGCCGGCATCATAATCGGGATCGTACCCGCTTTGCAGTTTACGAGGACCAGCATCAGCGAAAGTCTGAAACAAGGCTCAGGTCGAACCGGCGGCAGCCCGATAAAGCAGCACACACGCAAGGCATTGGTCGTCTCCGAGGTGGCTTTGTCGCTGGTCCTGCTGATCGGAGCCGGGCTGATGATTCGCAGTTTCTGGAAGCTGCAAAACGTCAATCCCGGGTTCGACACCGGCAACGCGTTGACGATGAGCATCGTTTTGAATTGGAGCAGGTATTCTGAGCCTCACCAACGGCTTGCCTTTGTCGACCGCGCGATCGAACAAATCCGCGCGGTGCCCGGCGTTGTTTCCGTTGCCACCACAACCAAGGTTCCGCTGACGGGCGGTGGGTCAACACAACCCTTCACCGTCGAAGGCCGGCCCGCTGGAGCAATCGCGGAGCAGCCGATGGCCCAAACGCGTTACATCACCCCGGACTACTTCCGGGCGATCGGTATTTCGTTGCGACAGGGCCGTTTCTTCACGGACCAGGATCGTGACAACAGCGTACCGGTGGTAATCATCAGCGAGGCAATGGCGCGCCGCTTCTGGCCGGGAGAAAGCCCGATCGGCAAGCGACTCACGCCGTCATTTCACAGCCAGCAAGGACCACGTGAGATTGTCGGCATAGTGGGTGACGTCAAGACAAGCGGGCTGGACGTCGATGCATCCGCAATGATGTATATGCCATTCAAACAAGCGCCGATGCCTTTCATGAGCTTCGTAGTGCGGACTGCCTCGAACCCGGAAAGCCTGATCCAGCCTGTTTCGAGGGCGATATATTCAATCGATAAAGAGCAAGCGCTGACTAACGTCGAGACGATGGAGCAAGTGCTCAGAAAATCGATGTCCAGCCGGCGCTTCAACATGACTCTGCTGCTAACTTTCGCCGGGGTGGCGTTGATGTTGGCGGCCGTAGGAGTCTATGGCGTGATGAACTACACGGTCACGCTCCGCCGGCGCGAGTTGGGAATCCGCATGGCGCTGGGCGCACAGAAGACGGATGTGTTGCGGTTGGTCGTGGGACAGGGACTGACGTTGACACTGATCGGCGTGGCAGCAGGATTGCTAGCCGCCTACGGCTTGACTCGTTTGATGGTCAGCCTTCTGTATGGGGTGACCGCGACTGACTATCTAACGTTCGGCAGCGTTTCGGTCGTGCTGATCGCAGTCGGACTGGCGGCTTCTTACGTGCCGGCGCGACGCGCGACAAAAGTGAACCCCACGATCGCCCTGCGCGCTGAGTGAACGGATCATTATTCTTCGCGACAGTCGTAGCACCAACTCGTATCCCGATCCGTCGAACCCTCATCCAAAGCGACGCAGGAACTCAGTGCAGCATCTGCTGCACTGTTGACATTCTGCAGCACTTGCAGTAAAGACACTCCGAAACCGATTTACCAAAACATCGTCGAAAGCTTCATCCGACGAACCGCAGAGTTGAACATCCTGTCGCGTGGCGAAGAAGAAAAATTATGAAAAGTTCGATTAAGTCGCTGTTTGCCGCTATCAGTGCGGCCTTTATTGTGTGTGCGGTAGTTTCGCTGACAAACGCTCAGACGGTCGACGTCGATCGCGTCGTCGCTGAACTTGAGCCCGAGATTCAGCGCTCGCTGCTGGCGGGCAGCATTCCCTCGGCCTCGATCGCCCTCGTTTCAAATGACCGCGTGATCTGGAGCAACGCTTACGGTCACTCGAACCTCTGGGCACGCACTCCGGCAACGACGAACACCGTCTATCTAATTGGTTCCACCTTCAAAACAATGTCCACGGTTGCGCTGCTCCAGCAAATGGAGCAGGGTAAATTCAAACTCGATGACCCCGTTAATAAGTATCTGACTGACTTCAAAATCGAAGGCGAAGACCCGCAGCACCCAATCACGTTTCGTCATTTGTTGACTCATACTTCGAGTCTGGCAGGAGACTTCGGAGCATTCCCGGTCTGGGGTGACACCGTGCCCCCTTCGCTCGAAGACTACTTGCGCAAATCACTGAAAGTTACAGCGCCATCGTTGACTAAGGTTGAATACTCGAACCTGGCGTTCACTTTGGTCGGGTATCTGGTGCAGAAATTTTCCGGCGTGCCTTACAAGCAATACATTCAGGAGCACATCTTCACACCACTGGAGATGACCAGCACCGCATTTGAACCTCGACCGGACATGGAAGAACGGCTCTCGATTCCGTATGTCGTCGATCAAAAGACCGGCGGTCAGGTTGGAACCGTGCGAGTAAAGGCCTCAGTTTGGCCGGCTGGAATTGTTTACGGCACGGTCCTGAATCAGGCGAATTGGCTAATCTGCAATCTGAACGGCGGGGTGTTCAAGGGGAAACGAGTGATCAGTGAAGACGTGCTGAACCAGATGTTCACGCGCCAATACGATCAATTCAAGGGCGGTATCGAAGGCATTTGGGGAAATGAAACAGCCGGTTTTGGACTGACCTGGTGGACCGAGGTGCGAAACGGCGATCGTTACTTCGCCCACAGCGGCAGCGTTGCCGGTTACACAGCGTTCCTGCTGGGTAATCGAGAACGCAAGTTAGGTTTTGCGATTCTGACCAACGGCAATCGCGCGCATCCGCACTTATTCAAGCTGGCGGACAAAGCAATCGACTTGATGAAAAAGTACAGCAGTCCTACAGGCATCCAAAGTCCACAATAGACTTCATACTCAGCAGCGTTTTAAGGAGACTCCCGATTGTGAAAAAACTAATTGCTTTATTTATATCTGCTCTGTTTTTGACCTCGTTGGTAGTTGGTCAGGTTCCCACTCCGCCCGCCTTCACAAAGAAAGAAACATCTGAGTCCCCCGCTCCGCCGGCAGCGTCGAGCAACAAACACGAAATGACTGCCACGGATGTGGAAACTTTTCTCGACGGAATTGTTCCGTTACAACTCGGCCATTCAGATATTGCCGGGGCCACAGTGTCAGTCGTGAAAGATGGCAAACTGCTTTTTGCGAAGGGCTATGGCTACGCCGACGTGCAAAAGAAGCAGCCCGTGTCTCCGCAAGACACGCTGTTTCGACCCGGATCGATTTCAAAACTCTTCACCTGGACATCAGTAATGCAGCTGTTCGAACAGGGGAAGCTCGATTTGGACCGCGATGTCAATGAGTATCTCGATTTCAAAATCCCTGATGCGTTTGGTAAGCCGATCACTCTCAAGCACATCATGACTCACACACCGGGGTTTGAAGAGCAGGTAAAAGACCTGTTCAGTCATACTCCTGTCAGCCCCAACTTAGGTGAATATCTAAAGACCCATATTCCGGGTCGCAT
>DATANW010000165.1:0-7812 GCA_036266055.1 Pyrinomonadaceae bacterium | reverse complement strand
GCGCGGCTACGGGCACATCGCTCGTCTGTAATCCCAGCAGAAATGCAAACGGATAGAAGACCCAGCCCAACAGACGAACAATCGACAGTGGCTCGCCCATTCCGAACCACGAACTCACAACGCCGAGCAGCTTATCGATCAGCGCGACGATTCCGAGAATCGCAATGATCAGCGCAGAGATTCCGGCGGCGAGCTTTAATCCATCCATCGCGCCTTCGATGATCGCGCCAATCAGGTTCTTGGATCGCGTGGACTCGTCTTCCGGCGGAATGGCCGCCAGCGTCTCAGGTATCTCGGTTTCCGGAATCAGCAACTTCGACACGACCACGCACGCGGGAATCGCGAGTATCGACGCCGAGATCAGATGTCCCGCGATCTGCGGAAACACGCCCGTCAAGAACGCTACGTAGACTCCCAACACGCTCGAGGCGACGGTCGCCATTCCCGTCGTCAACAGCAATAACAACTCGGAACGCGTCATTTTCTCGAGATACGGCCGCACGACCAATGCGGATTCGATCCCGACAAAAATGTTCGCCGCACTCGAAAGTGACTCAGCGCCGCTGATCTTCATCGTGCGATGAAACAGCTTCGCAAACAGACGAACGAACACCTGCAACACGCGCAAGTGATAGAGCATCGCCGTAAAGGCCGCGAAGAAGATCACCACCGGAAGGACTTGAAACACGAGAATGAACCCGACCGAGCCCGTCTCTCCGGGGCTCGCTGCCAGTGGTCCAAACAAAAACACCGACCCGCTCTTCGACGCGTTGAGCAAGACGAGCACCGCATCGTTCAGCCACAGTAAAATCCGGTGCGAAACAGGCAGGCGAAAGATGATTATTCCGATCAGGAGTTGGAGCGCGACACCCCAGGCAATCGTCTTCCAGGCGACCCGCCGCCGGTTACTGGAAAGCAACCAGGCCACACCCGCGAAGATCAGGAATCCCAGCAGGGACACCGCGTGATTTACCATCATTCGTCTTTAATCCGTGTTTCGCTGTGACTTAGGAAAACACGAATAATAGGACCAATCGATATCAGCCGCCTAATCCGCCCGGCAATATTATTCATCGATTCGATGTTTGGCCTCGGGTTCACTTTGGTGCATCATCAACGGGCAAATCACGACGCGCGGAATATGTGAGTTTCGGAAAAGGTATTTAGAAGGATACTAAGAAGACTTAATGAACGAGGTGAAGTATGAGTCAACGAACTGAGGCGCTGGCGACGTCGCTCGAAGAAGGAGCACGCGCGTTGGCGACGTTTGCAAACAGCCTGACAGACAAGGAGTGGCAGACACCGTTGCCGCATGACGGCAGAAAGATCGGCGTGATCGTGCACCACGTGGCGAGCGTTTATCCGCTCGAGATCATGTTCGCACGCAGTGTGGCGGCGGGCACACCGGACGGTATTACCGGCGAAGCTGTGAACCAGATGAATGCCGGTCACGCAAAGGAATACGACGTGATCACGAAAGACGACGCGCTCAATTTGCTAGCGGCTAACAGCGCCGCGGCGGCCGCGGCGATCAGGACGCTGACGGACGAAGATCTCGATCGCGCCGCTCCAGTTCCGCTTTACGGCAATGCTCGATTAACGTGCCAGTTCGTGCTCGAAGATCACGCGGTGCGACACAGCATTCACCACCTGGCAAAAATCAAGGCAGCGCTCCCGGCCCGCAGTTAGACCACCGATGGAAGGAGAGATCGCGCGCCGATCCTCCTTCCAACTCGCCCAACACTCCTCGGAATAAATCGACCTTTCTCGCAGTATCTATAACGTTAGGCAACAGGCCATCAGGGGTTACAGAAAGGGAGAGGTATGAAGACACAACTCGTAAAATTAATACCGAAAGTCGCACTGCTGAGTGCCATGCTGATATTCACGTCGGCTGCTACAACTCATGCGCAGTCGCTGGCGAACAGGCCAAGGTTCAACGTTCCATTCGATTTCGTTTTCGGTGAAAAGAAATTTGCAGCCGGTAAATACTCGATCGGTCGTACGGTGAACGGCTCGGACGACACGATGATGTCGATAGCCGATAACGATGGCCGCTCCAAAGCCGTGCTACTGTCCAACGCCGTAATCAAAACACGCGCGCAGACGAAGGCTTTGCTGGTTTTCCACCGCTACGGCGATCAGTACTTTTTGGTCCAAGTGTGGGCGGCGGGCGCGACAACGGGTAGACAATTTCCGCAGTCGAAATCGGAGCGCGACGTGCAAAAGCAACTCGCGAGCAATGGCTCTGCGAATAAAGTCGCTCTGAATACTAAGTCGGATACGGTAATCATAGCGGCCAATTAGCGGGAGGTGCACGAGGTTCGACACGGCTCAGTCAGCGGAACGCAAGAGAGCGCAAATGATTCGGTTCATTGCGCTCTTTGTGTATTCGCAGGAAGCGCTTGCGAGAGTTCAATGCGCCGGGAATAACCTGGTCGCTATTTTAGTATAGACATTAGAACGGGCAGGGGTTGTCCGGGGCTGGCAAGCGGGCGCAGCCAGCCTCAAAGGCAAGCGCACTGTAAACTTCTCTTCGGGAGGTCACCAGAGGTAAACAGTGCGCTTGTCTCTTGCATCGATCCAGGGAAGAACTAGATCAGTGAATGAAAGACTTCGTTTACTCATAGGAGCGTTCAGGTTTGCTGGTCCATCGCTCGCGTCTTGACTTCCAATCCCCCGTGAAACAAACTCCTTCCACCGTTAGAGTCTGTTCCACGAGTAGTATGTGCCACCCTGGTCCATCCGCAGGTATCAACGAAACCCCTTCTCCTTCGGAAGACGTCACGCAGCGAGAGAGAACCGAGGCCAGGCGTTGGCGCTCCTTCTTTGATCACTCCGCCGTCGGCGTTGTCCTTCTCGATACGAAGGGCCGCGTACTCGCGACCAACGCGACTTACCAGAAGATGCTCGGTTACTCGGAAAGTGAATTTGAGACATTGTCTTTACTCGAAATCACTCACGAAGACTTCCGCGAATACAACCTCGCGCTCTTCACTGAACTGCTGGAAGGAAAACGCGAGCAGTACCAGATCGAGAAGCAGTACTTGCGAAAGGACGGCACTCTGGTCTGGGTGAGAAACAGCGTCTCGATTGTACCCGGCGATGAAAACACACCTCGTTTGATTCTGGTGCTGTCCGAAGACATCACCGAACGCAAAAGCACGGAAGAAGCACTCGAGTTCAGCGAAGAGCGCACTAGTCTCGTCCTCAACTCGGTTGCTGAAGGAATTTTTGGTTGTGATTCGCAGGGGACTTGCTTGTTCTGCAACCCAGCCGCCGCTCGCTTGCTCGGATATGAAGATACGAGCGAACTCCTCGGCCAGAACATGCACCGGCTCGAACATCACACGCGAAAAGATGGGCGGCCGTTTCCGATCGAGGAGTGTCCTATATATATGGGCTTCCTCGAAAACCGTGGCGTTCACATCGACGACGATATCTTTTGGCGAAAAGACGGCAGCAGTTTTCCGGTCGAGTACTGGTCTCATCCGCTGGTGAAAGAAGGAAAGACGGTCGGTGCGGTCGTGACGTTTGTTGACGTCAGTGAGCGCCGGCAGGCAGAGGACAAACTCCGAAAGAGCGAAGAACGAAAACGCACCCTGCTCGAGATCAACAACGCCATCATCAACAATCTCACCCAGGAAGCGTTGTTCGGCTCGGTTTACGAAGCGATTCGCTGCGTGATCTCGTTTGACCGCGCCGCTTTCCTGTTCTTTCAGGAGGAGTCGCAGAGGCTGAAACTTATCTCGATGGACAGCAGCGCTGAATCGGAGTTCTTCCACGTCGGTCGCGAGTACCGCTTGGAAGAGAGTCAAATCTCAGCCTGGGTGCTGGACCACCAGCAGGTCGTAACGCGTGGCAACCTCGACGACGAACTACGCTCAATCGGCGAACAACGTCTGGTCGAAGAAGGCATCCAATCTTATTGCGTGGTGCCGCTGGTTGCGATGGGAAAGAGTATCGGCACGTTCACGCTGTGGAGCGAAGCGCGAGATCGATACTCGCAAGCGGACGCCGAGTTGCTGCGCGAAGTCGCGAACCAGATCGCGATCGCCATCTCAAACATGAAATCTTACGAAGAGATCAAGGCGTTGAAGGGAAGGCTCGAAAAGGAGAACGTGTATCTTCAGGAAGAGATACGCAACGTTCACAATTTCGAAGAGATCGTCGGTAGTAGTCCGGTGTTGCTGAGTCTGCTGCGGAAGGTCGATCAAGTCGCGCCGACAGATTCGAGCGTGCTCATTTACGGCGAAACGGGGACGGGGAAAGAGTTGATTGCGCGCGCGATTCACGATCGCAGCAATCGCAAAGACCGTCCGTTGGTGAAAGTAAACTGCAGTGCGATCTCAGCGGGTTTGGTCGAGAGCGAGCTGTTCGGTCATGTGAAGGGTGCGTTCACCGGCGCGTTCGAAAGACGAATCGGTCGTTTCGAACTTGCCGATGGCGGAACAATCTTTCTGGACGAAGTTGGCGAGCTGCCGTTGGATACGCAGGTAAAACTGTTGCGCGTGTTGCAGGAGCGCGAGTTTGAACCGGTGGGCAGCAACCGATCGATTCGTGTCGACGTGCGGATCATCTGTGCGACGAACCGAAATCTCAAGCAATCAATCAAAGAAGGAACCTTCCGCTCCGATCTTTACTACCGGCTGAATGTTTTTCCACTCGAAGTGCCGCCGCTCCGCGAGCGACGTTCAGACATCCCGCAGTTGGCGATGTTCTTCCTGTCGCGGTACGCGCGAAATCTGGGCAAGCGCATCGACGGCATCTCTGCCGCCACCACAAACAAACTGACAAACTATTCCTGGCCGGGAAACATTCGCGAGCTGCAAAACCTGATCGAACGGGCGTTGATTCTTTGTAACGGTCGCGTTCTCGACTTGGAAAACGACGTATCGAACCTTTCGGGGTCGTTTCTCGCTTCCGATCTAGCCCAGGCGTTGTCACGCGTGGATCAGCCTCAAACCAGGACGTTGCAGGAAGTCGAACGAGAGCATATCGAATCCGTGCTGCGTGAGACTCACGGCGTGATTGAAGGCGCAAACGGAGCGGCCAAAGCGCTGGGTTTGCATCCGAACACTCTGCGGCACCGGATGGAAAAACTCGGAATCAAACGCACAGCCCACCGCATTTCGTAGCTCGCCTGCGTCTCGGCATTTCCCCGCCCACCAAATATCGTAGTTGGTCCATGAGGGTCGCTTTCTGATTCGCATACAGATTGCGACGACCGCTCGTTAACTCCTGCTATGCGAGCGTCTTAAGTCTGCGCCCCAAACAATCCTGAAACTCAGCTCGGGCGGCACGGCGCCTGCACTGCGACCGTCCAGCGCCCGATTACGCTGTTTCTATATGCACATGGTTTCTACCAAGGAGAGTTTAGGATGAAAAAGTTAGTAAAGAGTTTAGCGTCGGTGGCCGGGTTTAGCCTCGCCATCATCTTCACGTTTCTGGCAGTGCACGTCGACGGCCAAACGTTAATCAGCTTCGGCGATCCGGTTTCGCCAAATCCCGTCGCCCTCGGCGACGCGTCAATCACAGATTTCGTTGCTCCCGCTGTATTCCAGGCGGCTGGACCAAACATCGCTTCCATTCAAAGTGCCGTCGCCGACTTTCGCGACGCGCTGGGCGCCCCCAACGGCAACCAGACTACAGAACTCCCCGGCGGTCGACGTGAGATCAATTGGGACGGCGCCGTTCCTACTGATGTCACCACGCCTCCGGTAAATCCATTCAACACGTTTCTCAACACGCGAGGCGCGCAGTTCACCACGCCGGGCGTCGGACTGTCGCAAGCCCCACCGTCAGGTGGACCACAAGGCGGTCTCGTCGCGCTGTTCGGCAATGCGACGTACGCCACGACGTTTCGAACCTTCAGCGCGCCGCGTCTATTTACGCCGGTCGGAAGCAATGTGACCGACGCGGCTTTCTTCGTTGCGGGTTCAAACGGAAGTGTTCGCGCAGCCGTCACTGGCTTCGGCGTGATCTTTACCGACGTCGATCAACCCGACGGCAGTGGTCCGGGTACGAAACGGGGAAATCGCGGCTCGAGCACGTTGGTCCAGTTCTTCGATGCCGAGGGACGGTTGCTGTTCAGCAGTTTTGCGCCGGCTTCGCCCGGGAACGGTAATTTTTCGTTCCTCGGAATCAAGTTCAACGATGCGCGGATCGCGAGTGTGCGGATTATCGCGGGCAATGTCGCTCCTGGTCCAAATGACGACGATGCAAATGACGTTGTGATGATGGACGATTTTATTTACGGCGAGCCGCATCACCTTCAGTAAACGTCGAGAGAAGTACCAAGACCCGACCAAGAGAGAAATACGCATGTTGAGAATTACATCGACCGTTCTGTCACAACAGGAAACTGCGTTGCGGCTGGACGGTCGAGTTGCGGGACAGTGGGTGGCGTTGCTTCGCGAGTCGGCTGAGTCTGCGTTGGCCGGCGGCGTGAAGCTCACTATCGATTTGAAAAATATCTCTTACATCGACTGTGAGGGGATCGTGCTGCTGCGAGCTCTGATGGCGCGCGGTGTCGATCCCATCAACGCTCCACTCTTTGTTAACGAGCAGATCCGGAAATGCAAGGATGGTCAAGGCTAGGCGCGTACACGCGAGCGAGCAATGGAGAATACCAATGCAAGCCTTAATTCCCGTTTTTGAACAGACGGTCCTTCCTCACCTCGATGCGGCTTACAACCTTGCTCGCTGGCTCACGCGAGACGAGCGAGATGCTGAAGACGTCGTTCAGGAAGCGTTCCTGCGCGCGTTGCGTCACTACCGCACGTTCAAAGGCGGTGATGCGCGGCCGTGGTTGCTGGCGATTGTCCGGAACACCTATTACACCTGGCGCAAACACAACCGCCTGCCGCAAGAGGAAGCGGTCCTTGAGGAGGACAAGCATCCGCTGGCGGATGACAGTTCCGATCCGGAGATATTGCTGTTGCGGGAATTTGATCGTCAGCTTTTGCGGAACGCGCTGCTGCGGTTGCCGAAGGAGTTTCTCGAAGTCATTGTACTAAGAGAGTTTGAGGAACTATCGTACAAAGAGATCGCGGAGGTAATTCAGGTTCCTTGTGGAACGGTGATGTCGCGTCTGGCTCGGGGACGCAAGCGTCTAATGCAAGCTCTTGTCGGAGTGACGAACGAATGCGCTCCCGCAAGTCGTGCGGTGGGAGATAGTAGAGCGAACTGTCCTTAATAAGTGATCTCAACGTTTGTGGTCCGCGATGTCGTCGCTTCGAACGAGACATGACTCGCCTCCCGGAGTCTGGGGCGCACGGGGCCGACCCCTTTCGACTCTCTCAATTTTTAAGGTTTAAAAGCCTGGGAGTGGCCGCGAACACAACGTTAAGAGGGCGAGTTGCGGTACGCGACCTACCATAAATACTGCGGCCCTCGACTTTTTATTCCCGCGAAGAGTTATCTTTTGGTTAATTTGCGACACGTCACGAATCCCGGCCGCGTCAGGAATCCCGCCCAGGTCAGGAATCCCGCCCACGTCAGTGGGTGGATTGTTAATTTCCAACCTACGAAACGCACTACCGGCCTGTAAAATCCCACCAACGAGAGTTGGTGGATACTTTCATTTCCTGCCATGGCTCTAGGTCGGAAGTGAAGCTTCCACCAACTGTCGTTGGTGGGATTCGAAGTCCTGACCCGAGCCGCGTAGGCTGGAAGCTAACAATCCACCCACTGACGTGGGTGGGATTCCGCCTTTGACGGAGACTATCTCTCAGTAAAAGTTATCTTTTGGTTAATTTGCGATCTTCTCGTAGAATAGCGCTCCCCCTTCATACCCTTCTCCCCTGATTG
>DATANW010000164.1:0-7445 GCA_036266055.1 Pyrinomonadaceae bacterium | reverse complement strand
CCGATCAGCAGTAGTTTTACGATTCGCATGGTCCAGCCTACAGTTCCAATGGATCGGCGAGCGATTTCTCAGCCGCTTTTTCCTGCTGTGCAAAAGAGTGTGCGGTGCCGAAATAGTTGCGCCAGGCGATGTCCACGATCTGCGGCGTCAGTTCAAGACTATGGTTTTCAAACTTACAGATATCCGTGGCGCGATCCATGATGTCTCGAGGTTCGCAACCCTTCATCTGACGGCGCTCGATTTGATACTTCTTGAGGATGTGGTCCAGTACCGGTTGATCGACCTTCATGCCGCGCTTGCCGGCCTGGTAGCGGAAGATGTCCGAGTAAGCTTTAGGCGTAGGCGGCTCGACGCGCGCGCGATAACCCATGCGTCGCAGGAACGCCTGGTCGGCGAGGTCGTTCTCGTCAAGGTTCGTTGAAAACACGACGAGCTGCTCGAACGGGACTTCGATCTTTTTTCCGGTGTGCAGCGCGAGATAGTCAACGCGACGCTCGAGCGGAACGATCCAGCGGTTGAGCAGGTCCTGTGGCGCGACGCGTTGACGACCGAAGTCGTCGATCACGAGCGTCCCACCATTTGATTTCATCTGAAACGGCGCTTCATAAAACTTCGCCGCCTCGCTCCACGTCAGGTCAGCGTTCTCCAGCGTCAATTCACCGCCAACGACGACCAATGGACGCTTAATCATTACCCAGCGACGATCGAAATCGATCGGTGTCTCCTCAGACGGCATCGGTTCGTGGCAATGCCCGTCAAACACGCGAATGATCTGTCCGTCGATTTCGACTGAATACGGAATCCAGATCCCGCCCGCGAGCGCACCGTTGATGCGTTCGGCGACGGCGGTCTTTCCCGTACCCGGCAATCCGGTTAGAAACAGCGAACGACGAGAGTTGATGACGCAACCGAGTGTCTGCAACAACGACTCGGGCAGCACCAGATCGTGAAACGCCTTGCGCACTGTGTCCATCGACGCCGTGTTCGACGGAATCGACTGCAACTGCATCATGTGCGAATAATCGCGTAACGACACCGGCGCTGGTCCAACGTAGCCGCAAATCGACAACAGACGCGTGAGACGGTCCCAACCGTGGTCCAACATCGCATAACGAGTCGATCCGATCGCCGACTGCATCTTCACTTCGATCAGCTTCTCGCGGTAGAGCTGCTGAAGCAGATCTTCAGTCAGCGTGCGCGGAAGATTGATGCGTTCGGAAACGTTCTGCGTCGTCGGCTCGGGCAGCATGGCCACGTGTTTCAATGCGAGGTCGCAGAGAAACTGCTCGGCAATGCCGGTGTCGGCGATTTCCTCGGGCAGTGGCGGTCCCATGCTTTCGATTTCCGCGCGCGTCAGGATTGTCGTATGCGACATCGTGAGACTCTCTTTCTATCTGGGGTTACTTGCCGCCCGTCACCAGGATCGTGCCATTCGACGCGAGTGCCAGCGCGGTTCGAGCGGCCTGTGAATCTGCAGTGCGACCGACGCGGTTGTACAAGTCTGCGAGACGGCGCAGCGCGATCGTGTTGTTGGGATCGAGTGAACGCGCGTCTTCGTAGTAATGAATCGCATCGTCTTCACGACCAAACCGTTCCAGCATCTTCGCAGTGTTGAGATTGCCCACCACCGGACCAGCAGCGCGCGTAAATGCCTTGTAAGCCTCCTCGACTTTTCCGAGCCGGCAATAAGCCAGGCCCAGGTTGTTGAGAATTCGTTCGTCTGTCGGCGCGAGCTTCGCGGCACGTTTGAGACGGTCAACGGCCGCGCGATAGTTACCGTTCTGATAAAGCGCGAAGCCGAGGTTGTTCAGCGTTTCCGCGTCTTCTTCGATCTTCACTGCTTTCTCAAACGATTCCTTGGCGCGTTCGCCGAAGCCCTTCTTGTCGTACGCAACACCGAGCAGGTTGTGCGCTTCGGAAAGTTTCGGATCGAGCGACACGGCAGTCGAGAGTTCCGAAACCGCTTCGTTGTACATGCCGTTCAGCAAAAACTGGCGTCCGGCTTCGAGATGCTCGCGGGCGGAGCCGTCGGAAGTGACAGGCTTGAACGTTCGCGCATCTTCAACACGAGTGACGCCAACACTCTCAAAACGCTCGGCGTCTTTTTCCGTCATGCGCTCGATCTTGTTTTCTTTACTGCCGCCACCGAACAACCGGCCGACAGCTCTAAAGGGCGCGGTCACGACTTTGAGGACCTTGTTGCCACCCTTCTTCTGCGGTTGCTGATCTTCGGTCGTGCCGGCTTCGGAACCAGAATCTTCCAGGACCATCGCGTCGGGATCACCCTCGCGCATGATCGTTGAGGCGCTCCACATCGCGGTCGCGGCCATCGTTACTATGAATGCGATTACAATTGCTATGAGTCTTCGTTTTTTCATTGGTCCACTCCTCTGCGTCTGACCTCTAGTCCATTTTTGCTAGCACGTCCATGAGGTTGAGGGCAGCGGGGCCAAGGATCGCGATGAAAAGCGTGGGAAACAGGAAACACGCCAGTGGGAACAGCAGCTTGACCGCGGCTTTTTGCGCTTCCTGTTCAGCTCGCTGACGGCGTTTGGTGCGCAATCCATCTGAAAACACGCGGAGTCCCTTGGCGATCGAAGTACCAAACTTGTCGGTCTGAATCAGCATTGCGACGAGACTGCGCAAGTCCTCGACGCCGGTGCGCTCAGCCAGGTTGCGCAACGCTTCGTCACGGTCGCGTCCCACGCGAATCTCGAGGTTTGCGAGCTCGAACTCGATCGCGATCGCGCTGTGTACGTCTCTCAACTCGCTCGCGACCTTCAACATCGCCGCGTTGAGTCCGAGACCGGCTTCAACCGACACGACCATCAGGTCAAGCGCATCAGCCAGGCCCCAACGGAGCTCGCGTTGGCGGTTTTTCGTCATGCGTGACAGAAAATAACGAGGCAGGAAAAAGCCGGCTACAAAAGCGAGGATGATGTAGACCATGGCATTGCCGATCGGCTTCCCTAGTAAAGCGCAGACACCGGCGACGATTAGCGGGAACCCGGCCATCGAACTCAACTGAATCGCGCGATAGATTATCGGCGCTTCAGGCGAGCGAAATCCCGCGTGCATCAATTGCCTTTGCAGCTTGCGGGCCTCAGTTGCCGACGGCGGTAACAGCTTGTTGAGTGGTTGCGCAATCTTCTGCGCGATGTCGCTAGCGGGAGAGTCATCGGGAATAACAGCCGACGCGCCCACGCTCTGAGTGCCGCCGCCCTCTCGGCCCGCGAGCCGGCGCAGTCTTTCTGTGGACGCACTCTGCGGCTTGTACAACAGCCAGTAGACACCCAGCATTCCGAGCGAGATGCAGACGAAAGTGGAGATGGCGATTATGAGTAACATGAGCTTTGTACTTTGTTCTTTGTACTTTGGCCTTTGGTCTTTGGCCTTAGGTCTTGCTTAACTAAGACCCAAGGCCTAAGGCCCAATCCTAGATCTTGATGTTCAATATCTTCCGTACAATCAACATCCCCGTGATCTGCATGAACAGCGCTGCGGCGATCAGGTAATGGCCGCGCGGATCTTTCCAGAGCACGCTCATGTATTCAGGATTCATTACCGTAACTGCCAGCGCCACACCGATGGGCAGCGCGCAGAGCAGCCACGCGGACATGCGCGAACTCGTCGTCAAGGTTTTCAGATCGCCCAGAATGCGGAAACGTTCACGAATCGTGTAGGCAACTTTCTCCAGGATCTCGGCGAGATTTCCGCCCGTCTCGCGTTGAATCAGGATCGCGGTAACGCACATCTTTAGATCGAGTAGCGGCATTCGCTGCGTCAGGTTCTCGAGCGCCAATTTCACTGACAGACCGAGGTTCTGCTCCTCGTACGCTTTGCGAAACTCGGCCGCAATCGGTTGCGGCATCTCGATCGAAACCATGTGCAGCGCTTCCGAGAAAGCGTGGCCGGCGCTGAGCGCGCGACTGATCAGATCCAGCGCATCGGGAAGCTGTTCGAGAAACGCGTCGAACCGCTTCTTGCGTTTCCACCAGACGTGGATAAACGGGATCGATGCGCAAACTAATCCGGCGAGGATCATGATCGGAATGAAAATCGTCAGCACTGACGCCGCGAGTCCGCCAAGCAGTCCGGCCATGAACGAAAACATGATCAGCCGGGAAGGCGTGATGTGCAGATCAGCCTGGTCCAACATGCGCTTCAAGTGCAGCGCCGCCTGGAGACTGATCAACGTGCGGTTGATCCAGGGGATCTCGCTCATCAACTCGCTGCGAGCGAGCACCACATCAATGTCTTCAGTGTGAGCAGAATGCAGCAGCGCTTCGGAAAGCCGTTTTTGCAGGCGCGCGCGCTTCTTGTCCGTGCTGTGTGTAGCCAGAAGATAGGCCCCCAGCACCAGGAAGAGCGCAAACACGAATACGAGAAACGATATGATCATTTGCTACTCCTCGAAGAAGACGCGCGGCAACTGCATACCGCATGCTTTTAGTCGTTCCGCAAAGCGCGGCCGAATTCCCGTCGGCTTAAAGCGTCCGATCACGTTACCTTCCTTGTCGACGCCGGTGCGCTCGTACATGAAGATCTCCTGCATGGTGATCGTCTCGCCTTCCATGCCGGTGATTTCGGAGATGGACGTGACGCGTCGTGAACCGTCAGAGAGTCGCGCGGCCTGCACGACGAGGTTGATAGCCGACGCCACCTGCTGGCGCATCGCGCGATCCGAAAGGCGCATGCCTGTCATCTGGATCATCGTCTCGAGTCGGGCCAGAGCGTCGCGTGGAGTGTTGGCGTGAATGGTCGTCAAACTTCCATCGTGGCCGGTGTTCATGGCCTGAAGCATGTCGATCGCTTCACCGCCACGGACCTCGCCGATCACGATGCGATCGGGACGCATACGCAGCGAGTTACGAACGAGGTCGCGCTGCGTCACTTCACCGCGACCTTCAATATTTGGCGGACGCGTTTCCAGTCGCACGACGTGCGGCTGTTGCAACTGAAGTTCGGCCGAGTCTTCGATGGTGACGATACGTTCGTTCTCGGGAATGAAAGCGGAGAGCGCGTTCAGCAGGGTCGTTTTCCCGGCGCCGGTACCGCCTGAGATCAAAACGTTCAAGCGCGCGTGCACGACCATCTGCAACATGTCGGCGATGTCTTTCGTCAGCGCCTTGTTTTCGATCAACGACGACATGCGTAGCGGATCGGAACCAAAACGACGAATTGAAAGCACCGGACCATCGATCGACAACGGCGGAATAATCGCGTTGACGCGCGAGCCGTCCTGCAAACGAGCGTCGACCATCGGGGACGACTCGTCGATGCGACGTCCGACTGACGAAACGATTCGCTCAATCACGCGCATCAAGTGCTCGTCGTCTTTGAACCGCACGGTGGTAGCTTCGATCTTGCCGCGTCGCTCGATGTAGATCGTGTCGTGTGAATTGACGAGGATGTCGGAGATTGTCGGGTCTTTCAGCAGCGGCTCGAGTGGTCCGAGACCAAACAGTTCGTGCTGCACGTCATTGACGAGTCGCTCGCGTTCGGAAACCGACAACGGCATAGCTTCCTGGGCCAGAACGGTTTCCGCCAAACGAGAAACTTCGGCGTGGACCTGATCGGGTGTCAGGGAAGACAGTTTGGTCAGGTCCATCCGGTTGATCAGCGTGCGGTGCAGGCGCGACTTCATCTCCTGGAAGGAATGTTGGCCCGTACCGTCCGATCCGCCGCCGGGACCGTTTTGATTACCGATTAGTCTTTCACGTAGTGCCATGATTTTTTCCGCGTGCGGCTGTCAGCCGCCGCAACTAAACCTTTTCCATTGAAGTTTCGAGTTTGAATTGCCTTTGAGCCGGCTGCTTCTTCAAGAACGAGCTCAGGAAACCTTTACGAGGACTCACTTGTTCGATTGGCGCGACACTTAGCGATATGGTCTCTGCGATGCGACGAATTTCCGCCGCGATCTTGGAGGTAGGCTCAGCCTGGACCAGAGGCGTGCCGAGGTTGATGGAGTTAACAGCCGTTTGGTAATCGCTCGGCACGAATCCGATGCACGGCTCTCCCAAAAACTTCTCCACCTGGCGCAGATCGAGATCGATCTGTTTGCTCCAGCGATTCACAACGATGCGCACTTTCGTGCGCGGGTAACCGAGTCGATCGAAGATCTCGAGGGCACGCTGGGTACTGCGAATCGCAGGGATGTCGAGTGTCAGGACCAGGATGATTTCGTCAGACTGATCGAGTGCGGCCAGCGTGATCGAATCGAACGTGTGCTGCGGATCGAGGACAACGTAGTCGAAGTGTTCGCGCAGTTTTTGTAGCACTTCAAAAACGTGCTGCGGTTCGATCTCGTCGGCCGAATCTGCTTCGCGCGGCGCTGCGAGCAACCAGAGGTTCGTCGAGTGCTGCGTCACCAGGCTGTTGATGAGCGCTCCGTCGAGGCGTTGGCGTTTTTCGACCATGTCGGCGATCGAATACTTCGCTTCCAGTCCGAGGAAGAGCGGCAAGTCGCCCGCTTGAAGATTGAGATCGACCACACAGGTCTTCGAGTTCGTCGCGGCGGCGAGATTGGTCGCCATGAATGAAGTGCCGCACCCGCCTTTACTCGAAAACACGGCGACCATGCGGCCTTTCTTCTTCGGCGCCTCAACCTGGGTGGTGGTGAACGTCGAAATTCGATCAAGTACCGTGCGCAGCTCGTCGGCAATGATTGGTAAGCGCAGAAACTCGCGCGCGCCCGCACGCAGACTGTTCAGAATCATTTCCGGTGAAGCGTTCTGGGCCGCGGAAATCAATGCGGTGTTTGGACACTCGCCGTTCAAGCGCTCGATAAATCGCACCGCGTTGTCGGCGTTTGAACCAAGCGCGATGATCGCGGCAGTCGGTTTTAACCGAACAATCTCTTCGTACAGCTGATCGGCGTCATTTCCGCCGGCGAGGAGTTGCACACGCGATTCGGCAGTCAAAGCTCTGCGAATGTCTTTGAAGTTTTCAAGGCCGGTGCTCAGCACTACTACTGAAATTGGTTCGGTCATCTGGTTCCTCTTTACTGTTTCGTTCGATCCCACTGCCGGCGGCGGAATTGAAAATTACTGACAGAGTGCCGGGGGTTTTGCGGCGGGACATCGCAGACTCACAAGGCCGATGTCACTCGGGCGCGATGTGCGACAGGCAGGCTTACTCACGGAGCCGCCCGCAGTGGGTTCGAAGACTTAGACATTGTTCGGAATCAACCCGGCGCTTTCAGCTGTCAGCGTCGTCGAATAACTGGGCATCGGAATGCCTGCGCCAGTGAACGGAAGCACTAGCTGAAGCTCATATTGATCGATGCTCACGGTCACGGTCCCTTCGTTCAGACCAAAACCGTTGTAGTTGACGAGCACCTTGGCCGTGGTCAGATTGGGAAGCATTGGATTGCCGGTGCCCGCTTCATTACCGTAGACCACCACGTTCTTGACGGCTGCGGTGTCACTCGCCGAATGCAACAC
>DATANW010000163.1:0-11108 GCA_036266055.1 Pyrinomonadaceae bacterium | reverse complement strand
CGCGCAACGTGATCTGGGCATCGATTCGGCGCTGCTCGTGACAGTTCCAGTGCCGGAAGCTGTCGAAGTTGACCGCGAGCAACTGCAGACTGTTCTCGATCATGCCCTCGAAAGCGCCGAGCGAAGTGGCATTGGTGGCCGCGAATTGACGCCGTTTCTGCTGACCCAAATGGCCCAACACAGTCACGGCGCCACCCTCCGCGCCAACATCGCGCTCCTCGAAAACAACGCCCGCGTCGCCGCCGAGATCGCCGTCGCCCTGACAGCCGGGGTGTAGACGAAACTCGGATGTGCTACTCTCTACCCATCCAATAAAACTGAATACTTTCAGGAGGAGATATGGCGGACGATAACGGACAGAAAAAGTGTAAGAATCCTGCATGTACGTGCCCCCCGCAAGAGGGTGGCAAGTATTGCAGTGCATCATGCGAGGGCTCGGGGCAGACGATCGAGATAGACTGTGACTGCGGTCACGAGGCGTGCGGCGGGAATTTCTAAGACCGGATCTATTCGCCGTATAGGTTGATGAACTCGGAAGCGAGTCGTGGCCCAGTCCCTTCGTCTTCATGCTTGAAAAAGACAAACGTGGTCTTCCAGTCCTGGGCTTTCATCCTGCTGATCCACTCACCTAAGTCGGCCGTCGAGTAATTCACTCGCCGCAAACGCAGGTACCCCCAATCAGCGGTCTTGTCGATGTGACTGACCGGCAGATCGTCTGTGTCTGAAACACACAGCGCGCGGTTGTCGCTGCGGAGCAACTGTAGAACGTCGTCGTCAAACCACGTCGGATGGCGAAACTCGAAAGCCGCCGGTGGGTTCGCCGGCAGGTGCTTGAGAAACGTTTCCAGCCGGTCGAGATCTTTCTTCATGTTTGGCGGGAGTTGATAAAGCACGACGCCTAAACGATCGTCGAGCGCCGAAACCGTGTCGAGCATGTACTTCGTTTCATCGGCCGCTTCTTTGAGCCGTTTGAAATGCGTGATTCGCTGCGACGCCTTGACCGAAAAGCGAAAGTTCTCCGGCACCTGCGCTTTCCAACTCTCGACCATGCTGCGTTGCGGTAAACGGTAGAACGTGTTGTTCAACTCGACCGCGGGCAGCTTCGACGAGTAGTACGGAAGCATGTCCTTCGCCGCCAGCTTCTCCGGATAAAAACTTCCCTTCCATTCCTTGTAGCTGTAGCCACTGGTGCCGGCATAAAGATTCATTGATCCGTCCTGTCCGTGTTTCCGCTAAACGGTTGTAGCATCACGCACTTCTATGATAAGGAAAGATACCATGTCGACGGTGACCACCAACATTGAATCAGTGCTTCAGGAAGAGCGCATCTTCCCTCCGCCGCCGGAGTTTGCTGCGCAGGCGCACATCAAATCGGAAGCAGAACTTGAAAAATTGCGCGCGGAAGCAAGCGCCGACCCGGAAGGCTTCTGGGCGCGCATGGCGGAAGAGCTTCACTGGTTCAAAAAATGGGACACAGTGCTGAAGTGGGACCCGCCGCACGCCGAGTGGTTCGTCGGCGGCAAGGTCAACATCTCGTACAACTGTCTCGATCGTCATCTTTCCACCTGGCGACGCAACAAAGCCGCGCTGATTTGGGAAGGCGAACCCGGCGAAACGCGCACCTACACCTATCAACAACTGCACACCGAAGTCTGCAAGTTCGCGAACGTGCTGAAAAGCAGAGGCGTGCAGCGCGGCGATCGTGTGGCGTTGTACATGCCGCTGATTCCGGAGCTCGCGATCTCGATGCTCGCGTGCGCGCGCATCGGTGCGACGCATTCCGTCGTATTTGGTGGTTTCTCGAGCACCGCACTCGTCGATCGCATCAACGACGCGGAATGCAAACTCGTCGTGACAGCCGATGGCGGTTGGCGTCGTGGCAGTGAGGTGAAGCTGAAGGCTGCCGTTGACGAAGCACTCAAGCAAACACCGTCAGTCGAAGGTTGTATCATCGTCAAACGAACCGGAACGCGGCAGCACATGGAACCCGGACGCGATTTCTGGTGGCACGAGTTGATGGCCACCGTTGACGCGAACTGTGCCGCGGAAGAACTCGACAGCGAACACCCGCTCTACATCCTCTACACGTCCGGCACGACGGGTAAACCGAAGGGCATACTCCACACCACCGGCGGCTATCTCACGCAGGTTCATCTCACGACTAAATGGGTGTTCGATCTCAAGGACGAGGACATCTACTGGTGCACGGCGGACATCGGCTGGGTCACCGGACATAGTTACGTCGTCTACGGACCGCTTTCGAACGGCGCAACCTCGATGATGTACGAAGGCGCGCCAAACTTTCCCGAGCCCGATCGTTTTTGGTCCATGATCGAGCGTCATCGCGTGAACATCTTCTACACCGCGCCGACGGCGATCCGAGCGTTCATCAAGTGGGGCGAACACTGGCCGTTGAAACACGACTTGTCGAGTCTGCGGCTGCTCGGAAGTGTCGGCGAACCAATCAATCCGGAAGCGTGGATGTGGTATCGCGAAGTCATCGGCAAAGGACGCTGTCCGATCGTCGATACGTGGTGGCAAACGGAAACCGGCTCGATCATGATCACGCCGATTCCCGGTGCGACTCCTACCAAACCCGGATCGGGTACAAAACCGTTTCCCGGCGTCGAAGCCGACATCATGACGCGCGACGGAAAGTCTGTCGGAGCGAGTCAGGGTGGCTATCTCGTGATCAAGCGTCCGTGGCCGTCGATGCTGCGGACGATCTGGGGCGACGACGAGCGTTATCGCGAACAGTACTGGTCGCAGATCGACGGCATCTACTTTGCCGGTGACGGCGCGCGACGCGACGAGGACGGCTATTTTTGGATTATGGGTCGCATCGACGATGTTATTAATGTAAGCGGTCATAGACTCGGAACTGCGGAAGTCGAGAGCGCGCTCGTTTCGCACGGTGCTGTTGCTGAAGCGGCCGTGGTCGCGCGTCCTGATGAATTAAAAGGGTCTGCGATTGTGGCTTTCGTGACTCTCGAAGGTTCGCACCACGCTTCGGACGCGCTGAACCAGGAACTGCGCGCACACGTGGTGAAAGAGATCGGCGCACTGGCGCGACCTGACGACATCCGCTTTACCGACGCGTTGCCAAAAACCAGATCGGGCAAGATCATGCGACGTCTGTTGCGCGAGATCGCGACCAGCGGCTCCGTCGCGGGAGACGTCACGACACTTGAAGACTTTTCAGTTCTCGAAAAGCTAAGAGCGGAGGAAGAATGAGCATGTCCCGACCAACCGAACACGACAATCGTTCCGGACCGCGCTATCTCGCAACCCTCGAAGTGAAAGCGGAATGGGATGAACCGAGCGGCACCCACGTCGTGGCGGAAGGAACGACCGAGAACGTCGGGCCTGAGGGGACGCTCGTCCACTTGCCGCGCCACTTGCCGGACGTTGGCAGCCGTGTGCGACTCGAAGTTTTGGGTGAGTCGGGCGAGAGGCTGCAAGTAGTGGCGGAAGTGTTGCGGATCGAGCGGCATCCGGGTCATCCGCTGGCGGCACTCCAATTGCTCGGTGAAACTGACGAATGGAGAGGGCTTGTTTGGGAACCGGCCGCGCCGCGCGTCACGCCGCCACCTCCAGCCGAAACGGAAGGCGAAGGCGAGGAGGGATCGGACGAAGACGACGACGACGTAACCCACTGAGTCAGCGTGGTGGAAATACCACCCCACGTCAGTGTACGCACGTTAATGGGAATACCACCCCACGTCAGTGGGTGGATGCTTATGTTCCAACCTACAATAAGGCTCCAGAAAGGTATGAATCCCACCAACGAGAGTTGGTGGATCGTTCAATTCCAGCCTGCTGCATGGTCGGAAGTGAATAATCCACCAACTCTCGTTGGTGGAATTTTGAAGAATATGAGTAGACGATTTTTAGGCCGTAGATGAACATATCCACCCACTGACGTGGGTGGGATTGAGCAGCGATGACCGAGGTGGGATTAGAGAACCCACGACCTGGATAAGGACCAAGTCGATGACGACTCCGGACTTGCATGAGGAAGTTCTTTCAAACGATCGCAGACGTTTTCCGCGCTACTACGTGACATCGCGCTTGACGCTGGCCATCGAAGACGAGAGCCTTAAAGAGTCGATCGGCATCGGCGAGCCGCAGGACATCAGCCTCGGCGGCGTCAGAGTGACGAATCTTCCCGCGTCGCCAAACGTCAAAGTTGGAGACCAGCTTGGAATGCTGTTGTTCGACGGCGACGACGCACTGTCACTAGCCGGCCAGGTGGTCCATCATGCGACTGCCGACACGTTCGGCGTCGAGTTCACAGAATTGAGCAATCACGATCAGAAGGCAGTGGGAGAGATGATCGGCCGGCTGCACGCGCGTATCTGATCCGCGCCGCCGCCCGTCTCGCGTATGTCATCGAACGAAACAAAAGAAGTCGCCGCGTCGGCCGCGAAGGCAGCCGTAGAAGCTTACGGACCACCGACGCGCGTCATCCTGCGAGTCATCTTCATTCTGCTCGTGGTCGTTGGCCTGCTCTGGATCATCTCGAAGATCACCGGGATCATCCTGCTCCTCGTGCTCTCGATCTTTTTCGCCTACCTCGTGTCGCCGCTCGTCGAGTTTTTGCGGCGACCCAGACAGATTGGCGGTCGCGAAATCGCGATCCCGAAAGTGGGTGCGATCACGCTCGCTTACCTGATCATCCTCGCGGCAATCGTGATCGCTGTGTTTGTCGTCCTGCCGAGTTTGAGTAACCAGTTTCCGGAATTCGTCAGTCAATCGAAAGCTTATTGGAAATCAGTCGGCGAGAAGGCGCCGCAGATCGTCGAAGAATGGCGATTGCGACGTCTACCCGCGCCGGTCGCGAACGCGGTGAACAACGCGGTACCAAAAGTGGTCGACAAAGTCAGTGAAACAGGAACTGAATTCGCCGCCGCGTCGGTTGGGTACTTGGTTTACTTGCCGTGGCTGGTGCTGATTCCAATTCTTGGTTTCTTTCTTTTGAAGGACGCCGAGGGTTTTCGACGTTCGGCGTTACTGATGTTGCCGCGCGGACGTTGGCGCTGGCGCGGCGACGAGTTTTTTCAGGACGTGAACAGCACACTCGCCGCGTACATCCGCGCGCAATTGACGGCGTGTTTGTTTATTGGCGTCGTTTGCGCGATCGGGTTTACGTTGCTGGGTCTGCCCGGCGGACTGGTGATGGGCTTTATCGCCGGCGTGTTTGAGTTTGTGCCGCTGGCTGGTCCAGTGGTCGTCGCGTTCATGGCGGCGATCCTGGCGACCTTGCACGCTGGTCCGTTCCATGGGTTTCTCGTGCTGCTGTTCCTCGGCGTGCTACGCATCATTCACGACTACTTCATCTACCCGCGACTGATCGGCCAGGGGATTCATCTCCATCCGCTGGCAGTGATCTTCGCGATACTCGCCGGCGAAAAGCTGGCGGGAGTGGCTGGCATATTCTTAGCGATTCCGCTGGTTGCGATTGTGACCGTCAGCTATCGTCACTGGCTTGAACATCGCGGCAGTGAAGGGTTCGCGGATCTGTTGGAACCGACTCCAACTGTTGTTACCGAACCAGTCACGGATCGAGCCGCTTCCCAACCGTTGCAAAACGAATTACGCGCTGAAAGCACACCCGAACAGATGGTCCGTGCTCGCCCTGACCTTACAACCGGCGAGCTCGAATTGCCGCTCGAAAAATGAACTACAAACGGCACAAGAAGGATCTCACATGCAAAAACGCCTCTTCCTTACCGTTTTGCTGCTCACTGTTTTCTCCTTCGTCGCCCGCGCACAAGATCCATCGCAACAAACATCAAAAGAACCAGCGAAGATCGAGCTAGGCGTTCACTTCTCATCGATCTCGCTTGGTCCACAGGTCAGTCCCTTTTTCGACTTTCATGATCGCTCGCATTCGGAAGCAGGTCTCGGTGTGAGATTCGGCTACAACATCAACCGGTATGTCGCCGTCGAGGCCGAAGGCGATTTCTTTCCTCATCGATATTTTCCTGAACTCAACAGCGGCGGCAGCCTGGCGCAGGGTCAGTTCGGGGTAAAAGCAGGCAAACGTTTTGAGAAGTTTGGCTTGTTCGCAAAAGCGCGGCCGGGATTCGTGACCTTCGGCGAAATACTCACGCAAACCGGTTCAGTTACGTTCCCGTTTCAAGGAAACGGTCCAATCGTCACCTTTCCTGTCTTCGAAGAAAAACGTCGAAACTTTTTTTCGCTGGACGTCGGCGCCGTTGTTGAGCTTTATCCCTCTCGCGGGATGCTGGTGCGATTCGATCTCGGCGACACGATGATCCACTACGGCGACACTCCGGTGGTCCCATTTTTCGGCTCCCCCGGACTAGACCGCGTCTCACACAAGTTTCAATTCAGCGCGGGTATCGTGTTTCGTTACCTCAATTCCGAGACCACGGATGAACCGGATTCTCCAGCAGATCAGAAAGATCGGAAATTTGAAGTCGGCGCCCAATTTACGTCGCTGAACTTGCGCGAGATTAGTGAAGGGTTCACGCAGAACGGCACGATCGAGACGTTCGTTTTTGGACATAACAATCAGTCAGGAGTAGGCGCGCGAATCGGTTATAACTTCACGACGAGCATCAGCGCTGAAGTACAAGCCGACTACTATCCCGGCGATATCGGGCTGCCCTTTAGCATGCCCGCGGGAGGCAGGACGTTTCAGATTCAGGCGGGACCAAAGTTCGGCAAACGCTTCGAGAAGTTTGGTTTCTTTGTAAAAGCTCGACCGGGCGTGATCAGTTTCAGCAACACTTTCATTTTCGACGAATCGAGTCCTCCGTTTTTCATCCTGCAGTTTCATAATGGCCGCGCGACCCATTTTTCAATGGACGCCGGCGGAGTGTTGGAGTTCTACGCTTCGCGGCGGTTGTTAGCTCGGTTCGATTGCGGCGACACGATGATCCGTTACGGCCCACGCCTGCTCGGTTTTTTCCCCGCGCCACAGCAGAGTCCATCAACGGTAACGCATAACCTGCAAATCAGCGCGGGAGTTGGTTTTCGATTCTAGCGTTCATCAACGCGACGAAACGCTGAAAATGATGCTCCGCGTCGTGAGGTCCGGGCGCTGCTTCCGGATGGTATTGCACCGAGATGACCGGCAATGTGCGATGCCGCATGCCTTCAACGCATTGATCGTTGAGATTGATGTGCGTCACCTCAACTTCCGGCGGCAGCGTGTCGGCACTCACCGCAAAACCGTGATTGTGCGCCGTGATCTCGACACCGCGACCCGACACTTCTTTCACCGGCTGATTCCCACCACGATGGCCGAAGACGAGCTTGAACGTCTTCGCTCCGAATGCGCGTCCGAGTAGTTGATGGCCAAAACAGATGCCAAACATCGGCACGCTCGCGTTCAGCAGTTGGCGAATCTCCGCGACTTCGTGGTCCATCGAAGCCGGATCGCCCGGTCCATTCGACAGAAAAATTCCGTCCGGATTCAGCGCCAGCACTTCGCTTGCGGGCGTCGACGCGGGCACGACGGTCGTGCGAACGCCGAGCTCCGCGAGTTCGCGCAGTGAATTTCGCTTCACGCCGAAGTCGTAACAGACGACGTGGAAACGCTCCTCGCCTACCGCGGGAAAGTCGTAACGCTCTTTCGTCGTAACCACGCTCGCGAGCTCGCGGTTCTCCATCGGCGGCGACTGCCGCGCCTTCTCAATCAGACTCGCTTCGTCGAGATCGATCGTGGAGAGACACGCCCGCATCGCGCCTTTGTCGCGGATGTGACGTACGAGCGCACGCGTATCGATGCCTTCCATCGCGACGATGTTCCAGTGCTTCAAATAGTCGTGCAGGCTGTGTTCGGCGCGCCAACTTGAAACGATCCGGCTCGCTTCGCGCACCACGAATCCCTCGACCCACGGACGCGCCGACTCGGAGTCGAGTTCGTTCACGCCGTAGTTGCCGATCAGCGGGTAGGTCATGCAAACGATCTGTCCGGCGTAGGACGGATCCGTAAGCACTTCCTGGTAACCCGTCATCGAGGTGTTAAAGACCATCTCGCCGCAAACTTCGCCTTCGGCAGCCCATGAGCTGCCGCGAAATGTACGGCCGTCTTCGAGTGCGAGGAGGGCTGGTGTGCGATTGGGCATCTTTTCTGGTGTTGGGTCTTAGGTCTTGGGTCTTGGGTCTCGGTTGATCCCAAAGACCAAAAGCCCAAGACCAAAAACCAAGTACAAAGTACAAAGCTCTAAAATCACTGACTACTCTTTATAAACTGCTGCGCTTCGTTCAACCATCGTTTACTGCTGCGATACTTGTACGCGGGCGCCGTCTTCACCGCTTCAATACAAGCCTGCATCAGGCTCGTCGCCTCGCGCTTATGACCGAGTCCTGCATGCGCGCGTCCCATCAGATACAAACCTTCGGGATCCGACGGACGATGTTCGAGAAACTGGTCGAGCGCCATGCGCGCATCTTCAAACTGGCCGGCCGCGATGTACGTCGCCGCCACCTCACGCCAGATCTCGTATTGTGAGTGCGCCGGATTTTGCGCGACGACGTGTTCGAAGTTCTGAATCGCGTCTGCGTATCGTCGCTGCTGTCGGGCGATACGACCGAGTTGATAACTTGCGTCGATCTCGCCGTCGTCGATCTTTAGAGCGCGCTCGAAACGTTCGCGCGCGGCTTCCAGCTCGCCACGGCTTTGATGAATCAACCCCAGGTTGTAATGCGCCGACGCATCCGCCGGATTGAGTGTTGCCGATTCCAGGTTCTGTTTGAACGCCGCTTTTGCGCGATGACTTCCCATCACGTCGCTGAAGTAACCCCGCAACAACATGACTGCGAAGAACAGCAGGAACGGCGACCCCATCACGCTGGACAACAACTGCTCAATGAGTGGACCGACGAACATGAAAGCAAACGACGAAAGCACCGTGACCGCCAGAGCTCGCGCCAGCGACATCCGGAAAGCGTCTTTCACAGCGAGCACCATGCCGACGAAAAACACGAGCAGCCAGGGTGTTCGAAAGAGTTGATCGGTGACGATTCCTGGGTTCTTCAAGAGCTCGGCGGATCGATCGAACTCGGGGCCCGCCGGAAACATCGCGCGCACCTGGTCGGCCTGCTGAATCGCGTTCGCCACGTACTGCGCCTGAAATCCGCTGTAGTGAAGAAACGCGGCTATGAGTATGCCGAAGATATTCGCCGCCGTCAGAACATAAAACAGTGACGCGGCGACGGGCGCGAACTCCTGCGTAATGACAACGCGAAAACTACCACGTCGCTCGAACATGTTGGTGACGAGCGTGAGGATTGGCACGAGTACGATGGCAATCAACATTGCCGGCATCGCCGGTTCGATTATTACCGAGAACAAGCCTCCCCGGCGCGGAACAATTGGAATCGCGCCGAAGTTGCTCCAGACGAGGTTGAAACCGATCTGACTCAGCACCGCGAGCAGTGCGATGGGCGCGAGCGAGCTGCGATCGCGAACTTCACGCATCCCGCGCACGGGTGCGTAGAAGATCATTAGCAGGAGGCGCAACCAATCAATCATAGGTAACTAACGTTCAGCGCTGCGGGCTCGCGTCGCTCAACGGCGCATCCTGAAGCTCAGGTGTGACGCGCGGGGAGGGCGGCGTGGTCAGAGGAGTGAGGTCCTCATGATGTATCACACTCGCGGCCGTCAGCGGCCAGTAGCGAAACAGCGCCTTTCCATAGATGTACTTCTTCGGCACGAGGCCCCAAATTCGTGAATCGCTCGAATTATCGCGATTGTCGCCCATCACGAAGTAGTAGTTCTTTTTTACTTCAGTGGACTCCATCGAGCGATGAGTCAGGTTCAGACGCGGATCCAGGTACGTCTCGGAGATCTCGGCGCCGTTGACGCGCACGACACCTTCGACGATCTCGATTTTGTCACCCGGCAAACCGATGACGCGTTTGATGTAACTCTTAGACGGGTCGTCCGGAAACCAGAACACGACGATGTCGCCGCGCTCGACCTTGGGCGCCCAACGATACTCGTCGTAGTAGATCAACTTGTTGACGAAGATGCGCTCGCCGTCGTGCAAGCGCGGCAGCATCGACGTGCCTTCCACCTTCACCGGCTGCACGATGAACACGACGACCAGCGCTGCAATCATCAGCGCAAAGATGAGATCGCGGAGCAACAAGCGTGCTTCCGACCAGAGATCGTTGCGCGAAGCTTCTTCAGGCTTGTGTTCCTGGATGTCTTTGTCGTCGTCGACGTGGACTCCGCCAAATGGTGGCGGCCGGCGTTTTCGAATTCCAAACATAGCTAATCGAGTTGGAGGTTAGCTTTCGCTTCCGCGCTTGTCAAACGCCACTTATATCGCCGTTGTTCGGCGGTGGCAAGCCATTTCCTTGACAGTCTTCGCTGACGATATCTATCATCCTTCCCTGCATTTGCAGCCCAGACATCGTCCCCCACGGGACCAGAAAAGAGGGCCCGAAGACGTGATCAAGTTAGACATCATCAATCGCGTTGCCGATAAAACCGGCGTGCCAAAAATGAAGGCCGAACAAGCTGTCGAGGCGCTCTTTCATTCGATGAAGGAAGCTCTGACGCGTGGTGAACGAATCGAGTTGCGCGGCTTTGGCGTGTTTGTGGTGAAACCGCGGAAGCGCGGCGTGGGGCGCAATCCGCGCACCGGCGAAGAGGTTGCGATTCCTTCCGGCAAGACAATTCGTTTCAAACCGGGCAAGGAGTTGCAGGCACACGAGGATGGCGAGGCCGCAGCTAACGGTGCGGACGACGACGACGAGTTTTAGTGTTATCCCGCGTTTTGACTTATTGGAGAGGCTAGAGATGGGGACTGCTTCCATGCTCTAGCCTTTTGCTTTGAAGCTGCGTTTTGAGTTGTTGGTGTTGATGGGTTCGTTGGGGCGTTGTTGTTAGCGTGGGAATGTGAGGGATTAGCGTTGAGAGAAGAGTTTTTTCCCAGGCCGTTCGTGAGTTCGCTGCCGCGAATTTCGGCCCGGCAGTGGTGGCTGCATGGCGGTCTGTTCTTGTTGACGATGGCCACGACGACGCTCGCCGGCGTCGCGCTCGCTGCGTCTGATTTCAATCCGACGGAACCGCCGTTGTCGGGGTTGTTGGATTACTTGCTCTACATTCCGCTCGCGCTTTT
>DATANW010000162.1:0-3398 GCA_036266055.1 Pyrinomonadaceae bacterium | reverse complement strand
TAGCCCGACGCGATCTGCGCCGTGTCGTCGGTGCTGTAGCTGTCAACGACGACGATCTCCCTGGCCCAGCGCAGGCTGTCGAGAGTGCGCGCGATGTTTGGCGCTTCGTTGTACGTCAGTATGAGCGGAGTGATCTGGTCGAGCATCTATCGCGCCGGTTTGCGAGCGTGGCAGATCATGTTTTTCCAGAGCCACGGTGCGCGGCCGTAATAGGTGAAACTGAGATCTTCGAACGAGTGCGTAGTTAGCAGTTGCGACAGCGTGTTCACGCTGAAGAACTTGATGTGTCCGCCGTCGTGCAGCGTGGAAAAATGCGAATCCATGCGACCCGTGATCGCGAGCGCCAGGTTTTTGAAGTAACCGTGATACGGCGTGCCGATCAGCAGGTGACCAGCAGGTCTTAGGAGCGAGCAGGCTGCGTCTAGTAAGTCTGACGGGCGATACAGGTGCTCGATCACGTCACTCGAGATCACGAGATCGAAACATTGCATCGCCAGGTGTTCGAAACTGCCGCCAATCGTCGCTTCAATGAATTTCACTTTCGGATATGTTTGTTGAGCGATGCGAATACCGCTTCGTGATGCGTCGATGCCGGTGACGTCGTAACCGAGTGAAGCAAGGTGGCCCGCGATGTGCCCGTTGCCGCAACCGAGATCGCAGATCGATCGGACGCCGTCGAGCTTCTTGACCAGCGCGACGAAGACGTCAGCCAGTCTTTCGCCCGCGGCGCCATTCGCTGCCCGTTCAGTGCGCCACTCAAATTCTGTGTACGCCGGTGCTGCTATCTTGCTATCTCCGTGTAAAGTTCAACCAAATCCGTCGCGACTCGTTCCCATGAGTAGCGTAGTGAGAGTGACTTCCCTGCTCGCCCACGTTTCGCGAGGTCCTCGGGGTCACTTAGTGCGGTTGCCAACGTGTCGCTTAACGCGTGCGCTTCGACCGGAGCGATCCACCCCGCATTAGCTGCTTCGATCTCGTCCGCGAGATTCACGTGCGGGCTGATTAGCACCGGCACCGATCGCGCGAGTGCTTCCATCACACATAGACCAAAGTTCTCCTGATAAGAAGGAAGCGCTAACAATGAGGCGTTCCGCAGCAGCTCTTCTTTTCGTTCGCCGTCGATCCAGCCCGTAAAAAGGATTCTGTCTGCCGCCGCCGCCGCTTGTTTCTTCAGCAACGAAACGTGATCGGCCGGTCCGTCACCTGCGATTACCAGATGCCAATGATCAAAACTCGTGCGGCGCGTCAGCGTGATGAAGGCGTCGATTAGAACCTCCAATCCCTTCTTCGGATGCAGACGAGACAAAACCAGCACGTATGGATTACTTGATTGCTTTTGGTGCACGCCGTTTGTCGAATCGACGATCGTGTCGATCCCGAGCGGTATCACCCGTCCGTGATTCACGCCGAGCAGCGTCTCCGTCGCCGTCTTCTCGGTTTGTGACGTGTAGTGGACGCGCGCGGCGCCGCTTACCAGCGTCTTACCTGCGAGCGACCAGAAGACGCGCTTGCGCAGCGGCTTCTGCTTCATGCTCCACGGATCGAGCGTGCCGAGCGGCCTGATCACGTATGGAACGCGCGCCTTGCGAAATGCTCGGGCGGCCGCCACGGAAGAGTGATTGAACACCGAGTGGATATGGCCCACATCAAACTTGGCGGCATTCGCCTCGAGCCATACCGAAAGCGGCCGCGAGTATTTGAACGACTCACCAAGTTGCGACGGGAAAAACATTGCGGGCACGCCTTCGTAATCCACCACACGCGAAACCTCGATCTCCTGCAGGCCAGCATCGGTCGCCACCAGAAACACGTCAATCCCTCGCTTCCGGAGTTCCCGGCACATCGGCACGATGGCCATACCTGGCCCACCGGAACGTTTCGACACCGAAGGGATGACGTGAAGAACTCTCATTACGCCGCGACCTTATTGATCTCGCACCAGCGCGCCAACGAGTACAGCGCCCACGGCCGCGACCAGCCCGTTGCCCGCGGCTTCTGCAAGAACTTCCGCCAAACATCGCGGACGCCGTCTACGATCAATCCTGCGTCACCGATTCGTCCGCCATCGCCCAACACGGCCCCAATCTCATCCCGCAGTCGCCCCTGCATCCATTTTTCGAACGGCAACGTGAACCCCATCTTGGGACGCGCCAGCAGATCTCGCGGCAGCAAGTCCGCAACCGCATCGGCCAGCAACGCCTTCGAAAAGCCATTCGTCCCGTCGCTCAACTTCCACTTTCCCGGAAGCGAAAGCGCAAACTCGACCACGTTCACGTCGACAAACGGCACGCGCACCTCGAGTGAATGGGCCATGCTCATCGCGTCCGTGTCGCGCAGTAAGGTGTTCGTCATGTAACCTCGCAGCTCGAGCTCGGAAATCTGGTTCACGACGTCTGCGCTCGCTGCGAGACAACGACCATCAGTGTGCGGCGCGCTCCGTGTCAGGCCTTTTTTGAGTTGCGGCACGTAATCCGGCGCGAACAGTTGACGCGAAATGCGATAGACATCCGCCGGACTGCAATCGCTCCCCGCCAGTTGCCAAAACTTGCTTCTCTGCGTCGATCCGTTAAGCGCGAATTTTCCAACTCCCGACGCCGCCCGCAAAAGCTGCTTCGACAGTGGCGACATCGAATCCACCTTCAATGCCCGTTTGAAGCTCGGATAACCCGCGAACAACTCATCTCCGCCGAGACCGGAAAGCGCGACTGTCACCCCAGCCTGTTTCACCGCCTTCGAAACCACGAACGTGTTAATCCCATCCATCGTCGGTTGGTCCAACGACGCGAGCGCCTGCGGCAACAGCTCCAACAACTGGTCTTCGTTCAGTCGCGTCTCGCGGTGGTCCGTGCGGAACTTCGCGGCAATCGTGCGGGCGTGAGTTGCCTCGGAATAATCAGGTTCATCGAATACGACGCTGAACGTTCGCGGCGGCTCGCCACTGATACGGCTCGTCAATGCGACCATCGCGCTGGAATCGATCCCGCCCGACAGAAACACACCCAGCGGAACATCGCTGACCAGGTGCAGGCGAACCGATTCTTCCAACTCGGATCGCAGTCGCGCTACCGCCTCCGCTCTGCTGCGTGAGACTTCCGCCTCGCGATGACGAGCACCAAACTCCCCCCTCGTCACGCCGACCTTACCCTCGTCGTCGACGCGAACTTGCAGGTACTGACCCGGCAGCAACTGTTTCACGCCGTCAACGATCGTGAGCGGCGCTTCGACCGAACCGCACGCCAGGTACGAATCAACCCCAGCGCTACTCAGCGTCCGCGGTACGAGACCGCTCGCGAGCAGCGCGCGCACCTCGGATGCAAAAATGAACAGCTGCTCGGTGCGGTAGTAGTAGAGCGGCTTGATACCGAGCGGATCTCGAGCCAGCACTAACTCGCGCTTTT
>DATANW010000161.1:0-2069 GCA_036266055.1 Pyrinomonadaceae bacterium | reverse complement strand
GGCAAGTTGATCGTCATCGAAGGCACCGACGGCGTGGGTCGCTCGACGCACATCGCACTGCTGCGCACGTGGCTCGAGTCGCGCGGCCACGCCGTGCTCGACACGGGCATGACGCGCTCGGTGCTCGCCGGACGCGGCATCAAAGAGGCTAAGACGGGACACACGCTTGGCAGACTCACGATGCAACTCTTCTACGCCACGGATTTTATCGATCGGCTCGAAAACGAGATGTTGCCCGCCTTGCGTTCAGGGTTCGTCGTTCTCACCGATCGCTACATCTACTCAGCGATGGCGCGTGCTGAAGTGCGCGGCATCGACTCCGGTTGGATCAGATCGATCTACAGCATGGCGCTCGTGCCGGATGCCGTTTTCTACCTGCGCATCTCAACGCCGCAGCAGCTCGTCGAACGTGTGCTGAGCTCCGGACGCGGCTTTGACTACTGGGAATCGGGAATGGATCTCGGTCTCGGCGAAGACTTTTACGACAGCTTCATCGAGTATCAAACGCGGCTGCTGAAAGTGTTCGATCGCATGAGCAGCGAATACGGGTTTCACGTTTTGAATGCTTCACGATCCGTGCGCTCGGTCGCCGCCGATCTCCGACGCGCGGTGACGAAGGTGGTCGACGAGCCCGCAGTCTCGGAAGAGAAAGTCAGTCCGATTCAGCCGCTGAGAGAAAAAACAGCAGTTCCCTCCAAAACACCTGTAAACTTGGTGGACCTGAGCAAGAAGGTCCTGCCTTGAAGTTTGCAGCCATCGACATCGGTTCCAATTCCATAAAGCTCGTGGTGGTTGACGCTGCGGCCAGCGACTCTTTCGCCGTACTCGCGCGCGAACGCGAAATCGTCCGGTTGGGCCATGAGACACTGCTAAAGGGCTACATCAGCCGCGACGCGATACGCCGCGCCGCCAAATGCATCAGGAGACTGCGGTCGGTCGCCGCTGCTCGTGGGGCTGAATCGATCGTGGCGATCGCGACCGCGGCGGTCCGTGAGGCAAATAATTCGGCGCGGTTCGTCGAGAAAATGGAAAAGAAAACGGGCGTACGCGTGGCCGTGCTGTCGGGAACGGAAGAGGCGCGTCTCATCGGTCTTGCGGCGTCGCACGGATGCAGCGACACAGGCGCGGCGACTCTCAACATCGACATCGGCGGTGGGTCGACGGAGATATCCGTCTTTCGCAAAGGACAACCGCTCACGCTGCTATCAATGAAGCTCGGCGCGGTTGGTTTAACCGAGCGCTTCCTTACTTCCGATCCGCCACGCACGGACCAGTTGGTCCAGCTTCGGGAGGAAATTCAAACGGCGCTCAAAGAACCTGCGCGAGCACTGCACAAACATGAATGGGATGCCGTAACCGGAACTTCAGGCACGATTCTGGCGGTTAACGCAGCACTGCGACTCGACTCAGCAGGAAGCAATGGCAATGCAAACCAGAAGACATCGATTATCAGCCTCAAAGGGCTGACGCAGTTGAATGCGATGCTGGCCGTGATGAACGTTACTCAACGCCGTACGTACGCGGGCCTGGCGCTCCGCCGCGCGGAAATCATCGTTGCCGGCGCGATAGTGTTGGAGGAAGCCATGCGGGCACTCGGTATCGAATCGTTGCGCCCGTGCGATTGGTCTTTGCGTGAGGGAGTGATTATCGATCAACTGCGGCAGTGGAAGCCGTCATGATCTCGTTAAGCGCCGTGTTGCGTCTTGCCGGCGAGGAGATCGACGGCGTGTGACAGCACGGGTTTGATGACGGCGAAACTCTCGCGCACGGCTTTCGGCGAGCCTGGGAGATTGACGATCAGCGTCCCACCGCACACGCCGCACACGCCACGAGAAATCATCGCCAGCGGCGTGATTTTCAACGACTCCGCACGAATCGCTTCGGCAATGCCCGGCGCCTCGCGTTCGATTACTTTCAACGTTGCTTCAGGCGTGTTGTCGCGTGGTCCAAGACCCGTGCCGCCGGTCGTGACGATCAAGTTCACATCGCCACGTTCACAAATCTCGCGCAGCATGAGCATTAACGGATCGAGATCATCCGAGAGAATTCTTTTCTCAGCGATCTCCGCG